>NC_007577.1:683681-1025522 GCF_000012645.1 Prochlorococcus marinus str. MIT 9312 | reverse complement strand
GTTAAATATGGGTTTTCTTGAAGATATTGAATGGATAATAGATCAACTACCTAAAAATAAGCAGATGGTATTGTTTTCAGCAACAATGCCTAATGAGATTAGAAACATAGCAAAAAAATATCTAAATGATCCCGCCGAAATATTAATCAAAAGTGTCAAAAAAGAAACCCAATTAATTTCGCAAAAATTTCTTTACGTCCAAAGGCATCATAAATTAGATGCTTTAAAAAGAATATTAGAACTTAATAACGAGGGAGTAATAATTTTTGTAAGGACAAAACTACTTACTACTTCAATAGCAGAAGCTTTAGAAAATTTAGGTCATAGTGTGGCAGTGCTTAATGGAGATATTCCTCAAAATCAAAGAGAAAATACTGTAGATAGATTAAAAAAAGGATTTATTGATATTCTTGTTGCAACTGATGTTGCAGCTAGAGGATTAGATGTAGAGAGGATAAAACTAGTTGTTAATTACGATTTTCCTTTTGATAAGGAAACATATACTCATAGAATTGGAAGGACTGGAAGGGCAGGCAGATCCGGAGAGGCAATTTTATTCGTTAATCATAGAGAAAAACATTTTCTAAGAAACTTAGAAAACTCAACAAGAACTAAGATTGAAGAAATTAATATACCAAGCAATAAAATAATAAATGAAAAAAGGATGGAGAAACTTATAGAGAACGTTAATGAGAGTTCTTTAGCTAAAGAAGATAATGAAGAAAATAAAGCTTTGATTATTGATGTACTAGATAATTTAAAAGAAAAACACTCTATGGATGACTCAAATATTGCAATGGCTGCGATTAATTTAGTAATAGGTAATAAAGCATTTTTTGTTAATGAAGATGATTCTTGGATTCATAAACAAAATAATACTGATAGAAATAGATCAAATAGAAATGGTAATAATCGTATGAGAAATTCAAATAGAAGAAATAATTTTCAAAATGATTCTTTTGAAACCTACAAATTTGACTTTGGTAAATTTGATGGTGTTAGAGTAGCAAATATTATATCCTCAATCTGTAATTCAACTAATATAAATGGTAGATCCATAGGTAAGATACAGATTTTTAATGATTATAGTTTGGTTGATTTACCTAGAGATCTGCATAGAGAAACTAAAAATAAATTAAAAAAAATTAAAGTAAGAAACTAATAATAGATAATGAAAGCAAGCAAATATAAATTCTTTATTTTGTTGAATTTAATGATTTTATTCAACTCTTTTAATCAATATTTGGCTCAAACAAAAAATAATTCAATCATCAAATTATTTTGTATTCAGAGTGTTAAAGAGGAGATGATGAAAGCAGAAATGGTATATAGTGAAGAAATTGCAAATGAAACTTGTGAATGTTACTACAAAGAATTCACGCAAACTGCAAGTCATCAAGATGCAAAAACAAAATGTAAATTAGAAACTAAAGAAAGTTTAAATCATAATAGGAAAATTTAATTGCGATCTTATGAGGTCTAAGAACAATCAAAATCCAATAATTAGACTTTATTTGAATCTTATTGAAGAAAGAAGATTACTATTTTTTGCTTTTTTTAGTTCCATAATTAATAAAATATTAGATTTAGCCCCCCCTGTAATAATTGGTCTTGCAGTGGATATCGTTGTAAAAGAACAGAATTCATGGATTTCTGGTTTTGGGATAAAAGCAGTTCCAGCACAATTAATTTTTCTTGCATTTGCATCAGGAATAGTTTGGTCTGGTGAATCTTCTTTTGAATATTTATATTCGATTTTATGGAGAAATTTGGCTCAGCTATCGCAACATAAACTAAGAATAAAAGCTTATGAGCATATACAGGAATTAGATATGGATTTTTTTGAAAATGATAATACTGGAAGACTATTATCTATTTTGAATGATGATATAAATCAACTCGAGAGATTTCTAGACCAAGGGGCTAATCAGATTATTCAGTTATTTATAACTGTGTTAATAATTGGGGGCACTATGATTTTTGTTGCCCCAAAAATTGCTTTGTTTGCTTTCTTTCCTATTCCAATCATATTTTTAGGATCAATTAAATTTCAAAGGAAGCTCGCTCCAAAATACAGAGATGTAAGAAATAAAGCTGGGCTGTTGGCATCAAGACTTAATAATAATTTAAGTGGAATTCTGACCATTAAAAGTTTTACTAAGGAAAAATGGGAACTAAATAGATTAAATAAAGAAAGTCTCGCTTATCAAAGAAGTAATAAGGCTGCGATAAAATTATCTTCAGCTTTTATCCCTCTTATAAGATTTGCAATATTATTTGCCTTTATAGCAATTCTACTAATTGGAGGTTTCCAAACTTGGAATAAGACACTTAATGTAGGTACTTATAGTTTCTTAGTATTTATTACACAAAGACTATTATGGCCTCTAACTACTTTGGGACATGTTTTAGATGATTTTCAGAGATCTATGGCATCAATAGATAGAGTAATTGATCTCATAGATACACCTATAAAAATAAAAGATGGGAAAATAAAAATTGAACCTAAAGATATTAAAGGAGAAATTATTTTTAATAATGTAAATTTTAATTATCCTGGACGAGATTTAACTTTAAAAAACATAAATTTCAAAATTGAAAAAAACTCAACATTAGGAATTGTTGGTTTAACAGGTTCTGGGAAAAGTACAATAATAAAACTTCTTCTTAGGATTTATGATAGTAATAATGGCTCAATAACCTTGGATGACATTTCTATTAAAGAAATAAATTTGAGGAATTTAAGAAAGTGCATATCTTTAGTAAGTCAAGAAACTTATTTATTTCATGGCAGCGTACAAGAAAATATTGCTTATGGCTCAATTAACCCAAGTTTTAAAGATATCATTAAAGCGTCAAAGATTGCTGAAGCTCATAAATTTATTGAACAATTGCCAGATGGTTATAAAACTATAGTAGGAGAAAGGGGGCAAAGGCTCTCAGGAGGTCAACGCCAAAGAATTGCCTTGGCTAGAGCTGTTTTAAAGGATGCTCCAATATTAATATTAGATGAGGCTACGGCCTCAGTTGATAATGAAACAGAGGCTTTAATTCAAAAATCATTATCTAAAATTACAAAAGAAAGAACCACTATAGTAATAGCTCATAGATTAAGCACTATAAAAAATGCGGATAATATTATTGTTATTGATAAGGGTAAAATAGTTGAAAGTGGAAAACATGAAAAACTATTAGATCAGAACAAAATATATGCTGATTTGTGGATTGTTCAATTAGGAATCTAGTATAGAATTTCTAAACTATATTAAAAATTTAAATGACTCAATTACATTACTAAACATGCCGTCAACTTTATTCCATCTCTCTTCATTTGTTCCCACAGCAAAAGTGTAAAGTGTTCCTCTATCAATTACGACAGTAGCTAATTCGTGTCTGGCCTTTTCATTTAAATTTAATTCATACTCTAAATCATAGAAAATATGATTGGATGCCTCCCTCTGATTGGCATTTATAAGTTTTACATTTCTACCTGAACCTTCGGGAGCAATTACTTTATCAATTAATGTTTGACCTACTTCACTTGGGCTTCCTAATTGCTCTAATTGAACCTCTTTATTTACATCAGAAATAACTAAACTTAAGGTCTCATTACTATTTATTAAGTCATGATAAATAATTTCAGGTCCTCCATCGACTTTTACTCTCGTCCATCCTGTTGGATACAAAAAGGCATATCTTCCATCTGGACTTTGATAAGCTTCTAATCCCGCATTGAGTCCGCCACTACAAGCACTAAGTGTTAAACACAAAAAAATCAAAAATAAATATTTGAAAGGGTTAAATTTAATATTTTTCATTTTGTTTGAAATTACTAATTAAAAACATAATAAGACATTAAAAGCAAACAATTATGGCAATTCATAATTTTGCGTCTAAATTATCCCTAGAAATAGTTTAATTTTGATTACTTATACCAAACCGCTTTCAAAATTAATTGGTCATTTTGAGAAATTCCCAGGGATTGGTCCAAGAACAGCGCAACGATTAGCCCTGTTTGTTTTAAAACAACCTGAAAGTACAATAAGAGATTTTTCAAAGGCTCTGTTAGAAGCACATAGTAATGTTGGTCGTTGCAAAAAATGTTTCAATTTTACTTCAGAAGATGAATGTGAAATTTGTAAAAATACTGAAAGAAATCAAAAACTAATCTGTGTAGTAGCAGAAACTAAAGATTTGCTTGCTTTGGAGCGCGCCAGAGAATTTAAAGGTGTTTACCATGTTATTGGTGGTTTAATATCTCCAATGGATTCTGTTGGTCCCGAACTCTTAGAAATAAGAAGTTTGGTAGAAAGAGTTAGTAAATCTGAAATAGATGAGATCATATTGGCATTGACCCCCAGTGTTGAGGGAGATACAACAAGTCTTTATATTGGAAAATTGTTAGCTCCTTTTACTAAAGTTACGAGGATTGCATATGGCCTACCAATGGGCAGTGAACTTGAATATGTAGATGAAGTTACACTTGCAAGGGCGTTAGAAGGAAGAACAAAACTTAATTAGACAATGAGAGACAATAATCTAATCAAGAAAGAAAAAATCTTAAGACTTCCCTCTTGGATTAAATTTCCTATTAGTAAAGCTTCAGAATTCGAAAAAATACAAACACTCATCAAAAAATCAAATTTTCATACTATTTGTGAAGAAGCAAGATGTCCTAATAGAGCAGAATGTTATGCCTCAGGAACAGCCACTTTCTTACTGGGTGGATCGATATGTTCTCGTTCATGTGCTTTTTGTCAGGTAAATAAAGGTAGACCTAGTTCTGTCAATATTGATGAATGTACTCAAGTCGCTGAAGCAGTGAAAGTACTAAATTTAAAATATGTTGTTTTGACATCTGTAGCTAGAGACGATCTCCCTGATCATGGTGCAAATTTATTTATATCTACAATTGATGAGATCAGAAAAATTGATTCAACAATTAAAATAGAGGTTTTAACTCCTGATTTATGGGGTGGGGGCAAAAATTTTGATGAAACTAATAACCTTCAGACTGAGAGATTGAAGATGATTTTAGAAAAAGATCCAATATGCTTTAATCATAACCTTGAAACTGTTGAAAGACTGCAAAAAGAAGTTAGGAGGGGTGCAAATTACAAAAAATCCCTTAGTTTACTAAAAAAGTCAAAAGATATTGCTCCTCATATTCAAACTAAATCAGGCATTATGTTAGGTCTTGGTGAAACATTGGATGAAATAAAAAATACAATTCATGATCTTAAAAAAATAGATTGTGATCAAATTACAATTGGCCAATATTTAAGGCCCTCATTCAATCATTTGGAAGTTAAGAAATATTGGGATCCATCAGAGTTTGAATATTTATATCGCTTCTCTAAGGAATTAGGATTCAAAAAAGTATCTTCTGGCCCTTTAGTTAGAAGCAGTTATCATGCGGGTTAACTTTTTTCAATTAAAGAGAGTTTCTTTTCAAATTTTTTCAATATGGAAATACATTCCCCGTTCATAAGTGTACCTGCACCTCCCCAAACCAATCTTAATAAAAGATCTACTGGGCTAGAACCAACTTCTTTTACAATTTTGAATCCTATTAACTTGAAATATCTTACAAGTTTTTTACTATATCCTTCACTATCAAAAATAGCTAAAAGTCTTACTTTGTTGCTTGATTTTTTTTCAATTGCCCAAGCCATTGTTGTTGCCCATATTAATTCCGAAACAAAAGCAGGAGCCTTACTAAGGATTCTTAATGTATCAAGCTGAATACCTTGTTTATTTAAATAAGTCCAACCTTTCATTTCTGCCCAAATCTTAATTATGTTATCTTTCTGTTCTGCTATAACGATTCTAAAGAAACATAATCCCAGAGTTTCTCTAACTTGAATTTTAATTAATAATCCAATGTTACCTGCTAATTTTTCTAATTCTTCAACTTTCATGATTTTGAAAATTAGTCCTTAAAGATTTTATGATTTCCCACTTTTAATCTATCGATTTGTTTTTGTCTTTCTTCAAATCTTTTCCTATCATCATCACTGAATTGGTCTATGCAGAAATGACATTGGATACCCTTTCTATATTCTTTTCTTTCTTGATCTTGAATTGAAACTGGCATTCCACATGCATGACAAATTGAGTAGGAGCCTTTTTCTAATTCTTGATCTAAAGCAACTCTTTTATCAAAAACATAACATTCACCTTCAAATAAGTTTTTTTCTTTTGGTATATCATCTAGGTATTGAAGGATGCCCCCTTGTAGGTGATAAATATTTTTATAACCTTTCTTTTTAAGCAAACTAGTAGCTTTTTCACATCTTATTCCTCCGGTACAAAACATTGCTATATTTGTAGACTCTTTATTTTCTAAATGGGTATCTAATTGATCATCTACCCACTTGGGGAATTCGCTAAAGTTTCTTGTATTTGGGTTTATAGAGTTCTGAAATGTACCTACAGAAACCTCATAATGATTTCTAGTATCAATGACTATTGTATTTTGATTTTTAATTAACTTATTCCAATTAGCTGAGTCAATATAGGTCCCATTATTTTCTGAAGGGTTTATTTCAGGGACACCCATGGTAACTATTTCTTTCTTGATTTTTATTTTTAATTTTTTGAAGACTTTCTTTTTTGAAAAGTTTACTTTAATATTTAAATTTCTATTATCTGCATATTTATTAAGTAAATTGATCACAATATCAATTACATTTTTCTCAGCACAAATAGTTCCATTAATGCCCTCACTTGCAAAAATTAATAATCCTGAAAGATCGTTTTCATATCCGATTTCTAATAATTTACTTTTTAGATCAATAATTAAGTTTTCTTGAAATGGGAAGAAAGAGTAAAGAGAAACTATTTTATAATTTTTGCCTTTCATAAAGAAAATAATGTTTTTTCACGAGTTTCAAAATCTTTGTTAAATGATACTCCTACCTCTTTAAGAAGTTTTCTGTCTGATTGAAATGATGGATTTGAAGTTGTGAGTAACTCATCTCCATAGAAAATTGAATTTGCCCCACATTGAAAACATAAAATTTGGGCTTCTTTTGAAAGCTTCTCTCGCCCTGCACTTAATCTTATTTTACTTTTAGGCATAAGAATTCTTGCCGTAGCTATCATCCTTATCATTTCAATCGAATCAATTTCTTGATTATCTTCTAAACCAGTACCTTCAATAGCTACTAATGAATTTATAGGAACACTTTCAGGGTGTGGATTCATGTTTGAAAGTACTTCCAAAAGGGATGCTCTATCGCCATTAGTTTCACCCAAGCCTATTATCCCTCCACAACAAACATTTATTCCTGCATTCCTTACTCTTTTTATAGTATCTAGTCTATCTTGATAAGTTCTAGTAGTAATAATATTTTTATAATGCTCAGGACTAGTATCAAGATTGTGGTTATAAGCGGTCAAACCTGCATCAGCCAGCCTGGAAGCTTGTTCTTCTGTAAGCATCCCAGCAGTAACGCATGCTTCCATCCCTAAATCTCTTACACCGCTAACCATCTCTAACATTGCATTAAAAGATTTCCCATCTCTAATTTCTCTCCACGCCCAACCCATACAAAATCTATCTGCGCCCTCATTTTTTGCTATTTTAGCTCTTGCCATAACCTCCTCAACTTGAAATTGTGGATGACTTTTGATTTCGCTAGCACTATAAATTGATTGGCTACAGTACGAACAATTTTCCTCACATCCACCAGTTTTTACGCTGAACAAAGATGCTAATTGAATGTTGTATTTGTTAAATTTCCTGTGAACAGTTTGTGATTCCCACATTAAATCAATAAGAGGCATATCAAGTATTTCCAATATCTCCTCTTTATTCCAATCGAACCTAATTTCTTTTAATAACTGATTATTCGAATTAGGCATTTTTTATTAGATAGAATATTGAGAATCTTCAAAAGATTCATTTGGTAATGATTCTATACCGCCGAAACGTCTATTTCTTGATTGGTAATCAATTATTGCTTTAAGAAATTCATGCTCATTGAACTCTGGCCAAAGTACGTCAGATATATAAATTTCTGAATATGCTAATTGCCATAAAAGAAAATTACTGATCCTTTTTTCGCCACTAGTTCTTATTAGTAATTCTGGATCCTTTATCCCTCCAGTTAATAGTTCTGAATTAAATAATTCTTCATTAATTTCACTTGGTTTTATTTCCCCAGAAGAAGATTTTAATGCTAGTTCTTTTGCAACTTTTACGATTTCTTGTCTACCGCCGTAATTAACACAAACATTGAATAAAAATTTATTGTTGTTTTTAGTAAGTGATTCTGAACTAGAGATTATTTCTTTTAAATTTTTTGGGAAAGGAGTTAAATCTCCAATAAATTTTATTTTTGTTGATTCTTCATGTATCTCTTTAATTTCGTTTTTTAAAACTTCGCTAAATAGATTTATAAGAAAATTAACTTCTTTTGTTGGTCTTGTCCAATTCTCAGTTGAAAAAGCATAAACAGTAATTACCTTACAACCTAAATTTTTGGCAGCTTTGAGGATTTTTTTTAATACACTAACGCCCTGTTTATGTCCAAATGATCGGGGTAAACCTTTTCTAGTCGCCCATCTCCCATTGCCGTCCATAATTATTGCTACATGTTTTGGCACTTTTTGCTTATCTATTTTAATGGATAAGTCATTATTTTTATTGTCTATTATTTTCTCTAAACTCATTAGTTAATCCTTTTTGGCGGTAATGATTTCTGATTTATTGGACTCTTCTTCATTGATATCACTAATAATATCACTTGGATTTGTCTTTTGGGACAAAGCATTTTTACTTAAAGATGTTTTATTTATTCCTATTGAGTTTTGATTCCCTATTAAATTTACAAGAAGTTCTTGTAATCTACTACTGGTAATTGGTCTTTCAAGTTTCCCTTGGTTTGCTAATGATAATGTACCTGTTTCTTCAGAAACAACAATGCAAATACACCTGTCAAATCTTTCTGTAATTCCCAATGCAGCTAAATGTCTTGTGCCGTATCTGCTGATTCCTTGTCTTGAGAGCGGAAGTATTACACCAGCAGATATTATTTTGTTACCTTTCACAAGAACTGCTCCATCGTGTAAAGGCGTATCTGTTGCAAAAAGATTTATTAAAAGGTCAGTTGATAATTGTGCCTGAATATTTGTACCTGAATATAAAAAATCTTCAGGCCTTAAATCACTCCCCAAATCCACAACGATTAAAGCACCTCTCCTATTCTGAGAAAGTTTACCTGCAGTATCAACTAACTGAGTAATAGTAGTGGATGTTGCCCTAAATTCCTTTGTTGGATTTCCTAGTAATACAGCTAACCTGCCAGTGCCTAATAATTCCATTAATCTTCTTAGCTCTCCTTGCCAAAGAATTGCTAAAGAGAGAGAGCAAGCTAGAACTACAGCATCAATTAATTTTGATGTTAATGGAAGATATGCATATCTTTGAATAAACCATGCGGATGAGACTAAAAATAAATATCCCCTTAAAAGCCATAATGTCCGCTGTTCTTTTACTCTAGAAAATAATAAAAGTCCGAAACCGACAGCGAATAAAACATCTAATAAAAGCTTTAAATTTATAATCCCCCAGAAATTCACATTAAAAACAAATTTAATTTAAATGTACCTAATTTTGTTTGAGAAAGCGATCAGGCAAGACATCATATTTTAAAAGATCAAATGGACTTTCTCTTTTTTGAATGATTTCTGCTTCACCATTACAAACTAAGAGAGCGGCAGGTCTTGGAATTCTGTTGTAGTTAGAACTCATTGAATTATTGTATGCACCAGTACCAAAAACACATATAAGATCTCCTGTTTTGCAATCTGCTAGTTCTATTTCCTTAAACAATACATCTCCTGATTCGCAGTGCTTGCCAGCAATAGTATATTTATTTTTGGAATTAATATTAAAGGGATTACTTACCAAACATGCAGAATAATTCGATTGATATGTTATTGGTCTTGGATTGTCACTCATGCCACCATCAACTGACAAATACGTTCTGATCCCGGGGATTTCTTTAAAGGCACCTATTTTGTAAATTGTTATTCCTGCTGTAGATACGATAGATCTTCCAGGCTCACACATCAATGTAGGTAAATCTAAATTGTGTTTTTTACAAGCTTTAACAACGGATGTGGAAATTGTTTTTACCCATTCATCAATTGAAGGAGGATCGTCATTCTCTGTATATTTAATACCTAAACCTCCACCTAGATTCAATTTTTGAATATTATGGCCAAATTTTTTGGCATCTAAAATAACATTTACCATTATTTCTCCCAGATCCTTGTGTGGGTCTAATTCAAAAATCTGGGAACCAATATGAGCATGTAATCCTTTTAATTTTAAATGTTTTGTATTATTGATTCTGTCAAATAAAATATTTAAATATTCAATTCCGAAACCAAATTTGCTATCAAATGATCCCGTTCTTATGTATTCATGTGTATGGCATTCTATTCCGGGAGTAAAGCGAATCATTATTTCTAAATCACGATTAAATGAATTTGAAATGCCCTCTAATCTTTCTAAGTCATAATCATTATCTACAATTACTTGAATATTATTTCTAACTGCAAACTCTATCTCTTTGTCTGATTTATTGTTACCATGAAAAACAATTTTTTCATTTGGTACCCCACCTTTAAGAGCAGTTAATAGTTCTCCTTCTGAAACCGCATCAAGTCCTAATCCTTCTGAGGAAACAAGGTTACTCATAAAGATAGAACTATTTGCCTTCGAGGCATATATTGGCAGAGATTTCCCTGGGTAATATTTTTCCAAGGCATTTTTGTAAGCTCTACATGAGTTTCTTAAAGTGATTTCATCCAATATATAAAGAGGAGAATCATATTTTTTAACTAATTCTTCAATAGAACATCCACCAACTGATAACTTCCCATCATTTCCAATGGTTGTAGTAATAGGTACAATATTTTTATTAGGACTTTTGAGGTCAATCTTTTTTTTTAAAAAGGATTTTTTTTCTTCCATGGGAGAATTTCAAGTAGAGTTATTCTAAAATTGTCATATATATAATGACTTTAATTTCAAATTTTTTAAGTTTTATATTTATTATAAAATGATATCCATTAAAGATATAAATGAGAAAGATATTGATTTATGTTATGAATTAGATTCAAATACAATTTCTTTGTGGAGTAAAAAGCAATGGGCTAACGAATTTAAAAAAGAAGGTATAAAAGTCTTTGGGTTATTACTGTCAAATTTAGTAATAGGGATATGTGTTTTTCATGTGGTTCTTGATGAAGCGCAAATAAATTTTTTTGTAGTAAATCAGAAATATAGGGAAAGAGGTTTTGGATCTTACCTTATGAGCTATTTAATAAAACAATGTGAAAAATTAAATATAAATAAATTATTTTTAGAAGTCTCCCAGACTAATGTCGTGGCTGAGAAATTTTATAGTAGATTTGATTTTTGTACTGTAGGAATAAGAAGAAATTATTATAAAGACGGTTCAGATGCTTTATTAAAAGAAAAAAAATTAACAACCAAATAATTTAAAAATTTAATTGTGCGGATAACCAGAATGCTTGAAATTACTATAATTTATTGCTATATCATTAAAAAAGTTAAATTTAATTCAATAAAATATACTTTTGGGTATTCACAAAAGCTCATTCTGAACACAAAATTGACATATTACTGGTAGGTTATTAGTAGGATTTTAATCTTCTAATGTTTGAAAGGTTTACAGAAAAGGCTATAAAAGTCATTATGCTTGCCCAAGAGGAAGCGAGAAGACTTGGTCATAATTTCGTTGGAACAGAACAGATTTTATTAGGTCTAATTGGTGAGGGTACAGGAGTTGCGGCAAAGGTTCTTAAATCACTAGGTGTCAATTTAAAAGATTCAAGAATAGAAGTAGAAAAAATAATTGGTAGAGGTTCAGGATTTGTAGCTGTAGAAATACCCTTTACCCCTAGGGCGAAAAGAGTCTTAGAATTATCTCTTGAAGAAGCGCGTCAATTGGGTCATAATTATATAGGGACTGAACATCTTTTACTGGGTTTAATAAGAGAAGGTGAGGGCGTAGCTGCAAGGGTGCTAGAAAATCTAAGTATTGATCTCACTAAAGTGAGAACTCAAGTCATAAGGATGCTTGGTGAAACAGCTGAAGTCGGAAGTGGAGCTAATTCAAGCAAGGGTAATTTAAAAACGGCAACTCTTGATGAATTTGGAACAAATTTAACAAAGCTTGCTAGTGAATCAAAACTCGATCCAGTAGTTGGCCGTTATGCAGAAATAGATCGCGTAGTCCAAATATTAGGTAGAAGGACTAAAAATAATCCCGTTCTTATCGGTGAACCTGGCGTAGGTAAAACTGCTATTGCAGAGGGTTTAGCTCAAAGAATACAGCTAGGAGATATTCCTGACATACTTGAAGATAAAAGAGTTTTAACTCTTGATATAGGACTCTTGGTCGCTGGAACAAAATATAGAGGAGAATTTGAGGAAAGATTGAAAAAGATAATGGAAGAAATTAAATCTGCCGGTAATGTAATACTTGTTATAGATGAAGTGCATACTTTAATTGGTGCTGGAGCTGCTGAAGGTGCTATAGATGCAGCAAATATTCTGAAGCCAGCCTTAGCCCGAGGAGAACTCCAATGTATTGGAGCAACAACACTCGATGAATATAGAAAACATATTGAAAGAGATGCCGCTCTAGAGAGAAGATTCCAACCTGTAATGGTTGGTGAACCATCTATTGAAGATACGATCGAAATCTTAAAAGGTCTTCGAGAACGTTATGAACAACATCATCGCTTAAAAATTACTGATGAAGCTTTAGAAGCTGCAGCGCACCTAGGAGATCGATATATATCCGATAGGTTCTTGCCCGATAAAGCTATAGACCTTATCGATGAGGCAGGAAGTAGAGTACGTTTAATAAACTCTAAACTTCCACCTGAAGCAAAACAAATAGACAAAGAACTGAGACAAATTCAAAAACAAAAGGAAGAATCTGTCAGAGATCAAAATTTTGATCAAGCTGGCCAATTAAGAGAAAAGGAGATCGAATTATCTGCAAAAATTAAAGAGGTTCTTGAAAATAAAAAAGAATCTACAACTGAGGATGAATCTAGTGTTGATACAAACTCAGTAAAAAATGATTCAAAACTTTTACAAAACCCTATGGTTAATGAAGAGGACGTAGCACATATTGTTGCATCTTGGACTGGTGTACCTGTTCAAAAATTAACTGAAACTGAATCAGTCAAGCTACTCAATATGGAGGAAACACTTCACCAAAGGCTAATTGGACAAGATGAAGCTGTAAAAGCTGTTTCTAGAGCTATCAGAAGAGCAAGAGTTGGTTTAAAAAATCCAAATAGGCCCATCGCAAGTTTTATCTTTTCAGGACCTACTGGTGTAGGAAAAACTGAATTGACTAAATCATTAGCTTCCTACTTCTTCGGTAGCGAAGAAGCCATGATTAGATTAGATATGTCAGAATTTATGGAAAGACATACTGTTAGTAAACTTATAGGTTCCCCTCCGGGATATGTCGGTTTTAATGAAGGTGGTCAACTTACTGAGGCGGTTAGAAGAAGACCTTATACCGTTGTTTTATTTGATGAAGTAGAGAAAGCTCATCCAGATGTATTCAATTTGTTATTACAACTTCTTGAGGACGGTAGACTAACAGATTCCAAAGGTAGAACTGTAGATTTTAAAAATACTTTGCTAATAATGACTTCTAATATTGGTTCAAAAGTGATTGAGAAAGGTGGAGGCGGCTTAGGATTTGAGTTTTCTGGTGATTCTGTTGAAGATAGTCAATACAATAGAATTAAATCTTTAGTTAATGAAGAACTAAAGCAATACTTCAGACCTGAATTTTTAAATAGACTTGATGAAATAATTGTATTCAGGCAACTATCTAAAAACGAGGTTAAAGAAATTGCTGAAATTATGTTACAAGAGGTTTTTGCAAGACTAGAAGATAAGGGCATTAAATTAAGCGTAACTGATGCTTTCAAAGAAAGACTTGTTGAAGAAGGCTATAATCCTTCATATGGAGCACGACCCTTAAGAAGAGCTGTTATGCGATTATTAGAGGATAGTTTGGCTGAAGAAGTTCTTTCAGGAAGAATAAAAGATGGAGACAAGGCTTTAGTTGATATAGACGATAATAAAAAAGTTACAATCAATATTTCTTCTGAAGAGTCTTCTCAAGAGTTAGCAAGTGCTAACTTTTAGGCATTAAAACAAATATGCAGTTAATTTCTCCAGAAATTGTATTTAGGGGGAAAGATGCTTGGGAAAAAGCTTTACCTCAAATTACTAAATTAACCAAAAGTCCATTAATTTTAGGTAGGGGGATTCATACAAATAATCTGAGAAATAAAATATTTAATGATTTAAAAAATCAAAACCTTATTGTTAATTCTGCTAATTTACAATTTGATTGTTGTTATGAAGACATTTCAAGAGTAAAGAATATCATTTTAAAGAATAATAATGATTCTGTTATCGCTGCTGGAGGTGGCAAGGTTCTAGATTCTGGGAAATATATAGCAGAGTGTCTTAATATCCCTTGTATTACAGTGCCTCTTAGCGCCTCTACATGTGCAGGTTGGACAGCCTTATCGAATATTTATACAAAAGATGGCCAATTCATAAAGGATGTTGCATTAGGATCTTGTCCAAGAATCCTAGTATATGATCATAAATTTATTCAAAAAGCCCCATCTAGAACACTTGCTAGTGGCATAGCTGATGCTTTGGCAAAATGGTATGAATCCTCAATAACAAGTTCAACAATAGATGATGGACTTGTTCAACAAGCGATTCAGATATCAAGAGTTTTAAGAGATCAACTATTAATAGATGGAGAAAAAGCTTTTAAAGGACAATTCGAAAATAATCCTTCTTGGCGAAATACTGTAGAAGCTTGTGGACTTACAGCAGGATTAATCGGAGGTATTGGTGGAGAAAAGTGTAGGACTGCCGCAGCACATGCTATTCATAATGCAATTACTCAGATAATTACCCCTAATAAATTCTTACATGGTGAGATTGTTGGAGTAGGATTATTATTGCAATTAAGACTAGAAGAAATTAAAAATAATAATAAATTAGCTGATCAATCGATTAAACAATTATTGGTACTCATGAAAGAATTGAAATTACCAACTACTATTGCACAACTTGGAATAAATGTTTTTGAAAATAATAATTTAGAGAAAATTGCTGATTTTACTTGTCGAGATAAATCTGAGATTCATTTTTTGCCTTTTGAAATTTTTAAACAGGACATAATAGAGGTCATTACAAATTTTGAACAACAAAAAATTAAAATATAATCATTTTTTTGACTAAAAACCATTTTGAACAATTAAATAATTTAAATGTGGAATTTTTCGAAAGTGCCAAATTGTCACTATTAGACCCATTAGGTCTTTATTTGGCAAATGATGTTAAGTGGATAAAACTCAATGAAAATTGGAACTCTTTAAAATTTCCTGTGGTTATGGGAGGAGAAGGTCAACCTATACTTCTTCTACATGGCTTTGATAGTAGTTTTTTAGAGTTTAGGAGAATATATAAATCATTAAAAAGAAATTTCCAAGTTATAATTCCTGATCTATTAGGTTTTGGTTTTAGTCCTAGGTGCGCAACAAATGAATACAATTCCTCGAAAATAATTTCGTATTTAATTGATCTTCTTAAGACCTTACAAATAACTAAGAATCTAAAAATTATTGGTGCCTCTATGGGTGGCTCAACATCTTTAAAACTTGCTTTCGAAATTCCTGATTCTATTGATAAAATTATCCTTTTATCCCCGGCTGGATTATTCGGAGAACCTAAGAGTATCCCTTTCCCTCTTAACCAAATTGGGGCCTCATTTCTTGGATTGCCGCAGGTCAGAAAAAGTCTTTGTAGGCAAGCATTTGCTTTTCCAGATGAATGTGTTGGTGAGATGGAAGAGCAAATTGCTTCAATTCATTTAGGTTGTAAAGGATGGAGGAATTCACTTGCATCATTTGCAAAAAGTGGAGGGTTTGCTGGAACACATAAATATATCCAAAACATCCCTATTAAAACATTATGTGGAGAAAATGATCGCATTCTAGGAAAAAAAGAGATTAAAAATATAAGTAAAATTGAAAAATTAAATTTTGTAGGCTTGCAAAATTGTGGTCATCTTCCTCATGTCGATCTACCATCATTATCTAGTAAAATTATCCAAGATTATTTTTTGGAATAAAAGATTTTTAATTAATTTAGATATTTGAGAATTATAAAAATATAATATAAAACAGATGGAGTAAAGATGTAACTGTCAATTCTGTCAAGAATACCTCCATGTCCGGGTAAAAAAGTTCCGGAATCTTTTATTTTTGCATCTCTCTTCATCATTGACTCAATTAAATCTCCAACCAATGCCATAAGAGAAATTAAAATTCCATACAAGATACCAACTAATAATGGTTTTTCCCAATTCAGTAGAAATGCGAAAAATATTGCAAGTAAAATTGAACAGGATATTCCTCCAATTAAACCTTCTATAGTTTTGCTGGGAGATATTGGAGAAAGAGATGTTTTACCAAATAACTTCCCAATGAAATAAGAACCAATATCACTAGCTACAATTAAAAAACAAGAAGTTAAAGTTAAATGAATACCTGTAGTATCTGATAAGTTTTCAAACGAAATAAAACCATTATTAGAACTTATTATCACTGAATCTAATCCCCTTAACTTAATCCAGTAACTAGGTAAAAAACCTAAATAGAATAACCCAAAAATAGAGGCGGCAATGTCTGAAATTGTCCCAGGTTTTGGTTGCAAAAGCAACCAAGTGCATATCCCAACTGAACAGATTGGCAAAATTGAATTTGATATTTCTCCTTCAAGCAAACCAATGGTCTCAAGATAAGTCGAAATTATAATAGCGAAAGATGAAAATAATGTTGTTTTTGTAGCTGGTTTTATTCCTTTAAATTCTGCCATTCTAAAAAATTCCAATAATGCTAAATAAGTAAGCAAAGCTGTTGCTAATGTAAAAAACCATCCCCCCAACAAAACAACAATTAAACCAAAAATTCCTATAAGTAATCCGCTTCTTAATCTCATATCAAATTTCTATGCTTATATGACTCTTATATTAAAATTTACCAGATCTTTGTTGCATAAACTTTGATTATTTATCCAATTAAACCTATCTTTATCAATTTTTTCTCCAGGAACTAGTAGAGGTATCCCAGGAGGATAAGGGCAAATAATATCTCCAGATATTTTATTTAATGATTGTGAGAAAGGAATACTACGAGTCTCACTTCTCCAAGCAATTCCAATTTCAATTTCGGGTGCTTGAACTAATTTAAAGGGGGATTGGAGCACTTCTAAACTTTTTAATTTATTAGAATTTAATAGTAATTTATTCCACAAATTTTCAAATAAATTAATAAAATCTTTTTGATTTGCAAATCCTAAGCAAAAAGTGAGAGTCATCATTTCTGGTAATTCAGCAATAAGACCATTTCTATAAAAAAATTTATCAGCAGTAAAACCATCAATTCCAGCCTTAGAGGTATTTACTACAATTTTTAAGGGGTCTTGGGTTTCTATGAGAGGAATATTCTTGTGCATTAATTTTTTGTAAATACTTTTTGCTTCTGAAATTCTTTTTTGATATTTTGATAAACTTTTTTTATTAAGCCAGTCTTTAATAGACTCTTCACAAGAAGAAAGTAATAAGGAACTTGGACTAGTAGTTTGCAACAAATTAATACTCTTGATTAAATTATATTCATTTACTAGATCCCCTTTGTACCAGAGTACAGCCGTTTGAGTTAAACCATTGAGCGACTTATGCAATGATTGAACGACTAAATCAGCGTTTGATGATAAAGCGGATTTTGGTAAATTAAGATTTTCACAAAAAAGGAAATAAGAACCATGGGCTTCATCAACTAAAACAGGTAGATTTTTTTGATGACAAAGATCTATTAAAGGCTCTAAATCTCCTGCATATCCATGATAAGAGGGACTTACAAGAATTATCCCTACAATTTTATTCTCATTGAAATTTAATTTTTTAAATACTTTTTCCAACCAGATTTTTGTTATTGGTTTGTAATGCCCTGTTTCTGATGAAAATTCCAGGTCAAAGAATATTGGAAGTATATTCTGCATTGCACAGGTTTTTATAACACTTATATGAACATTTCTGGGCATCAGGATAGTTTCGCCTGGATTAGCCATTGCAATTATCGCTGATTGTATTAATCCAGAAGCTCCATTAACTCCATAAAAACATCCTTTGGCTCCAAATTTTTCAGAGAATTCTCTTTGAGATTTAGCAATTAATCCGCTTTGGGATAGTGGTGACCCTATCTCTGGCAGTTCCGGCAAGTCCCAATAACCAGGGGGATTTTTTAATAATTTTACTAACTTCTTTGGTAAAGCTGCCCCTCTGTTATGAGCGGGAAAGAAAAATGACTTGAAAAACTTTTTAGTTAGAAAAGATGAAATGCTCATAAAGTATTATTGACATATATAGAATGAACTAAATGGAATTCTTCTTTGATATCTTTTGATTTTAATGACAAGATCTTATTCGAAATATTCAGCAAAAGGTGACTTAGTTTGGTTGATGTTGAGACCATGGATTTTAATCCCAAGAGTTTTATATATCGTTTTAACTTTTATTTTTCTTTTTATAAGAATACTTTTTCAAGGTAACAGTAAAAATAAAAATGTACAAAAAAATCTTTCAAAATATCTTTTTGATGTAATAACTGATTTAGGACCTTGTTTTATAAAATTAGGACAAGCACTTTCAACTAGACCGGATCTTGTTAGACAAGATTGGCTTACAGAACTAGCAAACTTACAGGATAATCTCCCAGCATTTGATCACAAAATTGCTTTAAAAATTATTGAAGAAGAACTTGGAGCTCCTGCTAATGAATTATTTGATGAGTTCCCAGATAGTCCTATTGCTTCAGCAAGCTTAGGTCAAGTTTACAAAGCAAAAATAAAAAATAATATTTATCTTGCTGTGAAAGTACAGAGGCCAAACTTGTACTTTCTTATAAGAAGAGATGTTGTAATTTTAAGGTTTCTAGCAACCTTCTTTTCACCATTTTTACCATTAAATATTGGTGTTGGAATTGGAGAAATAATAGATGAATTTGGCAGGTCACTTTTTGATGAAATTGACTACGAAAAAGAAGGCGAAAATGCTTTAAAGTTTGCAGATTTATTCAAAGAAAACCCTAATGTTTTTATCCCTAAATTTGAAAAACAGTTTTCATCAAAAAGGGTTATCACAACCTCTTGGATTGATGGAGTTAAGTTAAGAGATCGGTATTTATTGGAGGAAAATAACTTAATACCCTCCTCTTTTATAAAAACTTGTGTAATCAGTGGTCTACAGCAATTATTTGAATATGGATATTTTCATGCCGACCCACATCCTGGCAATATGTTTGCTCTAAAAGGAGGTAATGCAGATTGTGGTCATTTAGCTTATGTGGATTTCGGAATGATGGATGAAATTACAAACTCAGATAGACTTACTCTCATTAAGGCAATTGTTCACATAATAAATGAAGAATATTATCTTCTTGCAAAAGATTTCCAGAAATTAGGTTTTTTAACCAAAGATCAAGATCTTCAAAAACTTGTTTCACCATTAAGAGAAGTTCTAGGAGGATCTCTAGGTGCTGAGGTTGGGAATTTTAATCTTAAAAACGTAACAGATAAATTCTCAAAGCTAATGTATTCTTATCCATTTAGGGTCCCTAGTAGATTTGCATTAATAATAAGGGCAGTTGTTAGTCAAGAAGGATTAGCGCTAAGACTAGATCCTGAATTTAAAATCTTAAAAATTGCATATCCTTATATTGCCAAAAAACTACTTACCGATAATTCTGAGGAGATTTTAGAAATTCTTCTAGAAGTTGTTTTTGATAAAAAAGGTAGAATTCAAATTGAAAAAGTTGAAAGTTTATTGAATATTTTATTTAAAGATTCTGAAAATATTAATTCAGATCTTATACCAGTTGCTAATGCTGGGTTGAAATTATTTGTCGGTAAACAAGGATCGGAAGTTCGTAAGAATCTTCTTTTAAGTCTTATAAAAGATGACAAATTAGAATTTACTGATGCGAAAAAACTCTTAAGTTTAATTAGAGATACTTTTAGCCCTTTGAATATTGCAAAAAGTGCAGTTCAAAAAATTATTTCTCCAGTTTAGTTTTTATATTAATATCTAATAAATTTACTTATTATTTTTAATTGATTAAGATTAAATTAATTTAATTATTTTTCTCATAAGATTAAGTAGTTAAAGAATTAATAAATTAGCTAATATGGAATGTATATTTTGAAAAACTTTTTTTTATTTAATAAAAAATCTGAAAATAATAAAGACTTTAGTAATGGGGTAGTTGATCAGTATATAGAAATTGCTAAGTTAGTAAAACAGGCAAGAATCGAACAAAACCTAACAATAAAAGAACTCTCACAAATATCAAAAATTCCTGAACAAACAATAATTTCAATTGAAAATAATAATATAAATATTAGACCTAAGTATCCCTTTATAAGATCCATATTAATTAAATTGGAGGAATGCTTAGTATTAAAAAAAAATACATTAGTAAAATTAGTAATTAGAGAAAAAGAAACTTTTAAGAATGAAAAAAAGGATTTTCTTGTCAGCAAATTCGACCTTATAAATACATGGCAGGGAACTCTTTTGTATTTTTTTATTTTAGTACTAACTATATTTATATTAAAGAGATACTTTATTTTGAATGTAAATGTTATTGAGATTCAAAATATTGAAAATAAAATGATTGATAAATAATCTTAAAAAAAATATCTATTTTCTTGTCCTGCCAAAATTATTTCCTAGCTCACTAAATCTTCTAATATTGTTTTCTATTTCTCCTAAAGGGCGATTTAACTTCCATTTCCAGTTATTTTTTGTAGTACCAGGTATATTTAATCTACTTGAGTCATCTAAAGATAATATATCTTGGATTGGAGCGATAAAGAGATTAGCATTTGTTTCCATGCCCATTTTTATTAAACTCCATGAAGGATCTTCCGAAAATTTATACTCATCTTTTATTAGTTTTTTGGAGTTATTTTCTAAACATTCCCACCATGAGATGGAAGTAGAGTTGTCATGGGTGCCTGTATAAACAACCCAATTTTCTCCGTCAATATTCTTGGGTAAATATGGGTTATCTTCATTTCCATCAAAAGCAAATTGTAATATTTTCATGCCAGGTAGTTCAAAATTTATCCTTAATTTTTCTACATCAGGTGTAATTACTCCTAGATCTTCAGCGATAATTGGTAGGTAGGTAGTCCCTAAATCAATTTTTAGTTTATTTAATAATGTTCTTCCTGGAGAATTTATCCATTTACCAGAAATTGCTGTTTTAGAATTGCCATTGACTCTCCAGTAACCTGCCAAACCCCTGAAATGATCTAATCTCAACAAGTCAACAAGTTCAAATTGCCTTTTAAATCTTTTTCTCCACCAATCGAAATTAGTACTCTTATGTTTTGACCAAAAGTAAGTTGGGGTCCCCCATAATTGTCCTGTTGATGAAAAATAATCAGGAGGCACACCACTTTGAAAGATTAAATCTCCATTTTTAAAAATTGAAAATAGTGATTTATTACTCCATACGTCGGCGCTGTCCCTAGAAACATAAAAGGGTAAATCTCCAATTAACTTAATATTATATGATTTCGCATAATTTTTAATAGATCTCCATTGCTTATCTAAATGCCACTGTATTAATTTTTTAGTAAGTATTTCTTCACTTTTTGTATAAATCCATGATTTTAAAAACTTGTTATTTTTTTTTTTAAATTCTTTAGGCCATTGCCACCAAGGCAACATATTAAATTCCTCCCTGATAACAACAAATGTTGCATAATCCTCAACCCAAGAATTCTTGCTAATCCATTGATTGAAATCAAGTTTTCTCTCTTCAGATTGAGAAGTCCAACCTTGCAAAAGGAGGCGACCTAATTTTTTTGTTAAATTAGTCGCAATATCAAAATCAAAATGATTCTTATTTTTATTTGAGGGTCCTAATTCTTCTAAATTAGAAATGAAGATAAAACCTTCTTCGATTAAATAATCTACGTCAAGAAACCATGGATTCAGTGCAAAGCTAGATGGTGAACTATATGGAGACCCAGTAGAATCAGTTGGTGTAAGAGGTAAAAATTGCCAGTATTCGATCCCATGCTTATGAAGCTTTTTTATCCAATCTTTAGCCCCTTTACCAAAGGTTCCACATACTCTTCCTCCTGGGATACATGAAGGATGCATGAGTACACCTAATGATTTTTTTTTAAGAGCTGTTTGAATAGACATTTTTTTAATTATATTTTGATTCTTTACAATTAGATTGTTATTGATTCTCTAAATTCAACGATATACTTTTTTTTTTTTTTTGACAAATAATACCCTAAATGTTTTTTAACTTAATTTTAAAAATTCTGATTTTTAATCGACTTAAGTTTACATTTTGCTTAAGAGTTGTGACTTTTGAACAGATCTAGTGATTATCTTTTGCGAAATTCACATAACCGACTACGATAAAGATATAGTTTTATAGTGCTAATTTCGTGACAAGTTTTATCACGGCGGTGCAGAATAAAGAATCCAATTTTAATCTAACTAATAGTAGATTAAGGTTAGTAAGTGGAACAACAAATCCTAAATTAGCTGAAGAAATTGCATCATACTTAGGGATTGAAAATGTACCTCTGATATCAAAAAGATTTGCTGATGGTGAACTTTATGTTCAGATTCAGCAATCTATTAGAGGTTGCGATGTATTCTTAATTCAACCTACATCTGCTCCAGTAAACGATAGTTTAATGGAACTTATGATAATGGTTGATGCTTGCAAGAGGGCATCTGCAAGACAAATAACGGCCGTAATCCCTTATTTTGGATATGCAAGGGCAGATAGAAAGACTTCAGGAAGAGAATCTATAACTGCAAAACTTACTGCTAATTTACTAGAGAAGTCAGGAGTCGATAGAGTTCTTGCAATGGATTTGCATTCTGCTCAAATACAAGGTTATTTTGATATACCGTGCGATCATATTTACGGATCACCTGTATTAATTGATTATTTAGAAAGTTTAAATTTAGAGGAAGTTGTGGTTGTCTCTCCCGATGTAGGTGGGGTATCTAGAGCAAGAGCCTTTGCAAAATTAATGAAAGATGCACCTTTGGCTATAATTGATAAAAGGAGATCAGCTCATAATATTGCTGAAAGTCTAACGGTTATTGGTGAAGTTAAAGGTAAAACGGCTATTCTCATAGACGATATGATAGATACTGGAGGCACAATTTGTTCTGGAGCTCATTTATTAAAAAAAGAAGGCGCTAATAGAATATTCGCATGTGCCTCACATGCTGTATTTTCTCCTCCTTCTTATGAAAGATTAAGTACTAAGGATTTATTCGAACAAGTTATTGTTACCAATAGCATACCTGTTATTGTTAAAGATGATTTCCCGCAGTTAAAAGTCCTTTCTGTCGCAAATATGTTGGGTGAAGCCATTTGGAGAATCCACGAAGAAAGTTCGGTTAGTTCAATGTTCAGATAATTAACGAAATTATTTTTTACTTTGCTTTACAAGTTGCTTTAAACTTTTTTCATAATCTTTTTTGATATTATTTGGAATGCTCTCAGGGCAAATTTTAAGAGCACTTCCAACAATTTGAAATGTGCCTGCGTTATATAATTTTTTTTTGTCAAGCTTTTCATTTCCTAACTCTTTAATAGCACCACCATGTTTGCCAATTATTACATTTGCAAAAGTAGCACTGGCAATGCCAAGACCTTTATCAAAATCTACCTTAGCTTTTGAAGCTATACAAAGATAAGATGCCCCCATTTGCCTATATAGGAAAAGATCTTTTTCAGAGGCAGCGATCAAATTTTGTTCAGCTTTAATTTGTTTATTTATTGCATTAATCTCAGAAAGCGAAAAGGATATAATAAAGCCAATACTTAACAATTTAAGAATTCTATTTGAAGGAAAAATAATACCCATTAACTGATAATCTTTCCTACAAGATAACATTTTAACTATTAATATTAATAGTTAAAAAGATCTTACTTAATAATTTTTATTTCGTGATGATTCTCTACTATTTTCAGCTTATTTTTGTTCCATGAATATATAACCCTAAATCTATAATTATCAGAATCCACTAGTCTTGTATGTTCAACAATATACCAATCTTTATAAGAAGATTCAAAAATCATTTCGTGTTCATCGACTTGTTTAATATTTGAAATCCCTTCATCATTACTTAAATAAAAACTTTCTCTAATAAGTTGATGCCCCTTTAAGATTGCACGCATTTCTCCTCGTTCTTGATATTGCGGATTTTCATCAAAAAAGTTATATGCTTTTTCTGGATACCATGTGAATTTATAATGCGACTCCCATTCAGATTTGCTTTCAACAGATTGAATGTTTATATTCATGCATAGATTATAAGTTTTTTGAACCTCATCAAGAAAATATGTTCTATTAGATTTCCACAATCCAATATTTCTAGAAAACCATCTTTTTAAATTACTATTTAAATTAATTTCTGGGGAATTATTTTCGCCAAAATTTAGATTTTTCTTTTGATTAATAGCAACCATATATAAATAAGACCTATTTATTTCATAGCTTATCTGTAGAATAAAATTAAATATCTTAATGTGTTTATAAGGATTAACAGCTTTTCAACACTTCAGGGGTAATCATTTGAATGATAAAAAAGAGCTTAAATTAATACTTGTAGCAGCTAGAAATCAACTTTCTAGTAGTGATATCAAATCTCTGATAGCTTATTTAGAATCAGATGATTGTAATTTTGAGATATCTCTTCAGATTTCCGAGCCCACAGAACAGCCTGAATTACTTGAATTACATAGATTAGTTGCTATTCCCGCTCTCATAAAGGTTTCTCCAGCTCCAAAGCAAATATTTGCTGGAAGTAATATTTTCTCACAGTTGCAGAAATGGTTGCCAAGGTGGAACCAGGAAGGCTTAACAAAAAATCTAGGGATTAATTTGCAACCATCCAAAATTGATTCCATAAGAACTCAAAAAGAATACCTTCTGGAGGACGAACTTCTCGTTTTAAGACAAGAAAATGAGACTTTAACAAAAAGAATAGAATCTCAGGAAAGATTATTAAGAATGGTCGCGCATGAATTAAGAACTCCCTTGACTGCTGCAACTTTGGCTGTTCAAAGTCAAAAACTTGGACAAATAGACATTGCGAAATTGCAAGAGGTTATTAAAAGACGTTTAGAAGAGATTGAACTCTTATCTCAGGATCTTTTAGAGGTTGGAACAACAAAATGGGAAGCGTTGTTTAATCCTCAGAAAATTGACTTAGGTAACATTAGTGCTGAAGCAATACTCGAATTAGAAAAATTCTGGAGATTGAGGGATATTGAAATTGATACTGATATTCCATCTGATCTGCCAAGTGTATTTGCGGATCAAAGAAGAATGAGGCAGGTATTTTTAAATTTAATTGAAAATGCTATTAAATTTTCTAAAGACTATGGATCAATAAAAATTACAATGATTCATAAGACAAATCAATGGGTAGAAATAACAATTTGTGACAAAGGTGCAGGTATTCCTTTGAACGAACAGAAAAGAATTTTTCTCGATAGAGTTAGGCTGCCACAGACTTCTGAAGGAACCTCAGGATTTGGTATTGGGTTGTCTGTATGCAGGAGAATAGTACAAGTCCATGGAGGAAGAATATGGGTTGTATCTGAAATTGGTGTAGGTTCTTGCTTCCATTTTACGGTTCCCGTGTGGCAAGGACAAAATAAAGAGCAACACTACTTGACGAAAGGCTAGCCTTACTCTTAATTTTAATAAGCTGTTATGCTAATTTCCTGGCCCCATCGTCTAGAGGCCTAGGACACCTCCCTTTCACGGAGGCGACAGGGGTTCGAATCCCCTTGGGGCTATTATTTAAACTCTTATACTATTTTTCTTATGATTTCGCTTGCCTATCTACGGCAATCAAATTTTCTGAAAGATCTTTTTTTAGTCTTTTCTCTATCATGCCGATTGGCATCCACTGACAACCTTGAACAGTAAGATCATAAATTAACGAATTTTTTGAAGTATTTTTAATGTTTTGAATTTTCCAACTACCTTCAAATTTTCTGAAATCTCCTTTAATCAAATTAAATTTTAAAATGCCAAGCTCTTTATCTTCAAATAAATCTATAGTTACTTCAGCTGAAAATTTCATGCCAAGAAAATCTTGTGCCCCAACTTGTTTCAAATGGACATTATTGTTCTTTTGATATATTTTTTTGCTTGAAAGTAGATTTGGGATGTATAGATTTAATCGATCATAATCTGTTAAAACATTCCATAAAGAATCCAAACTTGCAGAAGTAGTTAGTTGAGCTGCAAGTCTTCTTGTCCCGTCAGAAAGCTTTTCCATCGTTTGCTCAATTGTCCTGTAATCACTATTTTTAGAATGATCTACTGATTCTTGAGGATTAATCATAAATGAATTTTTTAATTAGATAAAAAATTATTTCTGTGTAACTATACAGATAAAAACAACAAATATTGAAAAATAAAAATAATTTGATTAAATTATTCCGATCTCAAAACGTAACCATTTTTATAAAATCACTACAAATTAAACTACAAATTGATAATCTTTTATATAAAGAAAACTAAAAAATGTATTCACAATCAACAGTTATCGCAGGCGGCTTAGCTCATATACCAGTAGTAATAGGAGTTTTTTATTTTATTCTAAAAACTTTTAGTAAAAGGGCCTCAAACTTCCCTCAAGATACAGAGCCAAAAAAATCTCAGGTAAAATCTGTTGAACAAAAATCAGTTCCTAAGCCTGCACCTGTTGCAAAGGGAGTAACGAATAATGTTGTTAAGAAGAAGAAGCATGCTGATGTACCAGTAAATATCTATAGACCAAAGACACCTTATGAAGGCACAGTAATAGAAAACTACAGTCTTCTTAAAGAAGGAGCTATTGGTAGAGTAAATCATATAACTTTCGACCTCAAAGATAGTGATCCATTCTTAAATTATGTTGAAGGCCAAAGCATTGGTATCATGCCTGCTGGAGAGGATGCTAATGGAAAGCCTCATAAATTAAGACTTTACTCAATAGCTAGCACCAGACATGGAGATGATTATAAAGGAAATACTGTTTCTCTTTGTGTTAGACAGCTTCAGTACGAAAAAGATGGTGAAACGATCAATGGAGTTTGTTCCACTTACTTATGCGATATTAAGCCTGGAGATAAAGTTAAAATAACAGGCCCTGTAGGTAAGGAGATGCTTCTTCCAGATGAAGAGGATGCAAACATAGTTATGTTAGCTACTGGAACTGGAATAGCCCCCATGAGAGCTTATTTAAGAAGAATGTTTGAAGCAACTGAAAAAGAAAAAAATAAATGGAATTTCAAAGGTAAAGCTTGGTTATTTATGGGTGCTCCTAAATCAGCTAATTTGTTATACGAGGAAGATCTTCAGAGATATCTAACTGATTATCCAGATAATTTCACATATACAAAAGCTATTAGCCGTGAACAGCAAAATACAAAAGGTGGAAGAATGTATATTCAAGACAGAGTTTTAGAATCAGCTAACGAGCTTTTCAATATGATTGAAGATGAGAAGACTCATATATATCTTTGCGGATTAAAGGGTATGGAGCCTGGAATAGATGAAGCTATGACAAAGGCGGCTGAAGAAAAAGGATTGAACTGGTCAGAATTAAGACCTCAACTAAAAAAAGCAGGAAGATGGCACGTAGAAACCTACTAAATCATAAGATTTAGATATAAGTTTCTCCTACTAAATACTTTTTGGTTTAGACACAATATGTAGCTAATCTTAGAAAAAAAGAGGATTTTAAAAAAAGAATATTAAAAATATGCCTTCAACTTTAAGTAATCCTCTAAGATTAGGTTTACGGCAGGAAAGAGTTATATCTCCACAATGCTTAGTAATATTTGGTGCTAGTGGAGACCTTACTCATAGAAAATTAATACCAGCCTTATTTGAACTCTATTTGCAAAGAAGAATTCCTAGTGAATTTGGAATAGTTGGTTGTGCGAGAAGACCTTGGACTGATAATGAATTTAGAGAAAAGATGAAAGTAAAGCTATCCACTCAAATTTCTGGTAAGGAAAAGGAGTGGGAACAATTTTCCAATTATCTTTTTTATGAACCAGTTGACTTACAACAAAGCGATCATGTCGTAAGGCTTTCTAAAAGATTAAATAAAATTGATAAAAGACAAGCTACTCATGGAAATAGAACATTTTATTTATCAGTATCTCCAAATTTCTATGCAAGTGGATGTAAAGCTCTTAAAATAGCTGGCCTTTTAGATGACCCTAAGAAAAGTCGTTTAGTGATTGAAAAACCTTTTGGAAGAGATTATTCAAGTGCAAAAAAATTGAACAAGATCGTTCAAAGTTGTGCTGAAGAAAGTCAGATTTATAGGATTGATCATTATTTAGGTAAAGAGACAGTTCAAAACATTCTTGTTATGAGGTTTGCTAATACTATTTTTGAACCAATCTGGAACAGAAATTATATATCAAGTGTTCAAATTACTTCATCTGAAACAGTAGGTGTTGAAGATAGAGCAGGTTATTACGAAAGCTCTGGTGCTTTAAGAGATATGCTTCAAAATCATATGACTCAAATGCTCGCTGTTACTGCTATGGAACCTCCTGGGAAATTTGAACCAGAAGCTATAAGAAATGAAAAAGCTAAGGTTCTTCAAGCTTCAAAACTTGCTGACGAAAATGAACCGTGGAATTGTTGTATAAGAGGTCAATATGGGGAGGGAGGAAATATCTCAAATCTTCTCAAAGGATATAGGCAGGAAGATGGTGTTAATTGTAATAGCACAACAGAAACTTATATTGCGACAAAAGTTTTCGTTGATAACTGGCGTTGGCAAGGGGTACCTTTTTATTTAAGAACTGGGAAAAGACTACCTAAAAGACTTGGAGAAATAGTCTTGACTTTTAAAGACGTTCCTGTTCATTTATTTGAATCAACAATAATAAATCCTGCTCCAAATCAACTTATCCTAAGAATTCAGCCAAATGAAGGTGCTACTTTTAACTTTGAGGTAAAATCCCCTGGTTCTGGGATGAAATCCAGACCTGTTGAGATGGAATTTTCTTATGATGAATCATTTGGAGAACCCTCAGATGAAGGCTATGTAAGATTACTAGCTGATGCAATGCTTTCTGATCCAACCTTATTTACACGAAGTGATGAAGTAGAGGCAGCTTGGAAACTTTATACGCCATTAATAGAATTGATGGATAATTCTCCTTGGAAGTTACCTATTTATAATTATGAATCTATGACGTGGGGACCTCCTGAGTCTGATCAATTACTTTCAAAAGATAATATTTTCTGGCGCAGACCTTAAAAATGAAACCTCAACTAACACTCCAAACCCCATTAGAGCTTCCTTATCAGGAGGTTTCTAATTACCTTAATAAGTTATGGATTTCGGAAGATAAAGATAATACAGGAGCTAATACTTTTACGTTAATGGTCTGGCAGCCTGCTTGGCTAGAACAATGTTTGGTACAAAAAGGATTAGTAAATGGACCAATTACTGGAAACTTAAGTCCAGAGATAATTGAAGTAGCTAAAAAATTTATATTAGATCAAGGACTTCCTATCACTACTTCCCTTAATAGTGAAGAATTATTGAATTTGTTGAAAGAAGATTTATCTAATAAAGACTTTGAAGACTTTAGAGGACAATTTTTTGAATCATCAATAAGTACATTAAATCCAAGAAGATTAATAACTCTAGCGCCAACGTTAAATAAAAATTCAGATATCAAAACTTTTGTGTCCGCTTACTGTCCATTAAGTGATACTCCAGCTATGCAACCTATATGTGGAGATTTAGTTGTTATTAGGGGAGACTCTGCCTCAATAACCCATAAAGGATTAAAAATAATTGATCAATTATCTATTGATCAATTACCTTCTTGGTTGTGGTGGAATGGGAGCTTGGATGAATCGCCTGAAATTTTCGAATATTTTATTAATTATGGTTTAAGGTTAATAATTGATACTGCGCTTGGATCGCCTAACAGATGTTTAAAAGTTTTAGATCAACTAAAGAAATCAAATAAAGCTATTAATGATCTAAATTGGGTTAGGTTGAAAAATTGGAGGGAATCATTGGCAATGATTTTTGATCCCCCATCGAGGAGACCAATTTTAGATCATATTTCTGATATTGATATTGATATCGCAGGAGATCATATGATTCAAGCTTTGTTTTTGATCTCATGGATTAGTGATAAACTTGGTTGGTCTTTTCTAAGAGTTGAAAGGGATACAGAATCAACAAAAATAGAATTTGAAAGAATTAATGGTGAAAAAATTTCTGCATCAATTAATCCTTTATCTTTGGGAAATCCAAGTATTCATTTAGGACAAGTTATTGGATTGAGGTTGATTTCAAGAATTAGTGATGTTCAAAAAAACAACACTTGTGTAATACTTGGATGTGAATCAGTGGAATGTATGAGACTTGAAGCAGGGGGAATGGCTAATATGGAATTAATAGAACAAGTTGTTCCAAATTCTTTTTCTTCATCAGAGTATGATGTTAGTAAATTATTGGGAAGTAGTAGAGGTAATACAAGTCCTCTTTTTGAAAATTCTATTAAAATAGCTCTTCAAATATTTAATGGTTTTAATAACTAATAAATGCCTTGTGTAATATCTTCTCCTTCAACTGATAGTGGGAAAACTACATTATCGCTTTTGATATCTTGTTGGGCGTTTTCAAAAGGTATTAAGATACAAACTTTCAAGGTTGGCCCAGATTATCTTGATCAACAACAACTTAGTTCAATTGGTCAACCTATTTGTAGGAATTTAGATATTTTTTTAAGTGGTGAGGCATGGGTTCAAGAAAGTTTTTTTAAACATTCTTTGAAATATGAATTCTCATTAATTGAAGGGGCAATGGGCTTATTTGATGGATTAGGTTCAACAACCTATTCAAGTACAGCAAATATCTCTAAACTTCTCAATGCTCCAGTAATTTTTATTGTTAATGCTAGAGGTCAAGTAGCTTCTCTTTTGGCGACTATTCGAGGTTTTAGAGATTTCGATAGTGAGTTGTCAATAGTAGGAATTATATTTAACAACGTTAATTCAGATAGACATAAAAAATTAATAGAAGAGGTTTTCAAAAATGAAGATATCGAAATTCTTGGTTTTTTACCTTCTGATTCAAACATAACTTTAAACAAAGCTAATTTAGGTTTGATATCTCCATTGGATAATGGTAAAGAAATTGATGTTGAATATTTTGCAAATTTCGCCGAAAGAAATCTTGATGTATTTTCTCTTATTAAATTCTTGAAATCTCCTCAAAAGAAAATATTTAATTCTGTTAGTTTTAAAGATTTTAAAATTGATAAAACTAAACCTATCGCAATTGCAGAAGATAAAATCTTTCACTTTCAATACCCTGAAACTAAGGAGTTTTTGAGTGAAATAGGAATACCTTTGATTTCATGGAGTATTTATGAAGATCAAGAAATACCTAATGAAGCTTCTTCTTTAATTATTCCGGGGGGATTTCCTGAAAAATATGCTGATCATATAAGTAATTCTAGGAAAAGTTTAAATTCGTTAAGGAAATTCCGCAAAAATGGATTTATATATGCAGAGTGCGGAGGGATGATGATATTAGGAGACTTCATAAAAGATGAAAATGGTAATTATCATAAAATGAGTGGAATCCTACCTTTTAGATCGAAAAAACGTAAGCTTTCAGTAGGGTATAGATACATTAAGGGTTTAAAAGATACTCCGATCATTAAACAAAATCAATTAATTAGAGGACATGAATTTCATTATTGGGAAATTGAAAATAATTTATTTGAATTTGATTTAAAAAAAGATGAGCCTCAGAAAAAACTCTCTCCTCCATGGAAAATTAAATCTTGGGAAACTAAATATAAAAATGAAGGCTTTTTTGATAACAAATTACATGCAAGTTGGATTCACTTACATTTTCCAAGTTCTCCAGAAGTTGCAAAAAACTTTATAGATGCTACCCAAATTGCTTATTCAAAGGATTCTTAATTTATTATCAAATCAAATATCTTGAGAGGGGAACCTAAAAAAAATATTCCAGGCAAAGTAATTAATGGTCCTAAAAAACTACCCACCATAACTTCAATTTTTGTATGGCCTAGGGTTTCTTTTAAAAGTAATTCAGATTGAGGGTCTAGTTTCTTTGATAGTTTATTTATTTCTGCAGCTTGAATTCCAGCTGATTTTCTAACACCACTAGCGTCATACATAATTATAAGTGCTACAGCAACAGCTAATGCGAATATCGAGCTATCAAATCCTAATTCATAACCTATACCGGATGTAGCACCAGTTATTAATGCGGAATGACTTGAAGGCATACCACCTGTCTCGAATACAATTCCAAATCTTATCTCTCCAGTTGAAAAGAAATTGAATACAATTTTAAAAAATTGAGCTAGTAAACAGGATAATAAACTCCAGAAAAGAACTGAATTATTAAAAAAGGCAAAAAACTCAGACATAAATTAAAACTATTTACCTGTCTCTATTTGTAATAAAGTCGGCTAATGATATTAAATACTTTGCATCTGCCCCCCAAGGTTTAATTGCTTTTTTTGCGTTTTCTACTAAATCAAATGCTCTTTTCTTTGACTCCTCCATTCCAAGTAATTTAGGGTAAGTAGTTTTGTCAGCTAAAAGATCTTTGCCGGCAGTTTTGCCAAGCTTTTCACTGCTTGAAGTTAAATCAAGAATATCATCTATTATTTGGAAGGCTAATCCAATTCCCTCTGCATATGTTGTCAGAGCTTGTAATGTTTCTTCGTTAGCTCCTGCGATCATCGCGCCTGTTCTTACGCAAGCTTTCAATAAAGCCCCAGTCTTGTGAAGATGAATATACTCTAAGGTTTCAAGGTCAACTTCTTTCCCTTCACATTCTAAATCAACAACTTGTCCTCCAACTAAACCCGGTGCACCTGCTACTAAGGAAAGTTCACCAATTACATTTAATAATCTGGTTGGATCAACTCCTGGACTTCTTAAAGAGACCATTTCAAAGGCTCTAGTTAATAAAGCATCGCCTGCGAGAATAGCTATTGCATCTCCATATACTTTATGGTTTGTTGGCCTACCTCTTCTTAAGTCATCATTGTCCATAGCGGGCAAATCATCATGAATTAAAGACATTGTATGAATCATTTCTATAGCTACAGCCGTAGGAACAGCTAAAGAAGGTTCTCCTCCTGCCAGCGAACAAGAGGCTAAACATAAAATTGGACGTATTCTTTTCCCTCCAGCTAAAAGAGAATATCTCATTGACTCTCTAAGTATTTCAGGATTTTCAGGGCCTAGGGAGAAATCAAGCGCTTCTTCTACAACTTTTTTTGCGTTTTTAAGATATTCTTCGAAATCTGAAATGTTGCTTATAGCTTCAGTCATTTTATACCTTTTAAAATAATTTTTTTCATCTTAGGATTTATGGCAAAAGGTCATTTAGGGTTGACGATAAGCCAAATTGTTTTTGCCAGCTAAAAATAGTATTTACCAGTAACATTGTTACGGTCATTGGTCCAACACCTCCGGGAACAGGCGTGTAAGCCAATACTTTAGGAATGACATCTTCTAATAATACATCGCCACATAATCTGGTTTTATTTTTATCAGAACTTTTTAACCTATGTATTCCAACATCAATAATCACTGCACCTTCTTTTACAAAACTAGAATCTATAAGATTTGGTTTCCCTGCAGCAGCAATTAGAATGTCAGCTTCCTTACAGACTTTGTTTAAATCTAATGTTTTTGAATGAGTCATTGTTACCGTCCCATTAAGGTTTAACAACATAAGCGATAAAGGTTTTCCAACTAGTAAACTTCTTCCGATAACAACAATTTTCTTTCCTTCAATTGTAATATTTTGGGACCTTAATAAATTAATAATTCCTGCTGGTGTACATGATCTCATCGCAGGCTCATTTTTCACTAATTTGCCGATGTTTATCTCATTTAATCCATCTACATCTTTGCTTGGATTGATATAACTTATCAGTCGTTGCTCATCAAACTTCTTTGGAATGGGGAGTTGTAGCAACATTCCATCAATATTCTTATCAAAGTTTAGTTTGTTTATTAATTGTTCAACTTCTTTTTGCTCTACATTATCTTTTAGATGAAAGATAAAGCTCTTTATCCCAACCCTTGAACATGCTTTTTCCTTGTTATTAACGTAAACACCACTCGCTGGGTCTTCACCTATTCTTATTACGGCTAGACCAGGAGCCCTTTTTGCGATTTTTTTATTAATAAAAATATAGTCATTTAATCTTTCTTCAATTTCAAGAGATAATTTTTTACCGTCTAATTTTAATGACATTTCGAAAAAGATCTCCTTTTTACACCTAGCATGCCTATAATTTTAAATTATTCAAATAGATTTAATTATATTCTGTGCAAAACATTACAACTATTCTAAAAAAATTTCTTTACCTGTGGAGGAGGAGTCAAGTTCCAATAAAACAACCAACTAGAATTTCAAAAATTGATAATCTCATAATATTTTTAATATGCATTTTAATCTCAATAATTTCTTCTTATAAATTACTTCTTATTTCGCCTTTAAATATCTTAGATATTTTTTCTTGGCTTTTGACCTTTACTGAAGCACTTATTAGTTCTTGGATTTTGATATTAGTTTCTAAAAAAGAGAATCCTACAATTACTTCAAGACAGATTATCTTGATAATTTCTCTTCTTTTAGCAGTACAGTTCTTGAAAATAGCCTTAGCTTCAACGATAAGTCCGTTATCAATGCTTATCCCACCGGCGTTAATTATATCCCAAGGAATGGGAAGCATAACGGCTTTGGCTTGGGTATCAATAGCAAGCCTTAGTTTGCCTGGCTCAGTAATTGAAATTAATAACAATTTATTTTTCATTTCATTAGTTTGCGCTTCAATAGTATCTCTCCTTGGAGGAAGAATAAGAAGTAGAGCTCAGTTACTCCAACTATCAATTTTTGTTCCCATTGGAGCATTTTTAAGTCAATGGATTTTGATAGGTAAGGACAAAATATCTATTATTGATAAGCAAGAATTTGTTTTTGCTAACGGCAAAATATTTTCAGATTCCTTGTTATTGGCAATAGTAATGCTTTTTACTATTTTATTTATACCTATATTTGAATCGATATTTGGACTATTAACTAAGGCAAGATTACTCGAATTGGCAGATAAAGAGAAACCTCTCATTAGAAGATTGTCTCTTGAAGCTCCCGGTACTTTTGAACATACCCTACTTATATGTGGTTTAGCAGAGGAAGCAACAAGAATGATTGGGGGTGATATTGATCTAATTAAAACTGGAGCGTTATATCATGATGTTGGTAAATTACACGCCCCTAATTGGTTTATTGAAAATCAGGATGGTTCAAGGAATCCTCATGACGAAATAGATGATCCTTTTAGAAGTGCAGAGGTTTTACAAGCACATGTTGATGAAGGATTAAAGTATGCAAGGAAAAACAGACTACCTAAATCAATAGCCAATTTTATCCCAGAGCATCAAGGTACTCTAAAAATGGGATATTTCTTTCACAAAGCTAAAGAAAAAAATCTCAAGATTAATGAAAATGATTTTAGATATAAAGGCCCTATTCCTCAGTCAAAAGAAACAGCTATCTTAATGCTTGCTGATGGATGTGAAGCAGCTCTAAGAGCTATGAATATTAATGCATCTGATAAAGAGGCTTTGGAAACAATATCTAAAATTATCTACTCACGTCAAAAAGATGGCCAAATAGATGATAGTAATTTATCGAAGGGAGAAATTTTTTTAATAAAAAGGGCATTCTTAAATGTATGGAAAAGAATTAGACATAGAAGAATTCAGTATCCAACAAGTAAGAATAATACCTTTTCTTGATTTTCAATTTATAGCCTAATACTTCTTCGATGTTTTGGATTACACCAATATAGAAGAGCTAACGTACTTAATAATGTTGTTAAAAGAGCAAACCCACCAATTCCAAAAATGTCTTTTAGAGTTATGATCCTTACCACTGAATAAGGACCCATACCAGAAATTACCATTGATAGAGATACCAAAGTTAAAGTTACTCCCCATTTTCTCTCTGCTAATAGAGCTGCTGAAGAAACTATTCCAACGATAGCAGCAGGCCAGCCAAGACTTATGGCTAGAGTTATATTCGCAACTTTTAGTGGAGGCCCATAACTTATTATTAATGCGATAATTGGAAGTGCAATTATATTGCTGATTAACCCAACCCACGAAAGTGCCCAATATCCTAGTAACCTTTCTCTCATTATTTACAGCTTAAACTATTAAATAAATCTACAGTATTAAGAGACTATTTTTTATACTACTTAATAATCCTAAGAAATAATTTAATTTGCAGGATTAGATAGAAATGTTTTATTAGAATTTTCTAAATTATCAAATTGTGGGTGAATTGAATTTTTTTTCTCAGAAAATACAAGCCTATTTAAAGCATTAACGTAAGCATTCGCCGCAGCAACTACCACATCCGTGTCAGCAGAATGACCAGAATATATCTTATTATCCCTTCTGATTCTTATTGTTACTTCTCCCAATGCATCAATACCTTCTGTTACCGACTTTACAGAAAATTCAATTAATTCATTAGGAACTTTAGCTAATTTATTTAAAGCCTCGCACACAGCATCAACAGGTCCAGTCCCTACTGATACAGCTGTATCCTCAGTATTATCTGCCGTGTTTAGAAGCGTAATAGTGGCGGTAGGTTTAGATGCGTTACCGCAACTTACTTGTACAAGACATAACTGAAATTTAGCTTCCGGAAGCTGTACTTGTTCACTAACAATTGCTTCTAAGTCTCTATCTGTAATTTCTCTTTTCCTATCAGCTAAATCCTTAAAACGAGCAAAAGCATCATTTAAGTCTTCCCTGCTCAAGTCATATCCCATCTCCTCTAATCTAGCTCTTACTGCACTTCTTCCACTAAGTTTTCCCAAAGATATTTTGTTATCACTCAAACCAACAGTTTTTGCATCGATAATTTCGTAAGTTAGTCTATTTTTTAAGACTCCATCCTGATGAATGCCTGATTCATGGGCAAAAGCATTAGCTCCCACAATTGCTTTATTGGGTTGAACAGTCATTCCAGTTAGGTTGGAAACGAGCCTAGAAGTTTTTGTTATCTCTTCTGTTCTTATGGCAGTAAGAGGAGTTGGCGAATCTGGATTTCTTTTAAAAAAACTATTAAAAAAACTTTTCCTTACATGCAGCGCCATTACTAATTCTTCGAGAGAGGCATTTCCTGCTCTTTCACCAATTCCATTAATCGTACATTCTAGTTGTCTCGCTCCATTTTTTACTGCCTCTAGAAAATTGGCAACTGCTAGACCTAAATCATTATGACCATGAACAGATATTACTGCTTCATCAATATTTGGAACATTTTTATTTATATCAGAAATTAATTTGCCAAATTCACTAGGAGTTGTAAATCCAACAGTATCAGGGATATTTATAGTTGTCGCACCTGCAGAAATTGCTAATTGAATCACTTCGTATAAAAAATCTGGATCACTCCTTGAAGCATCTTCACAAGAAAACTCAATATCTTCTACCAATGTTTTTGCATAATTAACCATTTCTGGAACTATTTGAAGGACATCTTTTCTGGACTTTTTAAGTTTATGTTTAAGGTGAATATCGCTTGTGGCAATAAAAGTATGTATTCTTTTCTTTGGGGCTGGACTTACTGCTTCATAACATGCTTTTATATCTCCTTTGGACGCTCTAGCTAAACCGCATATTATAGGACCGTTTTCTTTCCCTACATCATTGGAAATTTTATTAACAGCTTTAAAATCTCCGGGACTTGCGAAAGGGAATCCAGCCTCAATAACATCTACTCCTAATCTTGCTAATTGATGTGCAATAGCAAGCTTTTCTTCAAGATTTAAACTGGCACCAGGAGATTGCTCTCCATCTCGAAGAGTTGTATCAAAGATCAAAATTCTTCCAGGATCTTTGGACATTCGCGCGAATCACTTAAACTTATATTAAGCTAATTAAAAAAAATTGACTAGATCTAGTTCAATAAAAATTTGCTGCGGGCTTATTACTTAACAATATTGGTTAAAATTCTGAAGAAAAAAATAAAATACTTTAATTATTAAAGTATTGTTTTAAGATTAAAGCTTCCTTTTTATAAAAGGTTAATTTTGATTTTTTATAGAATTACAGGCATAACTTATAAAAAGTATGAATGGGCAATACCCAAAAAAAAATGTTTTAGGTCAGTTAGCGATAGTTTTACATGCCCATCTTCCTTATGTAAGAAAAAATGAAAGAAATTCGTTAGAAGAGGACTGGTTATTTCAGGCGATATTGGAATGTTATATACCACTACTTCAATCAATAGAATCTTCCAAAAATGAAAATCCTTTAAATACAAAACTTACTATTAGTTTGTCTCCAACATTATTATCACTTCTAGATAATAAACAAATTCAAGAAACTTTCCCAAGCTGGATTGAAACAAGGAATGATTTCTTAAACGAACTGCCTCAAAAAGAAAAAAATGCTTCTGCATTTTTGATAAAAAATCTTAATGACAAATACTTATACTGGCAAAAATGTTCAGGAAATTTAATTGAGAAGTTTAGAGTTTTAAGTATCTCTGGAAATTTGGATATTCTCACTTGTGCTGCTACACACGGATATTTGCCAATCCTAAGAGAGAATCCTGAAACTGTTAAAGGACAAATTAATACAGCCATTAGGAGCCATGAAAATATTTTTGGAATTAAGCCTCTCGGTATTTGGCTACCTGAATGCGCATATTACGAAAATTTAGATGAAATTCTATTTAATTCTGGAATTAGATATGCAATCTTAGACGGTCATGGGATTCTTAATTCCACACCAAGGCCTAGGTATGGAGTATACGCTCCAATCTGCTCGAAAAAAGGAGTTGCATTTTTCGGAAGAGATAGTGAGTCAACCCTGCCCGTTTGGTCTGCTAAGGATGGATTCCCGGGAGACAAAGTTTATAGGGAATTTCATAAAGATTTAGGTTGGGAATTACCTATCTTTAAGCTTCAAAAGAAAGGAATTTCAACTAAAAGACCCTTGGGTTTAAAATTTCATAAGATTACAGATGAAAACGTCCCATTAGGGGAAAAGGAGTTTTACTTAGAAAATGAAGCCAAAAAGAAGGCTTCAGAACATGCTGATGCTTATCTTCTAGAGAGATCCAAACAATTAGAAAAATTAACTTTATCGTCTTCCTTTAAGCCCTTATTAGTGGCTCCATTTGATGCAGAGTTATTTGGTCATTGGTGGTATGAGGGACCTTTTTTTATTGAAAATATTTTAAAGAACTCGAGTAAATATTCAATTAAGCTTACAAATTTAAAAGAATTCTTACTTCAAAAGCCAAATCTTCAGATTTGTGATCCATCGTCATCAAGCTGGGGACAAGGTGGTTACCATAATTACTGGATTAATGATGCAAATGCATGGATCGTTCCAGAAATCACAAAAGCAGGTTCAACTTTTGTTGATTTATGCTCGAAAAATTTTAATAATGAATTATCTTTAAGACTTTTCAAACAAGCAGCAAGAGAATTGCTTCTCTCTGAGTCATCTGATTGGAGTTTTATCCTAAGAGCTGGAACTACAACTAAGCTTGCAAAAGAGAGGATAGAAAGACACTTGTTTAGGTTCTGGAAATTAGTTGAAATGATTAAAAATCATTCCAACATTAATTTAAAATTTCTTGAAGATATTGAGGAAGAAGATAAAGTTTTCCCAGATATTAACATTAATGATTGGCGAAAATAAAATATTAATTTAACTTAAGCATTCCTAGTTTTACTTTTAGAGGTGAATTTATAAACATCTTACTCATGACGTAAATTAGTTTTGGAAGTGGAAGAGTATTAGTAAGAAAACCTACCCATTCTTTGGTCGATAATCTAAAGAAATTTGAGAAAAAACTTCTTAATTTACTTTCGTCAAAACTCATTAATCTTCTTAGACCATATTGGTAAAGTTTATGCCTTTGTGTTAACTCGTATGGCCATAGGATATCCCAACCTTTTGTTGCTAGATCTAAAGAACTTAGATGAGGTTCTTTTAAAAAGATTGCTAATTTTTCTGCAAGGAGTGGGGCCCTTCTTAATAAAGATCCGATCATATATCCTGATGCAGGGTGCACCATACTTGCAGCTCCACCAAAACCAAGTACAAATTGTTTTTTAAATGGGAGGGGTAAATTCATTGGGAAAAGACAATTCTCTTCATGAAAAATTTCACTTACTTTAATACCCTTACTATTAAGTCTTTTAAAAAGTCTTTTTTTAAGACTTTCTTGCGATAATGCTGGAAAACTAGCTAATGATGTTTCTTCTACAAAGTAAGTTTCATTTCCCAGGTCCATTGCATAAAGAAAGGAAGGAGATAATAATTTTTCATCCTTGCTTAAATGATTTGGACGAAAATCCATTAAAACAAACTGTTCCTTGTTAACAGGTGGGGATGAGAATTTGCCAACTATTCCATACGCAGCTTGTTGAGCGATTTCATTCTTAACTGGTCTTTTTACAAAATTACTTTTATGCCCACTTGCATCAATAACTAACCTTGCTTTTATTTTTAGACCTGAAAAACAAATTACTTCAGATAGTTTGTTTTTCTCTGTAATATCTTTTGCTGTTTCGTTCAACCATTCAATCCCTTTGCATTTTTTTAATAGTTCATTTTGAAAGGCTTCTTGATTTATTAAACCATAATCGTAGTTATGTTTTGTTGGAAAATTCCCCTGTTTATTTTCCCCATTTCCAAAAAAACTAACTGTTTTACACCATCGGTGAGATAACAAAGACTCTAACCCTAATTCTTCTAATTCAGATGCCCAAATTCCATATGTATTCTCCCATTTTTCACTTGGAGATTTAGTTGATATTCCCTTTATATTTAGATCCTGCTTTGCTAATTCAGAAGCTAAACATAATGCTGCTGGACCAGATCCTAAAATTAAAATATCAAGTATTTCCATATTGTCTAATTAACCATTCGTTTTTAATTTTATTCCTCTGGACTTGTTTGGTCTATTTCCTCTATTTGTTCACGAGGAACTAATACCACTTCTGATAAATGATCGCCCTCGTCCAGTCGTTGTAATTTTACTCCAGTAGCTGCTCTGGATTGCTGAGAAATTTTATCTGCATTTGTTCTAACTATTACACCTTTTTCGGTCACAAAAAGTAATTCTTCTCCTTCTCCTAGGACCTTTAAACAAACAAGAACATCATCTTGAATTCTGAATTTTATCGCTCTTAAACCCATCCCTGCTCTTTTTTGTAATCTAAACTGAGTTACTGGCACTCTCTTTCCTAGACCAAATGCACTGGCTATTAATACCCAGGGCCCATCCGAAGAGTTAACTTCAATATTTTCTTCAATTTCTTTATTAAGATCATCAATTTTAGCTAATTTATCAACCAAATCAGATGTTAAAACATCCATGGATACAAGATTATCCCCTTTTTTCAAGTTCATTGATTTAACCCCCCTTGCTGTCCTGCCAAGGGGTCTTAATTCGTTTATATCTAATCTGAAATGAATCGCAATTCCTGTTCTTGATCCAATTAAAACACTATCGCCTTCTTTGGATAGTCTGACCCATGTTAGGGCGTCTCCATCCTCAAGATTAATTGCTATTAGACCATTTGAGCGAATTTTTGAGAAGGCAGAAAGTGAAGTCCTTTTTATAAATCCAGACTTGGTTAACATTAATAAATAACAATCGTTATCAAAAGAATCAACTGCAACAAGTGAAGTTATTTTTTCTTCTCTTGGTATTGGGAGAAGTTGAACTGATGGAGTACCTTTTGCCGTTCTGCTACTCATAGGAACTCTATATGCTGGGAGAGCATAAGCTACCCCTCTATCACTGAAAAGCAAAAGAGTATCATGATCGTTGCAGCTTATAAATAATTTCACCTCATCATCTCCTTGAGTCTTTGTGCCAGCTTTACCCCTTGACCCACGACTGGTAGATTCAAATTCATTAACAGGCATCCTTTTTAAATAACCTGCTTCAGTTAATAAAACTACTGATCGATCATTAGCTATAAGATCAATATCATCAAGACCACCTCCTAGATCTAAAATTTCTGTTTTTCTTGGAGAAGAAAATCTTTCATCGATTTTATTAAGTTCTTCGAGAATAATTTCAAAAATTCTTTCTTTACTATTTAAGATTTGTTGATATTGGTTGATTTTTTTAGTTAATTCGTCATGTTCCGCTTTGATTTTATCTGCCTCTAAGGCGGTTAATCTTCTTAACTGCATTTGTAAAATAGCTTCTGCTTGTGTAGAAGATAATTCATGATCAGTTTGTAATTTTTCTCGAGCTGAAATTGTATCTTTTGCAGATCTTATTAGATTGATAATTTCATCCATAGCATCTAAAGCCAATAAAAGCCCTTTAACGATGTGATCTCTTTCTTCTGCCTTTCTTAATAGAAATCCTGTTCTACGTCTTATGGTCTCTACCCTAAAATCTAGAAATACATCTAACATTCTCCGAAGTGAGAGAGTTGTGGGTTCTCCTTTAACTAAAGCTAAAATATTGGCACTAAAGTTATTTTGTAAAGGTGTTAACTTAAATAAGTTATTTAAAACTACTTGTGGGTATGCGTCTCTTTTTAGCTCGATAACAATTCTCATCCCATCTCGATCACTTTCATCTCTAATATCAGAAATACCTTCTAATTTTCTCTCATTAACCAAGTCTGCAATTCTCTCTATCAATCCAGCTTTATTAGTTTGAAAAGGGAGTTCTGTAATTATTACGGCATCTTTTTCAGCCCTACCAGCTGATTTAATTTGCTCAATATTTGCTACCCCTCTCATGGTTATTGAACCTCTTCCTGTTTTGAAGGTTTCTCTAATACCATCTCTTCCTAATATTTGACCACCAGTAGGAAAATCAGGACCCTTAATTAGTTCAAAAAGTTCTCTATCTTCAATTGAAGGATTGTTGATTATTGATTTGAGACCATTGATTAATTCTCCTAAATTATGGGGTGGAATATTAGTTGCCATACCTACTGCTATTCCAGATGATCCATTTAAAAGTAGTTGAGGAATTCTTGCAGGTAAGACTGTTGGCTCTTGTTGTGATCCGTCAAAATTATCAGAGAAATCTACAGTTTCAGATTCAATATCCTCTAGTAAACTTTCATCTGTAAGAGACTGTAGCCGAGATTCTGTATATCTCATTGCTGCGGGAGGGTCGTTATCGACAGAACCAAAGTTCCCATGACCATCTATAAGTGGCATTCTCATAGAAAAATCTTGAGCCATCCTCACCAAGGCATCATAGACAGCAGTGTCACCATGGGGGTGATATTTACCAAGTACCTCCCCAACGACCCTTGCACATTTTCTGTAAGGTCTACCGCTTGTTAAACCAAGTTCATACATTGCATAAAGAATTCTTCTATGAACAGGCTTTAATCCATCTCTCGCGTCAGGAAGGGCACGACCTACTATGACGCTCATTGCATACTCGAGATAAGAGCGAGACATCTCATTTCTTAAGTCTGTCTGAATAATTCGATCGTTATCTTCGCTTAATCCAGAATTTCCGGAATCTATAATATCAGACATACAAAAAACCTTTATTTAATAATAATCGCTGATTGTCATAATGAATAAAAAAAAGGATATATTTAATTCCCAAATACTCACATTTACACACAAATTTAAAAAAAACCTGTTGTTTTTGAATAAACCTTGGCTTATTACCCCTTTAGTTGTTAATTTAATCAGAATAAATTAAAAAATCCGTGAATATTGAACTTGGTTTGAACAAAAATGTCAGAAGGGCTTATGGTATTGATGAAATAGCTTTAGTCCCTGGCAAAAGAACACTAGATTACGATTTAACTGATCCTTCCTGGTTAATAGGGGATTTAAAGAGAGAAGTTCCAATTGTAGCTAGCGCTATGGACAGCGTAGTGGATGTTAATACGGCTGTAGAACTTACCAAATTAGGTGCCCTAGGGGTTATTAATATGGAAGGCATTCAAACACGTTATGATAATCCTGATGAAACATTAAATCAAATAGCATCAGTAGGGAAAAATGATTTTGTCCCATTAATGCAGAAGATATACAGTGAACCTGTTAAGGAGAAATTAATTTTACAGAGAATAAATGAGGTTAAAGAAAGAGGAGGTATAGCTGCGTTTAGTGGAACTCCTCAAGCTGCCATAAAATTTAAGGAAACACTTAATAATTCCAAAATAGATTTATTTTTTCTTCAAGGAACAGTCGTCTCAACTGAGCATCTTGGCATGGAAGGTAAGGAAACCTTAAATATTAAAAACCTCTGTCAATCTATGAATGTCCCTGTTATAGCTGGTAATTGTGTTACTTACGAAGTTGCTAAACTTCTTATGCAGGCTGGAGTTGCAGGATTAATGGTTGGTATAGGCCCTGGAGCGGCATGTACTTCAAGAGGGGTACTAGGAATTGGAATCCCACAAGCAACTGCAATTGCTGATTGTAGTTCGGCAAGAGATGATTATTTTAAAGAAAGTGGTCATTATATTCCTATTATCGGAGATGGAGGAATTGTAACAGGCGGAGATATTTGTAAATGTTTAGCTTGTGGTGCAGATGCTGTAATGATTGGCTCACCAATAGCTAAATCCTCAAATGCTCCAGGTAAAGGATTTCACTGGGGTATGGCTACTCCAAGTCCAATATTGCCAAGAGGGACAAGAATTGAAGTTGGTTCGACAGGTTCCTTAGAAAGGATAATTAAAGGCCCTGCTTTGCTTGATGATGGTACACATAATTTATTAGGAGCTATTAGAACATCAATGAGTACTCTTGGGGCTAAAAATATTAAAGAAATGCAGGAGGTTGAAATAGTTATTGCACCATCTCTTCTTACGGAGGGTAAGGTTTATCAAAAAGCTCAGCAGCTTGGGATGGGTAAATAGTTTATTTAGAGCAAAATTATAAAAATAAGTATATATAATATTTAAATTGAACAATTTTCTCTTTAGGAGTTATTATTAAAAAATGGGGGAAACCCCATACTCCTCACACACTAAATCGCCCGATTATTCGGGCTTTTTTTAGATATTTTGTTACTTATATTATTTTATCTGTAATGAAATCATCACTTAAAAGAATAGCTTGCTAAATTTTCTAAAAGGAATACTTAAATTATGTCATCAGCTCCAGCCGTAACTGATTCTTCATTTGACAAGGATGTACTGCAAAGTGATCTACCAGTATTGGTTGATTTTTGGGCGCCATGGTGCGGTCCATGTAGGATGGTAGCACCAGTTGTAGAAGAAATCTCGAAAGACTTTGAAGGGAAAATTAAAGTTTTTAAATTAAATACAGATGAAAACCCAAATGTTGCGAGTCAATATGGAATTAGAAGTATTCCAACATTAATGATCTTTAAAGGAGGTCAGAAAGTTGATACTGTGGTTGGAGCCGTACCAAAAGCAACTCTTTCGAGCACTTTAACTAAGCATCTATAAATAGCTTTGCATAAAATTGGACTTATAGACTATGGAATGGGTAATATTCATTCAGTAACAAAATCTCTAGAAAGTCTTGGAGAAGAAATAATTTTAATTAAAAACTTTAGTGAATCAAAAGCTTGTAAGGCGATAATACTTCCTGGAGTTGGAGCATTTGATCCTGCGATGATTAATCTTATAAATACTGATTTGATAATTGATTTGAAAAATTGGATTAATAGTGGTAAGTCTTTTTTAGGAATTTGTTTAGGTCTTCAACTTCTTTTTGAATCTAGTGATGAAGGAAAAGTTCAAGGACTAGGTATTTTAAAGGGCAAAATTCAAAAAATACCCAATATAGTTAATCAAAGAATCCCCCACATGGGTTGGTGCGAACTTCTACCTACAAAAACAAATACTTTATTAGAACTAGAGGAATTAAATAATTGGGTCTATTTTGTCCATTCCTATCATGCAATCCCAGATGACTTCAGTATTATTGCAGCTCAGGTTAATTATGGTTCTGAAAAATTAACAGCTATGATTGAAAATGATAATTTATTAGCTTGTCAATTTCATCCTGAGAAATCTGGTAAAACTGGAGAAAAACTTTTGAGAAGATGGCTTAGTAATATTCAATAACTGATAATTACTGATGAAGACAAATTTAAGATTAATAGGTGGTAAAAAACTCCAAAGTCCAAATAATATTTATACAAGACCTACAACTTTGAGAGTTAGAGAGGCTATATTTAATATATTGAATAACAGAGTTGAAAATAGTAACTGGTTAGATTTATTTAGTGGAACAGGAGCCATATCATGTGAAGCATATAATCACGGGGCAAGAAAAATTATTGCTATTGAGAAAAACAAAAACAACTCAAAAATTTGCTTAAAAAATTTACTTTCGTTGCAAGATATAGATAATAGAAAAAATGATATTGATGTTATTTGTAAAGACGTTTTGAGCTGGACAAAACCAGATTATGAGAGAAAGTTATCATCTAAAATTGTAGATTTAAATAAATTAAAATTTGATTTTGTTTATATAGACCCTCCATATAATGTAAAATTCCATGAATTAGTTTTAAATCAAATATTCAATTGTGATTTTTTAAAAAATGATTCAATAGTTATTTGTGAACATTCTCCAGACTTGGATATTAAAAAAAGTACTTTATGGGAAACTATAGATGTGAGAGACTATGGGCAATCAAGATTAACATTTTTAATCAATGTCCAACATACCTGAACCTCTTCTGTATTGATTCCAAGCACTTACGAATAATCCAAGAAGAGTTATTGGAACTAACCCTAAAACAATTCCACATAGAAGAGGCTCGATCATTTTTTTGCCTTTTTTGAATTTCTTACTAACAATTTTTACATAGAGACTATTTTTTGTGTCAACATCTTCATCATCTGCAGCAGAAAGAGACATTAAAAGAGAATTTTTCAAAAAGTTTTTTATTGTTTTTATAGTTTCATTGTTATGTTTTTCAATATTTTTCTTAAATAATCATGAAAATAATAAATATATTATTGATACTCTTGAGCTTAATGGATCTGCTAAGGAAGGAGATGCTCTTTTTAAGATAAATTGTGTTGGATGTCATGGAATTACAGCAAGAGGATTAGTGGGGCCAGACTTGCATTCAATAACTCAACGATTGAATGATAAAGAGATAATAAAACAAGTTACTGGTGGGCTTACTCCTCCCATGCCAAGTTTTGAAATTGATCCTGTAAATATGTCCAATTTGTTAAAATATCTACATAGCCTTGAATGATTTTGGGGAAAAATTTTTCTAATTTAAAAGTAATATTAGTTGAACCAAACGGCCCTTTAAATGTTGGGAGTGTAGCAAGGTTATGCTCCAATTTTGAAGTCGATGAATTAAGAATTGTTTCTCCAAAATGCGATATATTCTCTTTAAAAGCAAAAAAAATGGCCCTTAAAGGTCAAAAATATCTTGATCATTGCAAAATTTTCGATAATTTAGAAAATGCAATTTTTGATTGTGATTTAGTTATCGCATCTTGTGGCAGGATAGATGTTAGTAAAGATTCAGTCTTTGAATCTTCAGAAGATATAGTTAGTTGGATTTTATCTTTTGAAAAAATTAATAATTTAGCAATTATATTTGGCAGAGAAGATAGAGGTTTAAGTAATAATGAATTACTTTTGGCAAATAAGACTTTTAATATACCTACTTCTAAGAATAATCCTTCTTTAAATCTTTCTCATGCAGTTTCAATAGTTTTGTATGAATTAAATAAGTCTTCTAAAAGAAATTTCAATAAGGAATTAGAAGTTTTTAATCTTGCATCATCAAAACAAATACATGATTCATTTGTGGAGATTGAGGAAATGCTTCTTGGAGTTGGATATCTTTTAGAACATACCTCTAAGGCAAAAATAAGTAAATTTAAGAATTATTTATCACGGGCAAATACAACAATGCACGAAATAAATGTTTTAAGAGGAATTGTCCATCAAATAAACTGGTTTTTGAACAATTCAAAAAGGAATTAGGAAGTTATAAATCAAATTAGATTTTATTTCTCTGTAGTTTTAATTTGATAGGGATATTTACTAAAAACATTTTCTGAAGTAACATCTATTGATTATTTGAATATTAAAGAAAATTAAACTGTGACTACAACAAAGAAAAGAAGAGTTTTTCCTTTTACAGCTGTAATTGGTCAGGAAGAAATGAAATTAGCACTCTTGTTAAATGTTATTGATCCAAGAATTGGAGGAGTGATGATAATGGGTGATAGAGGGACTGGAAAGTCAACTACAATTAGAGCTTTAGCAGATTTGTTGCCCGCAATAGACGTTGTTAAAGACGATCCATATAATAGTTCGCTAATTGATCCTGATTTGCAGAGTAAAGAAGTTTTAGAAAAAATTGTTCAAGGAGAAAATCTAGAGTGTATTCAAAAACAAGTACCTATGGTGGATTTGCCTTTAGGAGCTACTGAGGACAGACTTTGTGGAACCATTGATATAGAGAAAGCTTTGAGTGAAGGCGTTAAGGCATTTGAACCTGGTTTATTGGCAAAAGCTAATAGAGGTTTACTTTATGTTGATGAAGTGAATTTGCTTGATGATCATTTAGTTGATGTACTTTTAGATTCGGCTGCTTCCGGATGGAATACAGTTGAAAGGGAGGGAGTCTCAGTTCGACATCCTGCGAGGTTTGTTCTAATTGGTTCAGGTAATCCAGAAGAAGGGGAATTAAGACCTCAGCTATTGGATAGGTTTGGAATGAGTGTTGAGGTCAAGACAGTTAGAGATGCTGAATTAAGAGTTCAGGTAGTTGATCAAAGGACATCTTTTGATGATAATCCTGATGAGTTTTCATTGAGCGTTGAGAAACAACAGGATGAACTTCAGCAAAAGGTTATTAAAGCTCAAGAAATTTTAAATTCTGTTCAAATGGATGATGATCTTAGATTAAATATTTCCGCAATCTGTGGAGAACTTGATGTTGATGGTTTGCGTGGAGATATTGTTACAAATCGATCTGCAAGAGCAATTGCAGCCTTTGAGGGTAGGACTGAAGTAAATGAATATGATATAGCGAGGGTTATTTCATGTTCATTGAGACATAGACTAAGAAAAGATCCATTAGAACAAGTTGATTCAGGTGAAAAAGTTATTCAAGCTTTTTGTAAAGTATTTGAGTTAGATGAAAAAGATAATCTTTCTAAATTTCAATTGTCTGCAGAAGCCTAATTACAGTGAGAATAATTGGGATAGACCCTGGATTAGCCAGAGTTGGATATGGAATTATTGAAATAAAAAATGATAAAAAGATATTGCTAGATTGTGGAGTTATTGAGACAGGTAAAGAAAAAAAAGAAGAGGATAGACTTTATGAGATATTCAAAGATCTTAATGAATTAATAAGTCATTGGAAGCCAAATTTAGCAGCGGTAGAGAAATTTTTCTTTTATAGATCTAGTACTACTATTAGTGTGGTGCAGGCTAGAGGCGTGATTATGATGGTATTGGCCTCTAAAAAAATTAATATTAGTGAATATTCCCCTGCACAGATAAAGTTAACCATTGCAGGGTCAGGAAAAGCATCTAAGAAAGAAGTTCTTGATGCGGTTATGTATAACTTGGAACTTAACAAACCTCCAAAACCTGATGATTCAGCTGATGCATTGGCCATAGCATTAACAAAACTAAATGAGGAAGGCTTTAACTGAGTATCTAATATGACTATCTTTGATAAAAAGAAATTTGAGAGGGATACGTTTAGAAAACTTAGAAATGAGATTTCTCTAATTCAAAGGGAAAATGTAGAAAAGAATGTAAAACTATTTGTTGATACCTTTGTTAAGGAATATAAAAATATTGGTTACATAGCTATATATTGGCCTTTGAAAAATGAAGTAGATATAAGAAGTCTCAAGGAAAAAAATTCTGTAGCTTTGCCAAAATGTATAGATAAGAAAGAGTTGTTTTTTTATCCATGGGATGAAAAAACTCTTACAAAAGACTCAGAGGGGATACTAAGTCCAAATAACTCTTTTTTATTAAGTCATGAGCAGATAAGTATAATATTTGTTCCATGTCTTTCTGTTGATAAAAATTTAATAAGATTAGGTTATGGAGGAGGCTATTTTGATAAATTAAGAAGAGATAAAAATTGGCGTAATGTTCCATGTATTGGAGTATTAACTTCTAATTGTGTAAGTAAGACTCCATTAACCAGGGCTGAGTGGGATATTCCCTTATCAGGCTTTATCACAGAAAAAGAAATATTTGTATAATAAAAATTTTAAAGCAATTTATAAATAGTTTTTAAAACAATGGAAAATAAAGAAAAATACAATAATTTATCAAAATTAGTTGAAAAGTTAAAGAAATCAGAAGATCCAAAAAGAAAATATGAATACATTTTATGGTTAGGAAAAAAATTAAAAGAACCAGATAGTAAGATCCTTGTTGAAGAGAACAAAGTTATGGGATGCGTTTCAGAAGTTTTTGTTAAGGCAAATATTAAAGGCGGTAAATTATTTTGGGAAGGATATTCTGATGCACTAATAACAAAAGGTTTATTGGCATTTCTAATTAGTGGATTAAATGAATTAACACCTAATGAAGTTGTTAAAATAAATAAGAAATTTATAGAAGATACTGGTTTGAAAGCAAGCTTAACTCCTTCACGGTCAAATGGTTTTTTAAACATTTTATTGAAAATGCAGTCTCAAGCAAATGAATTTTTGTAGGCCCAATAATATAAAATTAAATTCAAAGTAAAAAGAAATAAAAAATGAGAAAATGCAAAATTGGTATTGTAGGTTTCGGAACTGTTGGTTCAGGGGTTTATAAAATATTAAGTTCTGAAGTTGATTTACATCCAATTCTAAAAGAAATAGATATTGAAAAAATAGCGGTTAAAGATCTTAGTAAAAAAAGGGATTTTGATCTAGATAATAATTTATTAACTGATGATCCATTCAAATTAATTAATGACCCCTCTATAGATGTAATTGTTGAAGTAATGGGCGGGGTTGATTTGGCGAAAGATATTATTCTGCAATCATTAAAATCAGGTAAATCTGTTGTTACAGCAAATAAAGCAGTAATTGCAAGATATGGAGAAGAAATATACAAAACTGCAGCTAAAGAAGGAGTTTATATATTGTCAGAGGCTGCGGTCTGCGGAGGGATTCCAATAATTGAACCCTTAAAAAGATCATTAAAAAGTAACAGCATAAAAAAAATGGTTGGGATAATAAATGGCACAACAAATTTTATTCTTTCAAAGATGGCAAATGAAAATGCCGATTATAAGGAAACCTTAAAATTAGCTCAAAGACTTGGGTATGCAGAATTAGATCCAACTGCAGATGTTGAGGGACATGATGCTGCTGATAAGATTTCTATTCTTAGTGAACTCGCATTTGGAGGTAAAATCAAAAGAGACGAGATACATTCGGAGGGCATTAGTAAAATTAATCTAAAGGATATTGAATATGCCAATAAATTAGGATTTGAAATAAAACTTTTGGCGTTGTCCGAAAGGCGACAAATTAATAGTAACGATTCACTTGCTTTGAATATTTGGGTAGGCCCTTCGTTGATTCCAAAATCTCATCCATTAGCAACAGTTATGGGAGTTAACAATGCATTATTGATAGAGGCTGATCCTCTTGGAGAAATAATGTTATATGGTCCTGGTGCAGGAAGTGGTCCAACAGCTGCATCAGTAGTATCAGATATATTAAATCTGCATGCCTCTTCAGTAAAAAATAATAATTCAATCGATCCATTATTATCTTTTGATTTCTGGAGAAACTGTCATATCATAAAATCCAATGAAATAAATAAAAAAAATTATCTTAGAATTATTTGTCTTGATAGTCCAGGCGTTATAGGAAAGATTGGAGATATCTTTGGAAATAATAATGTATCAATCGAATCAATTGTTCAGCTAGATGCAAGTGAGGATAAAGCCGAAATTGTTGTTATAACTCATGAGGTGAATAATGGAAATTTTGAGAAATCGAAAGATGAAATAAATGCTCTTAATGAAGTCAAAATTATTGCTAGTCAATTAAGTTGTATTTAGAGAAATAGTTTGCAAATTTCTTTATAGCTTGTTAAACCGAAGAAAGTAAGTGTTTGGTTTTAGCACCTTAATGATTCATTCAGAACTATTAGATAATAAAAATGGAAAAAATAATTTAATTTTTTCTGAAGAACTTTATAAAGGCGCTTGTGTAAAAATTAAAAATAGTAATAAGACTTTTCAAGTAATTGGTTTAAATATATGTAAAAAAATTTGTTGGGTGAGAGAGTGGCCTTTTGCTTGTGATTCAGAAAAAACATTTGCTCTAGAAATAAGTCAAATAACCTTACAGATTTTTTGTTCTAATAAATCCTCAGAATAAGTTAGTATTTAAGAAATATGAAAAAAAAAGTTCTTTTAACAGTATTTTTTATTTTAATTTCTTTTTTACAGAACTCTTGTGGTTCAAAAAAAATATCCCAAAAAATCATAGTAGCGAGTTCTGGGAAAATCGAATCTTTAGATCCAGCTAGAGCAAATACTCTCAAAGCAATTCAATTAATCAGTTCCCTGGGAGACACATTATATGAATTAAATTCTGACGGAGAATTAATACCTGAATTAGCAGCAGGGATGCCAATTATTTCAAAGGATAGACTTCAAATAATAATCAATCTAAGAAGAAATGTTTTTTTTCATGATGGAACTTCATTTAACTCAAATGCAATAAAGTTTACTTTTGATAGATTTAAAAGAATTGGAACAATTAACTATATTTTAGGAAATAAGATTAAATCTATAGAAACTCCAAGCGAATATTCAGTTAAAATAAATTTAAATAAACCATCAAGTTCTTTAAATGGTTTACTTACATCAGTAAATTTAACACCAATATCTCCAACATTTTATAAAGAATATTCTGATAAGTTTCTAAATGAAAAATTCGTTGGTACTGGTAAGTATGTCTTGACCAGTTTTTCTAATGAAGTTCAATTAATTGATCCAAATTTGAATTATTGGGGTGAAAAGCCCTTAAATAATGGTATTAATTTTGTGGGATACTCTAATTCATCTTCTCTTTTTGGAGCTTTAAAAAGTAAACAAATTGACGTACTCTTATCAAATTCAATTGATGATAGTCAGAGAAATAGTTTAAGTAATCTAAGCAAAAATAAAAAGTTTAAAGAAGGTAATAGTCCTTTCACCGAATTAAGTTTTATAAGCCTTAGAACTAGTTCTTATCCATTAAATAATCTTAATTTAAGAATGGCTTTAGCAAAAAGTCTTAATAGAAAATTAATTAGTGAAAAAGTAAGTTATGGTTTGAGAAAGCCATCAAGATCAATAATTCCTCCGATATTAAAAAATGATAATCAAGGTCTGTGGCCTAAATATAATTATTTAGAAGCGAGAAAGTTATTGCAAAAAGAAACTTATTGCAATGGAAATATACTGAAAATTCCACTTACATATAGAACGAATGTACCAGCAGATAAACTTATTGCCCTCACTTGGCAAGAAGAAATAAAAAATGTTTTGAATGATTGCATTGAGATAGAACTTAATGGCGTTGAATCTACAACCGTTTATAAAAATCTAAGTTTGGGAATTTATACAGCAGTTATTCTTGATTGGACTGGTGCTTATTCCGATCCAGAAGCTTATCTCACTCCACTTTTAAGTTGTAATGAAATAGTTGATGGCATATGTAAAAAAGGTGAATCAGTTTATAGTGGTAGTTTTTGGGGATCTAATAAAGTGGAAAGTTTATTCCTAAAGAGTGAAAATATAAGTGGTAATAAAAGACTCGACAAACTACTGGAAATTGAAAAAATAGCAGCAAATTCAATCCCTTACATTCCTATTTGGATATCCTCTCAAAAAGCATGGTCTCAAAATAAAATATCAAATCCTATTTTTAATGGTGCAGGGATTATTAGATTAAGCGATCTTGAGTTAATTCATGAGTAGGAATTTAAATAAACTTTTTAATTATTCTTTATTAAAAATTGCATTAATACCATTAATGTTATGGATAATTTCTTCATTAGTTTTTATTTTATTGCGAGTTGCCCCTGGCGATCCTGTTGATGCCATACTAGGCTCTGGTGCCAATGAGGTTTCAAGGGAGATTCTAAGAAATAAATTGGGGCTAAATGAGTCCTTGATAAATCAATATTTTTCATACATAAATGATATTTTGCACTTAAATTTTGGTCTATCTCTTAGTACTCAAAAGCCAGTTCTAGATATTATTCTAAAGTCATTTCCCGCAAGTCTTGAGCTTGGTTTATTTTCTATATTAAGTGCAATGATAATTGGATTCCCATTAGGATTTATTGGGTTAAGACATAGGGGTAAAAAGACTGATTATATTGTGAGAATATTTGGGATTGCTACATATGCGATCCCTCCTTTTTGGGGAGCAATGTTGGCTCAATTATTATTTTCTGTGTATTTAAACATTTCCCCAATTGGGGGTAGATTTCCAATCTTTCAGCAACAACCCCAAATTACAGGTTTTCTAGTTTTAGATAGTATTCTGTCAAATAATATTATTGCTTTAAAAGATAGCCTCTATCATCTTGCACTACCTTCGATTACCCTTGGCTTTCTATTAAGTGGTATATTCAGCCGGTCATTAAGAGTGAATTTGGATAAGACATTAAAAAGTGATTATGTTAATGCCGCTATATGTAGAGGAATATCGAGAAAAAAAATATTTTTAAACCATGCTTTACCTAATGCTCTATTGCCAATTGTCACTATTTCTGGTTTGACAATGGCTTCATTAGCAGGAGGCGCCCTATTGTTTGAAGTAACTTTTTCATGGCCAGGTATTGCCTTAAGATTATATGAAGCAATTTCTCAGCGAGACTATACCTTGGTGCAAGGCATTGTAATTTTTACCTCTATGCTCATAGTTTCTTTGAATCTGTTTGTTGATATTTTAATTGCATATTTAGATCCAAGAATAGAGTACTAATTTTTTAAAAGTTCTTTTATAGTTTCAAGATCTAAAAGATGGAAATCAAGTCCCAAATCTTTCTGGTTTTTAATTACAGTAGGGACCTCTTGATCCTTAATATTTTTTATAAACTCTACTATAAATTTCGAAGATAAATCTTGTACTGAAATTGGATCTGAACCAATAAAAGATTCACTTATTTTAAAAACATCATTATTTTCTATGTAGTTATTATTAATTCTGATTGGAGAGAAATGACTTGCCCCTTCAATAATAAGAAACCTATTTGATGGATTATTTAAAGCAGAAAAAACTCTAAGTTGTTCATTCATTAAAGGTGTAATAAGGTCATATGTGCCACCTATAAGAAGAGTTGGTATTTCAATACCAGAACTATTAACCTTGGGCCATACTAAACTGCCAAACGAATTAAAGCCTATTATCGCACTTGCCTTGTTAGCGTTATTTTTCTCAGAGAATGTTATTTCACTTAATTGACATTGAAGTAATTTTGATAAATTGGTTACTGCAAAGTCTGTTAATGAAGAGTTACATCTTTCCTTAAGTTGATAGTTTGGTTTATTGCCCTCATATAAAAGTGCTATTAAAGCACCAAGTGAATGCCCCATTAGTATATAAGAATCATTAGGTAAACCAAATGCCCCATTTTGATGAGCCTTTAATACAGCATCTAAATCTTTAATTCTATATAAGAAAAAGTCTACACCTCCTGGGATTGCTTCGTTTCCTTCTAGTACTTCTACAAATGCTTTTAAATTACTTCCTTTATGATCTATAAATGCAATTGGCCAACCTCTTTTAGTTAATTCATTCCCTATCCATTCGAAATTATTAATTTCGCCTCCTAGTCCTGGCATAAAAATTATTAATTCTTTGTCATCGTTTGTTTTGTAATTTTTCCATAATTCAATTTCCAAAGCTTTTACTCGGTGAGGAGCATAAATCTTTTTATTTATCTTTATAAGATTTGGATTGGATTTATTTTCAGCATTTTTCAATGCCTCTTTGGTTGTTCTTTCAAGATTATTTAATTTGGATATAAGATCTTGTTGCATTGCTAATTCATTTTTCCAAGATGTAATTATCAAAATTAAATTATCAATATCTAAATAAATTTCTTCTGATGGTAATGCCTTTATGATGTCTAAAGTTGAAACTTCTTTTTTATCCTCTAATAAATTTTCTATAGTGTTATAAATTTCTACCCCATTTTTGTCATTAGGAACTGTAATCGTTTTGCTTAATTCTGTTAAAATTTTACGCCCTATCCAACTTCTTAATAATTTTCTATTTATACCTTCTTCCTTGAAAATTGGAAATTCTAAAAATTTTGATAATTCAAAAACTTTTATGAATCCATTATTTTTTAACCAATTTATTAATTCTGTTGAATCTTCTTTGTATTTTTCTAATTTTGATAATTGTTCTATAGTAAGAGGGATTTTCATCTCTTCAAACTTAATATTTATCTTTTCAGCAGCCTTAGAACCATTATTAAAAAATAAACCAAAAATACCTATAAAAATTAAAAAAATGTATTTCACTTGTGATTATTCCAAATAGTTATCAAATTAGCAAAAATTGGTGGAATCAATTTCCATATCCTTTGAGGTTAATAACCAAGATAAGATTTTACGCTGCATTTGGAGCAGGAGGTGTTATTTATTTAACATCACTCATTTTTAATAATATTGGATTATCGGCAACAGATATCGGCTTAGGATTTACCATATCAGCAATAATAGGTACGGTAACGAGATTTTTTACTGGTAATTATCTAAATAAAACAAGCGAAATACAATTTCCATTGATTTTTTCATCAATACTAAGTATTGCTGCTAGCTTATTCCTCATTTATTCGAGAGATACTTTTTTTTACATAATTGGACAATCATTAGTTGGAGCTGCTGCAGGTATATATTGGCCTGCAGCTGAGTTTGGAGTGCCTTATTTTTGCCAAGCGATCGACACACGAAAAGCTTACGCACTTGTTAGAAGTTCGGAGGCTTTAGGAATATTTTTAGGGGTATTTTTAGGGGGTTTTATGACTAATTTTCTGTACTCCAAATCAATTTTTATAAACGATATATTTTGCATGATAGTTATTACAACTTTAATATCGAGGAATAATTCTTCTATCAAAATAAACTTAGAAAATTTACAAAAAAAATTTGTGGATCCAATTAAACAGGGGCAATTGAAATGGAACAAAAACTCCGCAATAATAATTTTATCTATTTTATTCATAACTACCTCTTTAGCCTTGATTCAAGTAACTTTACCTTTGGATCTTGTTAAAGGTGGAGTATATAGGAATGCATTAAGTACAGAAATTACAAGTCTTATAATTTCTATTCAGTTAATTTTGTTGTTGTTTTTACAATGGCCTATAGGGTCTTGGATATCAAAGAAAGGTAGGTTATTTGGATTGAAATTTAGTTTAATAAATTTCTCTTTTGCTTCATTTTTATTATTTATTTCTAGTTATTTAAATATCCCAGCTTTTTATTTGATTTCTTTTTCATTGATATTAGTTAGTTTAGGCACTGCTTCATTTCTTCCAACTTCAACAGATGTAGTTTTTAGAATAGCGCCTTCAAACAAAAAAGGTTTTGCTCTTGCTCTATTATCACAATGTTTCGCTATGGGTTATTTCTTTGGGCCATTTATTTCGGGACGCATATTAGATCTATTTGGTTATGCTTCAATTATCTGGCTATCTATTTCATGTTGTTGCTTTATGATTTTTGCAATTCTATTTAAGAGATTATTTTAATTAATTTTTTCTAACTCAATAATTCTTCTTTCTCTTAGAAATAAAAAAAAGGGTGCAGAAAATGCAAATGCTATAAGAAAAGTCCCAATGTAGACAACCCACATGTTCTTCATATTCAATTTTTTTGATTCATTTACTATCCATATAAAAATAGAGCTAGCTCCTACTAATAAGTCTCTGGAAATTGACTGAGCTGCTGGATTCGCATTAGCCAATGCAATAAAGTTATTGATATCAAAACTATTTCCATATTCCCTAGCAAATTCGAAATTTGCCATCATTGGAAGGACAGCACCCAAAATAGATAGAAAAAGGTAAAAATAAGATAGTATATTTTTATTATCTTTTAAAATGTTAAATGAATTCATTTGTCAAAAAAATTTATTTTAATAATAGTATTTAAAAGCTTATGGTTGTTGAAAAGAATAATATCTTTGAAGAAGATCAGTTTAAAAAAGGAAATTTAAATTTTGCTGTAATAGGTCATGTTGAGTGGATAAATTTCTTAAAGGTCGATCAATTCCCAAAACCAGGAGTTATTTCTCATTCAAAAAAGTCTCTTGAATATCCAGCAGGTGGAGGCACTATTATCGCGAAAACACTTTCTGAGTTGACTTTAAACCAAATTCATTTTTTTACAGCATTAGGTAATGATGATTATGGAAAAAAATGCTTCAAAATTCTTTCAAGTATGGGTATAAAGTTACATGTTGCATGGCGTGATAAACCTACTAGAAGAGGATTTAGTTTAATTGACTCTCAAGGTGAGAGATCAATTACAGTTATTGGTGAAAGGTTAGCACCCAATTATAAGGACAACTTAGACTGGAGCATTTTAAAAAAAATGGACGGAATTTTTATTACTGCATCTGACTCAGAGATTTTTAAAATGGCTAGATCTGCTTCTATACTTTGTACCACACCAAGGGTGGGATTGAATATAATTAATAATTCAAATGTCCTTTTGGATGGATTAATAGGCAGTAATCTCGATCCTGGTGAAGTTTTTTCTTTCTCTGAATTATCGGTAAGGCCCAAATATACTATTAAAACTGAGGGGGATAAGGGGGGCATGATTTTCCCAGGAGGAAGATATAAGGCTCTTAAAAACAAGAAATTAAAAGTTGATTCTTATGGATGTGGCGACTCTTTCGCTGCTGGTATTCTTTATGGAATGGCATCTAAATGGGATATAGAAAAATGCTTAAATCTTGCTAAAATAATAGGAAGAGACGCTAGTGAATTTTTCGGCCCATATGCAGAAAATGAAGAAAAATAATTGATTTAATATTTTTATGAGAAACTTAGATAAAAAAAATAAAAATATTCTTGTAGAAAACCTTATTGTTTTCTTTTTATTTACTATTTTTTTAGTTTATAAATCTTTGAAAACTTTATCTAAAATTTTTACTTATGGAATCTTAAAAAAGGAAATATTAACTACTAAAAGTAACTTAGGTGCAGATATAAAAATAAAAATTAAATAGTTTAATGAATATATTTTTAGCTATTTTAATTTTTGGAATTATATTTTTGTTCTATAAAAAATTTAATTCTAAAAAACCAAAGAACCTAAAATTAGACAAATTTAAAAATAAACTACAGAGTACTCAAACTAATATTGAAAGAATATTTTTAAGAGAGGAAGAAAAAACTTTCTCAAACCCTAATATAAATATTCATATTGGAATCTACGATAATGAAGATATTATAAATAGAAAATCCAATATACACAGAGCAAGACTTTCAAAATTTAGGAAATCCAAATTAAATGGTGAAATTATATTCCAAGACGATGAACAAAGGATTTATAAATTTAATAATGGTAAGAAAGTTTACTTATAATTTTAATTTCTAACTACACTCAAGACTTTCTCTTGTTGAAACGCCTGTTGTTGGATTGATCCCATCAGCAATTTCACAAAGATTTCTTTGGTCTTCGCTGTCAAGAATGGCGTAAGAAAAATCTGCTCCTTCTATTTTGGCTCCTGCAAAACTGCTGCCTGATGCGATCATATTTATTAAAACAGCATTTCTAAGATCTGTTTTTTGGAAATTAACTCGATCAGAAAGAGTATCGGTCAGGTCGATTCCATTTAAATTAGAACCTTTTAAATCAGATAGGGTTAATGTAGTTCCATGTAAATCAACATCACTAAAATCTGCGTCTCTCGCAACTGCTCCAGCTATAGAAGACAAATGAAGATCTTCTCCATGGAAATCAAATCCTGTAATATTAGATCTTACATAACTTGGGACTTCATCTCCCTCGCCCTTGACAGCAACATTTGCCCCAGCAAAAACCGGAGAGGATAAAACTAAGAAAGAAAAAGTTATGCATAAAAAATATTTTAAAAACCTAAAAAATTTCATATTAAAAAATTTGAATAATTGTATTTTATAACAATTAGATAATTTTTTAAATTGATGTATAAATTTGGAACTCCTTTTTAAGATTATTTAACACTATAAATTTTAAATCTAGGTTCTAAATTAGTTATACAATCTAGAAGTTTTTTATTATCTTTGCTATTCGTAACCTTGAATTCAGATTCAACTGTACCATCTTTATCTCTTATGGCTTGATTTAAAACTATGGACCCTTTTTCGTCAGATACTGATCTATGAAAAGTTCCTCTAGGGATTCTTAGGATATATCCACAAGATTCTAATCTAACTTTATAAAAAGGATAATCCCAGCCAAAATTAACAAGAAAAAATGTTCTTCCCCCTGAGATAGCTAATAGATTATCTTCTTGATTATGGTGTATGTAAAACTGCCAATTATTAAAATTGTCGTCATTTGGCGGACTAACAGCGGGACCACTGTGGATTACTAGATCTCTATAATTAGATTCATTAATACTAATATCAAAAAATCTGACATCTTTTGTATCGCGAAATTTTTCATAACTTATCAATTCAAACATTTTTGATTTGTTTCGTTTGAAAACTGGAATTTCTAAACTTGAGTTCAATTGTCTTTAAGGATTAAACAAATGAAAACAGATATATATATCTAAGAACGTATCAATTAACACTAAAAAAGAAACGTATTTTTATTTATCTTTTTTTCTTATTTTTAAAAGTTTTAATATTTAATTTTTATTTAATTTCAAGAGGTTTGATCTCCCAAGATAGAGTATTTTCTAGATTATTTTTACCTATAAAGTTGCCTGTAATTACAGAAGTTAGATTAGATTTGGAAGAGGATACTAATGTTAAATATCTTTCATCAATTAATCCTTTCCCGCTAGGATCAAAACCTCGCCAACCAGCACCTGGAATATATAATTCAGCCCAAGCATGTAAATCTAACTCAGAAGGTAATGGATCTTCAAAATGATAACCACTTACAAACCTGCTTGGGATACCAATAGATCTACAAGCTTCAACCATAAGCATTGCTAAATCTCTACATGAACCTATACGTTCTCTAAGTGTTCTGCTCGCTGGCCATGCTGGCCCTGTGTGTCTTTTAGTATATTTAACTCGATCTTGAATGATCTCTATTAGTTGGTACGCGAATGATAATGCGTTATTGATACTTCCTGCTAACGCTTCCTGAGCAAGTTCAACGGCAGAGGGATCGTGTTGTCCATTTGGCATCCACCCCTCTAATGCGCCCTGTAAATCTCTGTTAATAATACTTCTACAGAAAGGTAATGTTAAATCTCTATTTTTAACCCCATCGATAATGTTTGGATGTTTAATAGTATCAACTTCGCTAATTGATTCAATAATTAAATTATCAGTTAAACCATTGAATCTAATTCTATTAATCTCTTCGCCACTGGCAGCAAGTAATGGATAAATAATTTCTGGTTTTGGGGTTATTTTTAATTCAAAATTCTTCAGCTTTTGGAATCCATTTGACCTTGGCTTTATACACAATCTATGCTCGCCTAATTGAACAGGATCTTCATATTTATATTCAAGTTTGTGAAGGTATTTAATTCTCATTAATAAAGTTCTTAATTAATAAAATATTTTTCTTGAATGAGATCATTTAATTTATTTAAATCAATTTGCAATGAATCGATTGCCTCATGTAAACCATCATCGATTATATCTTCAATTCTGATATAACTCCACTTTGCTTTAAGTAAACCTCTCATACACTCTAATTCTGTAGGGTTTTCAGGAGGAGGAGAGGACTCTATCATTTTAAGAGTATTGCTTATCCCATCTAAACAGTATCTTACTGATCTAGGAAAAATTGGATCCAGTAAAAGGAATCTTGCAACTGAATTAGGCTTTATAGAATTTTGCTCTGCTTTCCTAAACATTTGATAAGCTCCAGCTGAGCGTAAAAGAGCAATCCATTGCAACTCATCAAGAACTCCCCCTAGTTCATTCAAGCTAGGAAGAAGTAAATAATATTTGACATCTAAAATCCTCGATGTTTTGTCAGCTCTCTCAATTAATCTTCCAAGAATGCTAAATCTCCAAGCAAGGTCTTTGCTTAGAGTGGCATCTGTAATTCCATAGAAAAGCTGACATTCCCTCCTTATTTCACTTAATTGTTCTTGTCTTGGTTTGTTCCATATTGCCTCTCCTTCTTGCATATTCCAATATAAGATATTAATCTGTTCCCACATTTCTGTAGTCATGACGTCTCTGATTTGTCGGGCATTTTCTCTTGCCATTTGAATGCAAGAAATTATACTGTTTGGATTTAAACGATCTCTTATTAAAAAATTAATAACGTCATCAGGTTTTTTCTCTGGAAATCTTTTATCAAAAGATTCTCTGTCGCTTGAAGCGTCAATTAGTGGGAGCCAGGGTTCTGCGCTTCCTGGTGGACAATCTAATGACATTGCTTCACTTACTTCCACGAAACGAGATATATTTTCTGCGCGTTCTAAATAACGATTAATCCAATAAAGAGATTCTGCTACACGACTTAAAAGCATATTATTTACCCACAACCCATGTATCTTTGCATCCACCCCCTTGAGAAGAGTTGACAACTAATGATCCTTTTTTTAAAGCGACTCTTGTAAGCCCACCAGGACTAACCCATGTATCTCTCCCTCTTAATATGTATGGCCTTAAATCAACATGACATGGATATAGTTCCCCATTGCATAACGATGGCACTGTAGATAATTCTAATGTTGGTTGCGCTATGAAATTTCTGGGATTTTTTCTGATTTTATTAGCAAATTCTTCTATTTCACTGCTTGTTGAGTGGGGCCCAATTAACATTCCATACCCCCCAGCTTCAGCAACAGACTTAACAACAAGTTTTGGTAAATTTTCTAGAACATATTCCCGATCCTTTTGGTAATGACAAATATATGTTTCTACATTTTTAATAATAATTTCTTCATTGAGATAATATTTTATCATTCTTGGAACAAAAGAATAAATCATTTTGTCATCTGCTATTCCTGTCCCAGGGGCATTTGCTAAAGCAACATGACCTGCCTTGAAAACATCAAGTAATCCGCTGACACCAAGGCAGGAATCTTTCCTGAAATTAAGAGGATCTAAGAAATCATCATCAATTCGTCTGTAAATAACATCTACTCTTTTTAATCCAGAGGTAGTTTTTAAATATACATAATCATCATTACAAACTAAGTCATGACCTTGAACAAGTTGAATGCCCATTTCTTGAGCTAAATAACTATGTTCAAAATACGCACTGTTAAAAATTCCAGGAGTTAGTAGAACTATCTTGGGGGTGTCTGTCCAAACAGCAAGTTCTTGAAGAGTTTTTAGAAGATATGATGGATATTCATCAATTGGTTTTACTATCCTTCCAGAGAAAAGATTAGGGAAAATATTTTTCATAACTAATCTATTTTCTAAAAAATAAGCAACACCAGAAGGACACCTTAAATTATCTTCTAAAACATGCCAATCTCCCTTTCTGTCCCTTATTAAATCAAGTCCTGAAATTTGACACCATTTATTTAATGGAGGCTTGAAACCTATCATCTGGGGTCTCCAACCATCTGAACTTTCTATTAATTCTCTTGGAATTATTCCATCATTAATTATATTCTGAGAATTATAAATATCATCTAGGAATAAATCAATTGCCTCAAGCCTTTGTTTTAAACCTTTTTCTAATGTTACCCAATCATCTTTACTAATTATTCTTGGAAGTGGATCAAAAGGTAATATTCTCTCCGTGCCTTTTAAACCAGTATCGTTTAATCTAAAAGTTGCACCATGTCTTAGTAATAATTTTTTTGCAGCAGAATGATTTCTGTTTAATTCTTCAAGACCCATATTATCTAAAGAGGACAGAAGTGGAATTAATATTTCCCTAGCAGAGTTGACATTATCCTTAAAGTATTCATCAAAACTATTTTTAGGACGATAATTTGAAAACATATATTTCATCGTTTTATAACTTTTACTTTAGCTTCGAATCTTAATTCGTATTTATAGCTACAAAAAAAAACATCTCTTAACTTGATCTATTTCATTATTCTGATCATTGCATTATATTTCTTAAAAATCTAAAAATATGAGTTCTGGTAATTGGCAATTTATTTTTTTTAGATATTTCGCAAGCTTTCTTTTTATTCTCTCTCATAGTTTGTTGGTCCTTGATCATTTACCCGTTGGAGCGGCACTTCATGGACTTGGGGAGGTTTTTATTGCGCCTTGGGCTTTTAGGGAAAGAGCTTGGGATCTTGTAGTTATTGCAGTTTTATTTTTCTTCTTCGATATTTGGGGTCTTATAAACACTCCTTGGAATTAACTGGTATTATTTAAATACTAATTTTGGGAAAATGATATTAAAAATAAAATCTAATTCTTATCAAATTTTTAAATTAATTTTTCTATTACTTTTAACAAATATTCCCACTTTATATGCACACAATTTATTTAATGGTGGTTGCAAGGACCATTGTGGACAAAAAGTTCAATTAATTAAGATAGAAAAAAAATTAAACAATGTTAATGATCAAATGGATATTGAAAGTAAAAATTCATGTTTAAATAAATCTTTTTGTAGAGGTTGAACTAATGAAATTATTCCAACTTGCTTTATGAAATTTTATCTTTGATAATTATCAAAGAATTCTTATTTGCTTGATAATTTTTATTAGGAAGATTTATTTGATTTTTAATTAAAAAAATAAAAGTATATATTAATGGTAGAAGTAATGACGAAGCAGCAACTAAAGCAATTATCTGGTTTAACCTAATAAATGGTTTTTTTACAAGACCCTCCCCGCACAATCCACATATGAGAGTCCCATTTTTGGACTCTTTTTGAAATTGATATTTAGGATTGCAATAGGGGCAATAATATCTAACCATCTTTTTTAATTTATTGTTTTAATCATTATCTATAAAAATAGAAGAATGTCATCTAATTTTTTTATAAAAAAAGAGGGCTTATTTAAGCCCTCTTTTATCTCTTACTTATTTTTTTCTTATGAAGTTAATAACGCACCTAAATCATGGATCCTTGTTAATAACGTCTATTAAGCTAATGCTCATAAAATTAACTAATTGTCTTTAACTGGGGCAAAAACTCTAGAATTAAGCTTGTTTCTTAAAGGGCACCTAAACGATGCAGAAGAAGGAAGCTTAGACATTAATAAAAAATAATTGGAGCAGTTAATTAAATTAGTTCGGTTTATTCCGAAATTTCAGGCAGGCTATCGATCATTCTGAAAGACCTCCTAGAACTCAACAATATAAAATTAGGAAAATATTTCTCTAATGACAATCCGTTTTTATACGCATTGCTTTTTAATTGAAAATGTCCCAAAGTAGTAATCAATTGCCGATTTTTTTTGAGATTTTTTTAGTAAGTTTTGCTTATTTCTTTTGGTATTTAATTCGACTATTTTGATTTTAAATAATTTAGGAAATCTTTTATGAATCATTCGAAAGAAGTAAGTAAAACTGACAAATCTAATCCTATAGACGAATATTTTCAATGTCTCTCATATTGCGATATTCACCCAAAAGGGATAGATAATGACTGTGAGGTCATTTGTATGGAAAGACATTTAAAAACTAACTATTGGTAATTTTATCAATTTCTACTTTTACTTAAATCCCTTTGAAAAAAGGTTAGTACGAACTTTAAATTTCCATACATTTACAACACCTTTTGCATTAACTGCTGCAAGTGCACAATCATCAGGTCTCCAGGATATTGCCCCTACTAAATCTCCGGCGAATGCAGCCCCAACTGGGTCTCCATTGCCGTCATTTTTTAGGAAACTTGCGACAACAGAACCATCCCTAGATCCTGAGGCTACAAGCATACCTTTATTTGAAAAGGCTAGGCTCGAAATGGGTTCTGTATGGTGACATAGCTCTCCTGGCATAGTCCCCTCTGGACCATTTCCTATAAAGCTCCATACTGTAATTCTTTCACTGCCACTAGTTGCTAGTAATTTTCCACTGTCATCAAAAGAAAGGTGACTTGGTTTGCCAGGGTATCCCGTCATCTCTGCATCCATTCCTGTTGATCTTCTCCAAAAATGAACTGAATTGTCTTGACTCCCACAGGCGACTATATCTCCATCAGGGCTTAATTCCATAGATACCAATGATCCTTGCCATTCGAGTTTTTGATTCGTTTTATTATTAACTATGTCAAAGAATGTCACTCTTCCATAGCAAGCAGTTGCTAGCTCATTTTTATTTGACCACGTTATTGCACTTACTGTGCTTGGATGGTCTTCTGAGATCCATTTCTCTTCACCAATTTCATTAAATACATATACTTTTTTTGAGGAAGCTATCGCAAGAAATAAACCGTCATTAGACCACTTGAGGTGTTCTACCCAACCTTTGCCAAGATCAAGTGTTTTAATAACTTTACCTTCATGGCAATTACAAATTTGAACATTTCCATCCTGACCTGATGTTACAAAAATTTCACCCTCTGGATGAATTGCCATTGCTAGTAGACCACCAGAATGAGTATTTTCTTTTTTCCAAATAATTTTTCCAGTATCTCCTTCGAATGCAAAAATACCACCTGCTACGTCGCCAACAATAAATTGTTTCCCTTTAAGAGCCCAGCCACATGCTATGGCATAATCGCTAACTTCAGCTGTCCATCCCTCGTGGAACATGCCTCTTGGGCTAAATGGTTCTATATCAGGCATTTATCAAAGCCTTCTTGCATTTCTTTTTCATTTAGATTTCTACCGATAAAAACAAGTTGATTTCTACGAGGTTCGTTACCCCATTCTTTATCAGGTTGTGCAGTAAACAACATGTGTACTCCTTGGAAAACTATTCTTCTTGGGTTCCCTGAGTAACTTATGTACCCTTTAGTTCTGAATATATCCACCCCTTTTTCTGAGAGAAGTCTTCCCATCCAAGTATTTAGTTTTTCTGGGTCAACATCTCCAAAACGCTCTATAGCAATTGAGCCAACTTCATCATCATGTTCATGCTCTGCTTGCCAGAATCTTTCAGTATTAAATGGAATCTCTTTATTTTCGTCACTTTTAATGACTTTCATATTGAATTCTTCAGCAGTGTGCTGTGTAAACAAACCAACTTTTGTTGGTTTTTCTATGTTCAGGATGAAGGATTTATTTCCTTTATCCTCCAATTTGAGATTTATATGTTCTCCATATGGAATAGTATTTCCAGGCTCTAAAGTATTAGCTTTTTCTGCATAAAGTCTTACGGAGGATTCAGCACCATCTTTAAGTTCCTCCTCATTCTCACCTTGGTTAACGAGTGCTACTAGGGACATTTCTGGATCGGGTCCTTCTTCTAGCATTAATTCATATTTACCTGCATCAAGATCGTAAACACCTGTCCATTCAAAAGGATATTCTGGTTCAAGAAATGTTGGTCTGCGTTTAAGTATCTGATCAAGATCAAATGCACTTAGATTTAAGACTGTTTCAATGGGTACTTTGGCATTCTCGGCTCGAATAATTCGAGTCATTCGGTTCATATCTCTCAATCTCGATTCAAGAGTATCTAGTGCATCATCAGAGACTAAATCAGTTTTATTAAGGACAAGAACATCTGCAAATGCCACTTGTTCTGAACTTTCGTCACTCCTGCCTAGCTGTTGATCAATATGTGCAGCATCAACTAAAGTCACAATTCCATCAAGAGTAAATTCAGAACTAATCTCTTCATCCATGAAAAAAGTCTGAGCAACTGGGCCTGGATCTGCTAATCCTGTTGTTTCTACTAAAACATAGTCAAACTTATCTCTTCTTTTCATAAGGTTGCCAAGGACTCTTATTAAATCACCGCGAACAGTACAACAAATGCACCCGTTTGACATCTCAAACACTTCTTCATCGGCATTAATTACGAGACCTTGATCTATACCTACTTCACCGTATTCATTCTCAATTACGGCTATTCTTTTTCCGTGCTCTTCACTTAAAATTCTATTAAGCAAAGTAGTCTTACCTGAACCTAAGAATCCAGTGAGGATGGTTACGGGAATTTTATCTGTGATGCTCATTTACTGCTTTTTACTAAATAAACAATATTTTAATAATAGTAATTATAAGAAATGAAAACCGTTTTTATTAGGAAAATTTAATCTGAAAGTTTGTACCATTCAGACTCAAGATTGGAGCCAGATTCTTTATCACAGCTTCCACCTAATGAATCAACAATTGTACAAGTATTGTGAACAGCTACTGAAACTGTATTACCATCCATCATCAATCCATCAACGAATATTTGATTATAAGCTAAAGGAACTGAACTTTGTCTACTTAAGTTCCTTAATAACTTAGATGCTGGAATTTGTTCAGGAAATATTGCCTGAACTTTCTCTTCATCTAGCATTTTTAAAGTAGAACTTATGTTGTCTGGCCTTAAGCTTGAGGAGTCTCCAAGAAAGTCAAGTAAACTAATGGTTTCAAAACCAAATGCATCACCGTAGTATTCCAATGCTTTGTGTTTAGAGACAATTACTCTGTTTTCCTCAGGAATAGAGCTTACTTGTTCGACGATCCAACTATCTAAGCCTTCTAACAGAGAATCAGCTTTTTCGAATCTTTCATTAATTAGTTTTCTGTCACCTCTATTAAAAACTGAAATATCTTTCTTTAAACTTTTGCTTATAAGATCTCCCATTTTTATTATGTTATGCGGATCATGCCATACATGTGGATCTAAACCTCCATGGTCATGATGATGATGCCCCTCTCCTTCGTCTGGAACTTGTGCTATTGGTTCTACATTACTATTTGAAACGTCTTTAAAAAAGTGTTGAGTTGCTTCAAACTCAAAAGGCATGTGTTCAGTAAAAAATATATATTGACCATCTTCTTTGATATCCACGTTAAAAACAGTACTTTCTTTTCTTTGATCAAAGTTAAGAACAAAAGCTTTATTACTTGCTATCAAAGTACCATCATTTTTTCTGCTTATTGAGTCTTTAGATCCTAATAATTCTTTGGCTAAATCTTCAGACCCTTCTATGTCATTAGATTTGAGAATCACCATCTTCATTGCAGGATCTGCATATTCGCCATCGACTTTTTCAAATGACCATTTGTAAGAACCCTTAGAAAGTTGAAATTTGCCTGCCCATTCGAAAGCACCTTCAGCATGATCATCATGTCCTCCATGGTCTGAGTGATCATCATGACCTCCATGATCAGCATGATCAGAATGATCATCTACTTTAGCTGAATGTTCAGAATGATCGTCATGTCCACCATGGTCTGAGTGATCATCATGACCTCCGTGATCAGAATGATAATCTACGTCTATTGCACTAACACCTACAACAACAGTATTCTTTTTATTTTCCCAATTTCTCATACTTGGAGTCATTTCTTTACCAAGAGTAAATACTTTATCTGCGCTATTTAGTAATTGAGCTTGCCTTGGATTGATCTTTAAGTCATGAACATCTTGTTTTCTATCTACTAAGCAGGTAACTTCGTCAGATGGTAATGCAATTGATTTAACTAAATCACAAACTAGTGGTTCTACTGCTACGTATGACTTTCCTTTAGCCATAACATCCTGCCCAAAACTAGAAAATATAATCGTTCCAGCGATTACGGAATTTTTAATAATTGACTTACTCGAACATTTTTTATTTATTAAAAGTCTTTTAAAAATTGACATGAAAAATGATTTAATACTAAAAAATGATAATCATTTTCATTATGTCTGACAAGTAAAGGTATCAAATGTTATGAAAATAATACGCAAATTGTATTATTGGTAAGCTTGTAAAGTGACTTTTTTAAAAGATTAATTAATGGCTACTTTAGTCGCTGAAAATTTAACCTTTGCATACGCAAAAAAAAGTAAGCCAGTTTTGAATAAGGTATCGGTTGAGATTAAACCTGGAACTCTAACAGCGTTAGTTGGCCCAAACGGCGCAGGTAAATCAACTCTTTTGAGAATTTTGCAAGGACAAAATACTCCAGATAAAGGCGAAATAAAAATTGACGGTGAAAATTTATATAGATCTAGAGCTCTTGTCGCACTTATGCCTCAAAGAAGTTCTATGAATTGGAAGTTCCCCATTACAGTTGAAAAATTGGTATCTCTTGGTCAAATAAAGTATTCAAAATCAAGAAGTAATAACCCATTTCAAATTAAGACTCTTCTAGCATATCCTAATTCTTGGATTAATAAATGTTGTGAATTAGAGGCGACAATGCAGAGAGTAGGCATTGCAAGTTTGGCTAATAGAAGACTCGATTCTCTTTCAGGAGGACAGCAGCAAAGAGCTCTATTAGCAAAAACTCTTATGTCCCCGGCAAAAATATTTCTTTTAGATGAACCTTGTGCAGCTTTGGACCCACCTGCAAAGGAAGATTTTCTTAAAATTGTTCGTCAACTTGCGGATGCGGGACTTTCTTTGCTCGTAAGTAGCCATGATTGGGGCGATTCTTTAAATAACTATGATCAAGTTATCGTTCTTGATAAAAGTGTTTTGGCAGTTGGTAGTCCTGACCAAATAAAAGATAAATTAGAGGCAATAAACATTAGCTCTATAAACGAAAATAATTTCTGTGATTAGAGAATGTTCCTTTTTAATTCTGAGCTTGATAACAGTTTTGGCAAAGCCCGAAATACTCGAGGGTATGAAACAACAATTGGAATTTCTTTGGATTTGTTTTGGGTGTATGAATATCTTTTACCGGGCATCCTTCCATTTTTGATGTCTCACCACATTGAACACAGGTCAAATGATGAATATCTCTATCTACGGGAGTGTACAGAACCTCTCCAGTTGGGAGATGTCTAGAACGTATTAAGCCATGCTTTATCAGAACTTGAAGATTCCTGTAAACAGTCGTCAGTCCCATAACCTTTCCTCTTTCTATCAATTGTCTATGCAACTTTTGACCAGTCAATTCATCCTCGCATTTATTAAGTTCTTCAAGAAGTTGTTCTTGTCTTTTGGTAATGTCAGAATTAGTTACCATTGTTTCCGAAATCTTTTTTTGTCCCGTATTTTTGATCATACCGAATCATTCGAATAATGTCTTTTATTAATAACAACTGGTGGCTGGTTCCATTAATAATAACTATATTCTCCGGGATTTTATGCCCAGCTATGGGAACTGTATTAATCACTCATAAGAGATTATTACAAGTTAATTTAATCTCTCATTGCGTGTTGCCTGGACTTGCTCTCGCACTAGCGCTTGGAATTCACCCCTCAATTGGTGGTGTTATAAGTGGTCTTCTGGGCTCAGTAATTGCGGAAAGTTTAACTAATAGAAAAAGTGAAAATTATGAAGCAGTTATGAATACTATTCTCGCTGGAATGCTTGGGTTTGGGGTCCTTATAATCCCTTTACTCGGAATAAGGATTGATTTGGAGGCAGTATTATTTGGCGATTTATTGACAGCAAATTTTGGAGATTTACTTAGAACAATAATTGCTTTTTTAGTATTTATACTTTTAATGACTTTTGGATATGAAAAGGTTGTTTATGTGGGATTGGATCCAGAAGGTGCATCCGCTAGTGGTATAAACGTTTCTTTATTAAATCTTGCTTTGAGTTTTACGACGGCATTAGTAATTGTTAGTTCAATGTCAGCAGTCGGAGTAATTCTTGTTATTGCTCTTCTTTCTACCCCAACTCTATTAGGGATTAATAAGGCTCATAGTTTAAGAATTGCAATGATGAGGTCTTCATTTTTTGGATTATGCATCTCACTTCTGGGCTTTATTCTCTCTATAGTCTTTAATTTGTCGCCTGGACCTGCAATTAGTGTTATTTGTGTCGCATCTCTTTTGATTCCTAAACTTCGCAAATAATTAAATCTTAAATGTCCAATCAGAGTTTAATGCTTGAGCTTCTGGATTGTTTTTTAAAGCTACTTCCATAGCCTCTTTTTTATTATTAGCTATAACAACCTCATCAAATTCCTTTCCATTTTTTTTGAGACTTACTTTGAAACGCATAAAAATTTTTTAATTAATCAAAAGTTAACCACTAAGCAAATAGATTTAAATACTTTTAAAAGTTAATTGATGAAATAGAAACTTTAATTATTTTGAAGTTTTTCTACTACAGATTCTTTTTCAATTTTAGCTACATCCTGTAATCCATTAGCATCAAACCAAGGAGCGTTTTCCCAATTAAATCCTTCCCCAAACGTATTATCGGGAGCAGCTACGTACCAGTGACATGATGAATCGGGGACATCTACAGCACATTTTGACCAGTCAGCTTCCCACTGTGGAACTTGTACCCACATCACAGATGCTAATAAAAAAGAAAAAATAAAATTCATAATTATTGGTTAGCAAAATTTTGAAAGATTTTTTTCACATTCTTTCTTTCTTTTCTTCCAGTAATTCTCAAGTATTTGATATTTATGCATATTTTTGAATTGACCTAAATGAATATTACTCTGATTAGGAAGTGAAGTATTTTTGATTTTCATGACTCAATCTGTCTATGTAGAACATATTTAAGACACTTTATAGATTTTTTGAAGTGAATTTATACTTAATTTTTGTCTTACTTCTGTGTAGGTAAGTATTTTTCGGGATTATTTTCAATATAAGTAAGCGAATATTTGACAACACCCACTATTACTGAAAAAAGAGCAATTGCCAAAATAATAAAAATGATTTTTTTGTAAATGCTTTTCATGAATTTTTTATGTTCTTGATTATTTTTTTCATCAACGCCCAATTTTTCTGAAAGATTTAAATAATTAGTAATTTATACTGTAGCCTTTTAAATTACCTACGGAGTAAATTAAATACATCAGAAACTCCTCACACACTTTTTTCTGATAACTTTAAAAGTACTCCGACCTCGATGTTTGAGTACTTTTTGTTTTTTTTGCCATGTGACAGTTAAGATAGAGGTCTAAAAGGTATTACGTATCTTATAAATTGATGTGATATTAAATATGTGTGTAGGAGGAATTGATTTATTTCAGTGGAAACAAGGAAACACTTGATTTAAATCAATTTTAAAAAGATCTCTTTATTAGGGATCTTTTTTTTTGAGGATTTTTAGAAATATATAAATACATATTAAATCCTGAATATAATAAACATATATGTTTTCTTCAAAAATAATGAGAAACGTCATTACAAATTAGTAATTTGATTAGTTAGATTATGGATTGTTAAATTCTTCTGTTAATGAAAATACTTTTTCTAGCAATTTTAATTTGTTCAAGCTTTTTATTCCCTTCTTCATCATTTGCCTCACATATAGAATTAATACCTTGTATTGAAGTTGCTCATTGTGTACGAGAAGAATGGGAGGTTAACAATATTGAAGAACCTTTTGAAGAGATTAAAACATTAATCGAGAACACTCCGAGAACAGAGATTGTAGAAATTGATGGCGATTATCTTCATGCTGAGGCTACCAGTAAATGGATGAAGTATGTAGACGACTTAGAAGTATCATTTTTGCCTGAATCAAATATCTTATTAATAAGATCAGAATCAAGAGTTGGAGAAAGTGACTTAGGAGTAAATCAAAAAAGAGTTGATTTACTAAAATCAAAAATCTTTTAGAATAAAATTTGGAAAATTAAATTATGTTTTTATTGTTTTTTGTATAATTTTTCATTTTTTAAAAAAATATCTCATATAAAAAAGTGATAATTGTGAACATGACTTTTTAATGACAAATTTATTAGATTTTCTTTAAAAGATGATTATTAATCTCATATATATATTGTTATCAAGCTTTGTTTTTTATTTGTTTTATAAAAACATTAAAGAAAATGGACTTATATGGATATTTAAAGGTCTATTTCAACTTGGAATATTGATATTATTCATTGGAGGTTTTTTCAAAATACTTTTCACTTTGCCCCCTAATTTATATATAAAAATAATTTTTATTGTTACTTATATATGGTGTACTGTTGGAATAAATGTAAATTTTATGATCCCTTTGATTAGTTTGATTGACAAAAAAATAGTGAAAAAATAAAACTAAAATAAGCTTTTATTCTAATTATATAAATGACTCTATTTTTTAATATTCAACTTTAAAATTAAAAAGCTTTACTTTTTTTGTTTGAAAGTCTTTTTCTTGTATACCTAGTCTTTAATGCTAAATCAGTAATAATATATATTCCAAAAAGCAGAATGATTATTCCAATAATGTATTTCATTAGTTTCTTTAATTATTATTTTTGTGATTTATTTATGATGCCAACTAATTTTAATATCTATTTCTTGAGATAAATTTCTTGTAACTGGACAATCTTGGGAAGCTATTTTCAAGAAATTAATAGTTTCATTAGAAGTGCTTTCTGGTATAAAAATATCTATTATTAGTTTTTTTATCTTTCTTTCGTTATTTTGCGTCATAAGTTTTTCAATATTTAAATATATACCTTCCAAATCAAATCCTTTTGATTTAGCTTTAATTGCCATAATGGTTAGCAGACAAGTACCTAGAGATGTTGCTAATAAATCAGTTGGTGAAAAACTTTCACCTTTGCCAAAGTGATCTAAAGGCGCATCCGTTTTTATAAGACTTCCTGATTGTAGATGAATAGCCTCACAGTTTAAATCTCCCAAATAAGAACATTTGACTTTAGTCATTTTAAAGAAACATTAAATTAGGAAAATTTTATTAATAACAAAATTTATGGAAAAAACCAAGTTAATTTATCAAAAACAAAAGTATTAGATTTATTTTAGTGGTGATTTAAAGAAATTAGTAATTAAAATTTGAAATCAGTTTTTATATCCATATTCCTCTAAGCAATATTCAATTAATTCAATTGATTTATTAAGAGTCCTTTTACTTTTATTTTCTAGATCAAAGCATTCACTTAAAACACGAGTAGATTCATTTAAGATCGATTCTTCTTTATTTTTTAAATCTTTAGCTTGATTTATATAAACTAATTTTTTTATTCCGATAAAGGATAATATGATTATCGATATTGCAAAAATTGCTATTTTTACTTTATTCATACAATTAGTTTTTGAAAATATTTTAATTTATTTAGTATCTAAAATATTCAAAGAATTTAAATAGCAGCGAGAACTAAGTAACTATATAAGTAGCTGCTTGCAATAGCAGTAATTAAAATAAAGATGTAAGGAATAACCTTATAAAGGTACATACATATTATTTTTAAACATAAATGAAACCTTTATATAAATTTTTACATTCCTTTTAAACTTTATAAGTCCTCAAATATACAAATTAATTTTCTTAAGAAAATTAAATCTTTTTAAAGATTCATACATAAATAGTTTATTTATTGAATTTTCATTAAATAAAGTATCTCTAAATCCTGTCTTGAGTCCGATATTTTTCTTTTTAAGAAGTTTAATTCTTCTTGGCTCATTTTTGATTCTTTTATCATTAATTCTGCTTGTTCAATAGCATGTTCTATATTTCTAATTTTAGTTTCTCTTATTGAGATATCATCTTTACATGCTTTTTTAGTATTCGCATCTAACATATGTAATAAAAAAATCACCTTGAATATAATCTAAATTAAAACTTCAGTATGCTACTACCGCAAATTTAATTAAAATAAATTATAAATTTAATAATAACTTTAACCTTAGCTAACCCTCTCTAAAATTAATCGAGTGGTTTTTTTTATGGTGTAATATACTCCTAGCATTTACTACTAATTTGGAAGATTCAAATCTTAATCCTGAGGAAAATAATTCAATCGAATCGTCCTCCAATCTTAATGAAGATAATAAAGATCTTAATGAGGGGAATACAAAAGAAAAGAATGTTAAGGCCTTTACAGAATTCCTAGAGAAAGCAAGTAATCAAGATTCTTCTAAAGAAAAAACTAATCTTGATTCAACTCAACAAAAACTAAACAAAGCTAAATCACTTTTTGAAGGATTTCTTAATAAGGGATTTGATAGCATTTCAACTAATCCAAACCACAAAATGTTGGCATTATTAATAATCCTTTTAATTAATTTGTCTGCATTTCTTTTGATTGGCAATATTGGTAAAGCTTTTTTAAGAAATGCAGGAATTATGGATTAGAAATTATTTCTTTCTTTTTGGATATTCATCTTTACAATATTGATTCTTCTATTGAAACTGTGATAATTTCTTCTCAAATTAATATTTTAATAAAGTTTGGATAATAAAGAGCCTGAAAATCCAGTCGTTTATCTTTCTAATTTAGTTAAGAAGTTAGATGTTAAGAACAGAAATGGATTGGTAGCCTTAGCAATAATAAACCTTTTAGTAATTCTTTTATTTAAATTTTATTTGAAAGGTACTGGATTATTATCTTGAATTTTCTTACTTGTAGTACTATTCCGCATTCTCAAATTGTTTTGCTAATCTAAATGCCTTCTTAATTATTAGAAAGCCACCATATGCTACAGCAAGTAAAGGTAATACTATTAAAGGATTAGGAGAATATTCTGAATAATTTTTTACTCCATCAACATATTCATATCCTGAACATTTCAAAAAGCCAAAGCTAAAAAATGTGAGACTCCAACCTATGATTGATAAACAACCACCTTTTTTATCTCCTTCATAGAATCGGTCTAAACCAAAGCCCCATCCCACTATTAAAAAAATTCCTCTAACAAGTGAATTTTTTTCTTGATTCCTAAGCATAATAAAAATTGTTCACTACGAACATAAACTATTCGTATTTGACACGCGACATGTATTTATTAATAAATCTTTAAAATAAATTTTTTTAGATTTCTTCTGGAAATTACTATGAATATTATTCAACCTTCAATTAATTATCAGATATTGTATTTGGATTCAATAAAGAAATTGAAGGCCTTATATAAATAAAAATAGAGCCATACATATCCTGCATAATTCTCATTTCTTCGTCTAAATATACAATTGATACATGGCAATTTGGTGATTCTTTATTCCAAGGTAATTTATTCCATACATCTTTAACTGGATACCATCTATCCATAAGTAATTCACTAAAGAATGGAATCTTATTAAGTCCATCAACTTTGGAAACTTTTGTCTTTTGTAAGTTCATATCAAGTGAATTATTTTTTAAAACTAAATCACTTGCTAGGGTTATTACTCTTCCACCAAAGGTAGGTAAAAGTTTAAACCAACCTAAGATAGGAATTGTTGTGAGCCCAAATATTGTAGTGTCAAAAGTAGAAATAAATTCTTTATTATCAAAATCAATCTTTTGAGCAATTCTCCCAATAGTAGATATTCCAAATGATCCTACTTGCAATTGATGTAATTTAAAAAAAAGATTACTTTTAAATTCATCATTTAATGCGTTTTCAATAGCAAGGAAGAAAGGAGAACTTCTAAATAATTCAACATTAGAAAAAATCAATTCCCACTCTCCAGATAATGATTTTTCTGATATTTCGAAACTAAGGTTTTTAAGATCATCAATCAATTCCACCATTTCATTGTTTTTTTCCTCATACATAGGAGAAATTAATTTATTTAATCTTTGCCCCCTATCTGTAACAGCGGCTATTTTATATATATTTGACTTTATCTCTGCAATTTCTTTCATAACTCCAATACAAAAAATACTAATTAATCTTAGGAATTTAATTTGAAGTTGATGGCAATTTTAATAATGCTGATAATAAAATCAATTAATATTCTCCCCACCTTTTACCAATATCAAAACCCCATTGAGAGGTTAATTTAATTACTTCATCATGATTTTTGCACTTTGAAAGTAACAACTTTTTACTAGGATTATTTTTAATAAGCTCAGCAATTTGATTTAGTTGTTCTATTTTTTTTAGAAAATTACTTAGATCTTTATCTGACATTTATTTAGGAACTAAATTTTTGATCATAAGTGAATATGTAGTAAAGAATCCACGCAACCCCAATAATCAGAATTGCAATCATTATATTTACTGACCAAACAATTTCTATCATTTTTTATTTATTTATTTTAAATATATCCAAAATATATATTAAATTAACCATTAATAATTAAACTCTCGAATAATACATTAATATTTCTATATGTATAAAATAGGATTAAAATATTTTTAGAAATTATGGGAGAAGCTAAGAGAAGGGAAGAGTTAGGCTTGCCACCTAGAGAAAAGAAAAAGGGGGAGCAAACATCGAAAAATATATTTAATGAAGTTTTGAAAAAATATCCCTATTTACCATTGATTTTAGGCTTTTCATTATTAGCAATATTAATTATCGACTTAGTTAACTACTATAAATAGTTCAAAAAAAGGACTATTTTGTATAAAAAAAGAATTTATTAAACAAGAGATTAAACCAAAGAAAAAAGGTTGGTTTCAATAGGTAAAGGTACTAGAACTCTATTTTGATATTTTTTATACAAAAAATATTTTTAGTAACTTTATAATTTAATTAAGAAATTACTAAAAATGAAACATAGAGAAATCACAAAACAATATAGTGACTTACTAAATAAGGCTGAATATGCTACTGGTCGTAAGGAAGTTGTAGGGCTTTTAAAAAAAGCTGCCAAATTGAAATCTCAGATCGAAATCAATTATTAGAACAAGAAATTATTATAATTCTAAATGTAAAAAATTTTTTAAAAAACTTTTTTACATGAGATAATCTGCATAGATTATTTTTCTTATGAATAAAAAAGGTTATACAACCGAAAGTGGTGGTAGACAGAATGGTTTTGCAATAGAACCAGAAATTAATCCTATATCAGAAAGTGAATCAAAAAAATCTATATTTTTATTTGTTGGAATATTATTACCTTTTTTAATAGGCGGTTTTTATTATTTAAGGACTCTTAATATATTCTGATTTTTTATAAGCCATTTTTAGCAATATATTCTTCTGAACTGACAATATCTTGCATTAAGCTTTCTGATGAAGGATTAAATCCATTTTGCTCTAAAAATGACTTAACCTTTTCGAATTTTTGCTGAATTTTTTTTGTATATGGAGTTGTCATCAAATAATCATCTTTTTCTGTTGAATAGTTCATTTGATTAACTAATTACTTGTACAATCAAATTTTGCAAAATATCTAATTTGTAGTGAAGTTATAAATATTACATAAATAATTTAATAGTAATAAATACTTACAAGATGTTTGCCTGATATCTCTATTGTTTAATTCTTAAAGAGTACTTATAGTAACAAGTTCCATTAAATCCCTGGACTGAAGATATTTTTGAAATACTTCAGAATAAAATGCTTTTTTAGCAGCAAATTTTGATTCAAATTCTATTACTAATCCTAGCTGCCCTCCATCCCATTCATTTGAGGTTGATTCTTGTATCAAATCTCTTTTTACTATAACTCCTCCCACAGATTTAATCCAAGGCAAAACTGTTCTTATATATTCCAGAAATAAATCAGCATTTGGAATTGAAATTTTCTTTAACCAATAGCTCTTTGTCATTGAATCAACACATTCTGGCTAGAATATAGCATACGGAGGTGGGTATTTATCCTTAGCTTTATACTCAGCGGTTATTAAATGGAATTAGAAGATGAATTATTAAATTTTCTTCTAAAAACCCCAAATTCAGAGAAAATCTAAGATATTGCTAATCAACTTGAATTTGATAATAACTTTGCATTCAGCAAAAAGAGAAATGATTTAGAGGGTGTCTGGGAGCTTAGGCGGAGTAGTTCTAATAGTTTTTTTAATATTCTCCTTTTATTAATTTTATTCAATTTCTTGATCCCTTTAATTTAATTGGTCTGAATTAGCTTAAACAAAGAGGAATAAAATTAATTCTTGATCCAAATAAACTTTAAAACAAAATAAATTGGAAAATATTTAAAAGATTCTTTAGGTAATTCATAACTTAAGAATTTTAGTGATTCTTCTAACCAGTATCCAATATCAAATCCAAAAAGAATTTTTTCTGCAATAAACCAAAATTCCTTGTCAAATATGATTCTACAGTTTAAGTAAATATATTCCCAATGAAAGGTATTCCAAAATTGTGTTAAAAATGAGGATAAAATTAGCCAAATTGATACAAACAGAAAACTTTTAATAAATTTATAAAATTTTTTCATCTATCAGCAGCTACTCGATAAAAACTCTATATTTTATTATTATTATTGGGATTAAATTTTATTTCCATAAAATATATCCAAAAAGATATAAAATTATTTATTAGAAATTTAAAATTTTGATGCTAAAAAGAAGTTTTTAGTCTTTTTTTAGATTCTGTGCTTTTAGATTATTATTTTTCAGAAAGAATCCTAAAAACATAAAAGCAAAATATATTAATAAACTGATGCCAGCAATCAAAATAAGCTTTGTACTATCCATAAAATAATTTTTTTAATATAAACTATATCAGTCCTTACGAAGTTTTATCTAAGGTAATGATTTTTATTTATCACGATAGAAAGCTGTAATTATTAAGCTAATAATATTATTTTATTGAAATGCAAGTAGTTTTTGCCTGGAGCCTTTGTCTATCAGTAGGTGTTGTTTTATTATCTATTATTCCATTAACTATAGGAAGAGTTAAAGCAGGATATTCTGTTGAAAATATGTCTGCTCCAAGGGCTTTATTTGACGAATTAACTCCTTTTGGTAAAAGAGCGGTTTGGTGTCATCAAAATTGTTGGGAAAGTATTTCCCTACATGCCCCTGGATGCCTTCTTTGTTTGATTACTTTAACTGACTCTAATATTGCAATTATTGCAGCATTAATTCATCCTATTTTCCGTTTTTTATACATTGGTGCCTATGTATTTAATATCCCAACAGTTAGAGGTTTAATGTGGGCCTCAGGGCTTTTTACAACACTATTGCTTTACAAAGAGGGCTTAACACAATTGATATAAACTATTAAAAAACATACATTTCTAAATCTTTTAATTGATATTCATTGATTAGTTTTACTTTATTTGATTTTTCTAGTTGATGGGCAGACTTTGTAAAGCAAGATTTTGAGAATATTATTGCATGTGTAGCTTTCCAAAATAATTTAATTTAACAGCTGAAAATTCTTGAACCCTTTATTTCCAATAGCTTTTTTATTATCTTTGAATTGAATAAATATTCTCATATGATTTATTGACTCAATTAAGTCAACCCCTTGATCTCCAGTATTAGGTTTTTATTTAACTTCCCAGACATGTTGTTTGAGGATTTTAATGCAATGATTTTTAAATTTAATATCTTTCGTTAATTTTTTTTGAGTAATCATTTTCTAGTAGGTTTAAGCATGATTTCTCTATTTAACTTTATATGAATACAAACCAATCTTAATTTTGAAGATTTCTATTGGATCCAATTATCTCATCATCAATATTAGTATTCTCATTACAATTGCATCTCCACTTGTCGAAAAATAATTCCATATTGCCAAATTTATTTAAAATTCTTTTCCCAAAAAATATTTTATACACTCTTTAAATCACTTGGATCCATTTAATATATTTTTCTCTATAGCTATTTCATCAAGAGGTGGATTGCCAGTCCATTTTTTATAATCCTAGGTACCGTAAGCATCTTTTTCCTTTATCTAATGCGTTCCTTTGAAAATAAAATTTGGTTTCTTTTTAATTTTATAATCACTTACAATTATAAAAATTAAAAAAAATAATTAAAATAAAAATAATTCTTTTAAAATTTTTATTTTGGATCTAAAAAGTTTTTGTTTTTCTAATAACAAAATTATTTTTTGTTATTACTGAAGATTCATTTACTTCAAACCCATTAATTGCTGATATTTCGCCTTTTATTCCTTCTAATGTTAATTGCTCGATAATGCCTTTTATTACTTCATCCTCAACCAATTTCCTATCAATTCTTTCAGGCGTAATATCTGTAAGCCATTTTGAGGTCTTTTTTTTTACAACCTCTGTAGGGTTTGTTATTTTTAAATAGATAGCCATTTTTTTAATCATTCATTTGAATTATAAGCATTAATTCTTGCTAACTTTTATTATTGTCATTACTTTCCCACTCAAGAAATTGAAAAACAAAAATTGCAAAGATAGAGAAAAATATTATAAACAACCCTAACCATCCAATGAATTTGTGCTCTGTAAAAAGATTTGTAAGCATTGATTTTTCTTGATATCTTGATTCCATTTCATATTGGTAAGAATCAATAACTTGTAATATATTCATAATTAATAATTTAATAAATCGTTCAATTAACGGATTATAATTTCAACCGTTTAATTTAATAAACGCTTCTGATAAGAAGTCGGGTCTTTTTCTTATTATAGAAAAATTAAATTTATTTATTAAGACTAAATTGACTTCAGCAATAGTAGAGATTTCATTTTCATTGCTAAGAAATTTTGAAATTACATTAATCTTAGGACTTTTTTTAATATTGAATTCACTCTCGATGGTTATTTTTTCACCAAGAAATAAAGGAGATCTATATTTTATTGAAGTATTGATTAAAGGTAAATCTAAGCCTTTTTTAGTTAGTTCAAAATAACTTATACCTACTTCTAAAAGTGCATTTATTCGGCTTTCTTCAAGCCAATTAAAATATGTACCGTGCCACATTACGCCTGCATGGTCTGCATGTTGAGGTAAAACAATTTTTTCTATTTTCCAAACTGGTTTTGAGTTCATTTTTTATTTAAGAAAATATCTTTATTCAATGAAAAAAGCTAATTCTGATATTGTAGATTAATATTCTTTATTAATATAAGAATCACCAAAACTATATTTATAAATTTATGTTTAATAGTAATAATAGTAGTAGAAAAATTAAGAAGATTTTTCAATGGGAAGAATATTTAAATTGGAAAAAAATGTCAAAAGAACAGAAATTAAATTTCAAGAGGGCCTGCTTATTCCCATTCCTCGTCTATATAGTTTATTTTTTTCTTGATCAGTACTCCTTAGCAATTCTTTTATTACTAGGTCTTTATTTTTTAGTTAGATTTAAAAATAGAAATAAGTTAGGAAGATGAATATTTTTTACATTGATTTATTTAGATTTGTTTTAAAATTATCAAGTTTTTCCAAATAACTTTAATGGGATAAGAAAATAGTATTAGATAAATATGTTTTTATGAAAAGAATTATTTTGTTTTTAGGTGTATTAGTTTTTTCAATATTTTCTAATACGAATAATTTATTAGCAAAAGAAATTGGAAATAATATTAAAGATGATGTTTCTAATGAAATTGAAGAAATTAAGCCTGATAATAACAAAAAAACTAATATTTCTAATTCTTCTGCAGAAGATATATTTGGTGATGAACAAACATTTCCATTTGTTGCAGGTTTAGGAAAAAATGCAGCCCATTGAATTAAATGTTCTTGATAATATAGAAAAAGATATTATTTTTGCTAATGAAAGGTCTTAGGGTCCTAGAGCTTTCTCAAGCGCTTAATGTTGATATCTCCGATTTATTAGCTGTTTGTGCAATTCTAAAAATAAAAGCCACTTCTAGATTAAGCATGCTTTCATTTGAAGAATGTAAAAAGATAACAGATTACTATGAAAATAAAAATTAGATTTTTTTCTTATATAAAATATTTTTTATTTAATATCTTTAATCATTGATACTAAAGTTGAATGAATTTCTTCTTCAGATATTTCATTTTTAAAATTGATAATTGCTGACTGGCCATCGTAATTTATTTTTATATAACTGTTATTAATTTCTTCCATATAAGCATTCTCAAAGCTTGATATCTGCCCATAATGAATAAGATATTTGTGAACTGAATCAATATGATCATTGTTCATATGATCACAAACTCTTTTACTTGTTTCTTTACTAATTATTTTCATTGGAAGAATAATGTTGTTTTAAGCTAATCTATTTTTTTCTTTATTCAAAGTTTTAATCATTTTATTTATTAAATTTTTAACTTCATTTTTATCAACAGCTCTAACCAGGTTATTTCGCAAATTTGATGCACCCTTAAAATCTTTGCATGTCCATGAAATATGCTTCCTAGCAATTAGCAAACCGTGATCTCCTTTTTCTTTTATTAATTCATCAAGGTGCTCAATAATTAAATATAGTTTTTCTTCTGCGTTTGGTTCTTTAAAATTTTTATTTTCTTTAATGGCATAATCTATTTCTCCTAATTTCCATGGAGATCCTAAAATCCCTCGTCCAATCATTACACCATCTGCATTTGTTTTATTTAAACAATTAAGAGCGTCATCTGGATTTTTGATATCTCCATTAGCAATTACTGGAATTTCCAATAACTTTTTAAGTCTCCCGATCATTTCCCAATCTGATTTACCTGAAAAACCTTGTTTTCTAGTTCTTCCATGAAGTGTGATCATTGTTGCTCCCGCATCTTGAAGCTTAAATAAAAAATCTTCTATATTTTCTTCTTTACTATCCCATCCGAGTCGAGTTTTTACTGTAACTGGAATTTTTACAGCTTTTACGACATTTTTGACTAATTCTATAGCAAGTTTACGGTCTTTAATTAAGGCACTGCCTCCACCTTTCTTTGCAATCTTTTTTACTGGACATCCCATATTTATATCAATTAAGAAAGCTCCAGAGTCCTCAGCTTGTTTAGCGGCTTCAGAAACAGCATATGGTCTATTATCAAATATTTGAACTCCTACTGGACCTTCTTCTAAATTTATTTGATTGATTTTTTGTGTTCCAAATCCTTTTTTAAGACTCGTGGCATTTATCATTTCTGTAAAAAGTAAAGAGTTAGGAGCCCATTTACGAACAAGTCGCCTAAAAATGTTATCTGTAACCCCTGCTAAGGGCGATAGCATCACCTTACTCTTAATTATCCTGTTAACTCCCCTTCCTTTTATCTTTATATCTGAAGACATATTATTTTAAATATTTTTTAATTTATTATAAATTCTGAAATGGAGTTTACTCTATCTTTATTATTTTATATATTTAATTTTTTGATAAGTGATTTTATTTAAATAGGCCTAATTCATTACTTTTTTTGCTAGTTTATATTGAATACATTTTAAAAAAGGAAATTATTTTATTGTTTATTTTAATATCTATTATACTACCAATAATCATTTTTATTGCTCCAATAAATGTAAATGCGATCCAAGGTAATTTAGATTTATCAAGTGCTCAGACATCTGTAGGTAAAAGATTTGCCAAAGTTTTTTGTGATGCTAAAAGGCAAGGATTAGATTCTGAATTTGCAAGTGAATATGCCTTAAATAATACATATTTGAAATTTGTTACTTTCCCTGATGACGATGAATATTTGGAAAATTTGTGGGGTTTTACTCATAACAATATATTAGATAATTGTGCGGAATTTGTAGATATAAATGATTTAAAAGATCTAGAAATATTCTTTAAAGAAGAGGGGATAATTGCATCAAATAGGGATCTTTATTTACCAACTTTTGAGAATAATTAGATTTAATATTAAGCATGTACTAAAATATAATTAGAATATGGAAATTTATGAAACTATTAGGTTTAAATTCACCTGAAATATTCATAATTTTAGTTGTTTTACTATCAATTTTAGGTCCAAAAAGAATTGAAAAAGGTACCTTGTTATTCAAAAAGTTATTAAAATTCCTATTAACTAAAGAAGAAAATCAAACTTTAGAAAATTCAGAATTAAAAGCAGAGGAAGCAGAAGAAAGTGAGGTTAAGGAAGAAGCAAAAGAGGCAGAGGTAAAAGCAGAAGCAGAGGAAGCAGAAGAAAGTGAGGTTAAGGAAGAAGCAAAAGAGGCAGAGGTAAAAGCAGAAGCAGAGGAAGCAGAAGAAAGTGAGGTTAAGGAAGAAGCAAAAGAGGCAGAGGTAAAAGCAGAAGCAGAGGAAGCAGAAGAAAGTGAGGTTAAGGAAGAAGCAAAAGAGGCAGAGGTAAAAGCAGAAGCAGAGGAAGCAGAAGAAAGTGAGGTTAAGGAAGAAGCAAAAGAGGCAGAGGTAAAAGCAGAAGCAGAGGAAGCAGAAGAAAGTGAGGTTAAGGAAGAAGCAAAAGAGGCAGAGGTAAAAGCAGAAGCAGAGGAAGCAGAAGAAAGTGAGGTTAAGGAAGAAGCAAAAGAGGCAGAGGTAAAATCAATTAAACCAAAAAAAAGTCTAGCTAAAGATGAAATAATAGACGTAGAAGTTAATTCTGATAAAAAATAAGAAGTTAAATTAAAAATTATTTAGACAAGTTTTTATTCCAAAATTTATTTCGACAAAATTTTTGTCTATCTTTTGATTCAATATAAAGTTTGTTTGATTTAATATTTTTCTAGTAAATTATAAGGAAATTTTTATGAATCTAAAGCTACTTCAATAGCTGCTATTAAGTTTTCATCAAATGGTTTAACACTTGGCTTGAATCTTGCAATTACTTTACAATCTTTTCCTATTAGAAACTTCTCGAAATTCCATTCAACGTCTCCCTCTGGTTCAACTTTATTAAGCGTTGTATATGGTTCTGTGGTATCACCTTTTGCATGAACTTTTTCATAGATTTCAAACTTAACTCCATATTTTGTGGTACAAAAATCTTTTATTTCTGAAAGTGAGCCTGGTTCTTGTTTACCAAAATCATTACATGGGAATGCAAGTATTCTTAGCCCTTTGCTTGAATATAAATCATGAAGCTTTTGAAGATCCTCATACTGAGCAGTATTCCCACAATAACTAGCTACGTTAACCACTAAAATTACTTCCCCTGAGTATTGACCAAGTTTTATAGATGATCCATCTGCTGAAAAAACAGTAGTATTTTGTACGTCAACTTGCATGTCTTAAAAAAATCACCCTTTGAAGATAACATTGTATAGCGTTTTTTGTGTTTAAAATATTCAATATTTTGTGTTATTTCTTTTGTAAGTTTTAAGTTTTAATTTCTTTAAGCCTTTATAATTATTATTATTTAACAGTTTAAATTTGGACCCTTTAGACCCACTTACTGAAATTATTAATTCCGGTCAAGGTTTTTCACCTGCAATTGCTTTAGAACGAATTATTTGGGCAATGATTGGAGTCTTCTTTTTTGGTGCAATTTCAATATCAATGACTAATAGTATGCGAAGTAAGAATTTGTTGGGTACGAAATCTTTATTTAGTTTCTCTAAAGATAAAGAAAATAGAGATGATTCAACTAGTCAGCTTTCTGATGATGATGAATAATACTTTATAAATATGAATGATTCAGTTTTTTCTAAAAAAAGAATTTTATTACTTGGTAGTGGCGAGCTTGGGAAGGAATTAGTAATAGAATCCAAAAGATTAGGATTAGAAGTTATTGCTATTGATCGATATGAGAAAGCACCGGCAATGCAAGTCGCTGATTATTCAAAAGTAATTGATATGGGAGATAAAAATATTTTAAAAAATTCTATAAAAGAATTTACTCCCGACTTTGTTGTCCCTGAAATAGAGGCACTTTCAATTGAAGCCTTAAAAGAATTAGAGGATGAAGGTTTCAAGATTGTCCCAAATGCTAGAACTGTAGAAATAACAATGAATAGAGATAAAATTAGAGAATTGGTTTCTAGAGATTTAAAAATAAAAACTGCAAATTATGATTATATTTATAAATTTGAGGACCTAGAAAAAAAAGCAGATGAAATTGGATTTCCACTTTTACTTAAGCCTTTAATGAGCTCTTCAGGTAAGGGACAAAGTTTGGTTGGATCAAAAAATGATTTAAATCAAGCCTGGAGTCAGGCACAAGCAAATTCTAGAGGCCAAGTTAAAGGGGTAATTATTGAAGAATTTATTAATTTTGATTTTGAGTTTACTCTTTTAACTGTAAGAAAAAACAACGGTGAAAATATTTTTTGTTTACCAATCGGACATCTTCAATCTAATGGAGATTATCAATGCAGTTGGCATCCTTTGGAGATTAATCAATCCTTAATTAGTGAAGCCAAGAAAATGACAACTAAAATTTTAAATAATCTAAATGGATCTGGATTATACGGTGTAGAGTTTTTTGTTAAAGAAAATGAGGTTATATTTTCAGAATTATCTCCACGACCTCATGACACTGGTATGGTTACATTAGTTAGTCAAAATATTAATGAATTTGAATTACATTTAAGGGCTTTTTTAAATTTACCTATACCCCATATAAATCTAATAGAACCCTCTGCAACCAGAGTTATACTTTCCGACCAAGAGCATATGAATCCTATTTATGAAGGTCTTAATGAAGCATTAGAAGTTGAAAATACTAAAGTACTCATATTTGGCAAGCCAATCTCCAGGAAAGGCAGAAGAATGGGAGTTGTTCTTTCATCAAATTCAGACATTAATTTGGCTAGGAAAAATGCTGATGAAGCTGCTCGTAAAATAAAAGTCAGCTCTAAATAAATATTAAGAAAACATAACGAAAAAAATACTTATTTCCTTTGTTTTTGTTTATTCTTTCTCTGAGTATTATCAATAATAGATCTTTTAATCTAAATGATAGAAAATTATAAGGGTTGGGATATAACTTTAAATTGTGATACTGAAGGTTATCTCTTAAAAAATACTAGTAAAAGTTTTTATAATAGAAAAGTAAAATGGAAAGGTGTTCACTTAAATGGTGATAAAGTATATGGCTCTTCTCTTAAAGAAATAAGACATATTATTGATTATCCTGGTTTGCATAAAAAGTAGGTTAAAGGATTCTTTAATTATCCTGATTATTATCATTATCTTCAATTAGTTCCTTAGCAATTTTATTTAAATCTCCCTTAATTGAGATCCATGTAAAAGAAATTAAAAAAATCGAAGCAGTTATTGCAACAGTGATTTTTTCAATAGGAGACAATCCAAGTGCAATAGCAAACATATGAAACCAAATATTAATCTTTTATTATATTGAATTTTATAAAATAGTTTAATTCAATTTTGTTTTTGAAATGATATTTAATTATTCAAAATAATAAAAATAAGAATTAAATTACTTTTTTATTTCTGGTTTCAACTTTATTCAGTAAAATTAAATTATGGAAAAAAAAAAGTGCTCCCAATGTAAAAATTTAATTTTACTTACATCTCCAACATGTTTATATTGTGGCAGACCTAATAAATTTATAACTAAGGAATACGTCAATAAAAAGTGGAATAAAGATCATAATAAAAATTTATTTAAAGATATTTTTATTAATAAATATCTTGTATTTATTTTCTTACTTATAATTACAATTTCTATTATTATATTTAATTAAATATAAAGACATCTACTCTATTATCGCATCTAAAACTTCTTTAGTATTTGTTGAAAGTTTATTTCTTTTGATCTGTTTAATAGTTTCAATCATATTACTTTTGTATGGTTCTGAATAATAATTGTATCTACTAAATACCTTCACAAAACGGGAAATTACGATTGGATTTAATTTATCAAAGTGAGTTATCTTTTTTGCAATATATTTATAACCAGATCCATCCATTGCATGAAAAATACTATTTCTTGTTACGAAAGTATTTAATATTGCTCTTAATGTGTTTGGTGATTTTGAATCAAAAAACTTATTTTCAAATAATTTTTCAATGCTACTTGTTTTTCCATTAATTTCTATAGATGCATTGAATGCAAACCAACTATCCAACACTAAACAATTATTATTCCATTTATTGAAAAATATCTTTGATATTATTTTTCTCTCAGGACAATCAATCCTACTAAAAGAATTCAATGCAGCTTTTGCTAGCGTCATCGAAGTACCATCGACATAATTAATTATTTTGTTTTTTATTTCCTCATCATTACTGTGCAAAAGAAGTTTCCATATAGTTTCGATTAACTTCCTTTCATGTTTTCCTTCAGGCCAAACTTTATCTAGATTTTTTTCTATTTCTTGGAGCTTAAAATATAATTCCTTTTTTAATCGGGTACCGAATAAATAATTTAGTTCATCAATAGTTTTATATATTTTTAAAGGATCTATATTTATCATTTCTGATTCAATTTCAGCAAAAGTCGGAATACTTAGTAATTCTGATAAAAGAGATAAATTAATATCTCTATTGTTTATAAATGATATTAAGGTGCTTATTAATTTATTTTCGATTTTAAAATCTGGTTTATCATTTAATCTGCATGCAATAATATTTTTATAGAATACTTTTACTGTATTAGATATAATAAAATAATCTTTTTCGTATTTTAAGATTAAAAATTCTTCATCCAAGGTGGTATCTGATCCCCACTCTACAGGTGAAGAAAATTCTCGAAAATAAGTTACCAAAGGTATTGGGAACTGAGATCTTACATTCCTAAAAATAAATTCTTGTTTTTTGGATTTTAGAACGACTGTTTTTTTTATTGTTTTATTTTCATCGCAAAATATAGCTAAATTTATAGGGATTATTAGAGGTAAATCATTATTTGGGTTATTCTTTATGGGATTACTTTGAGAGGCTTGAATTGTAAGTTTTTTGTCTGTTTGATCCCAGATTCTCTTAAAGTTAACTTTTGGTGTGCCATTTTGCTTGTACCAGACTATAAATTCTTCAGGATCAATTTCCTTATTGTTCTCTAATATTTTATCGACAAATTGTTCTATTGTTGCTGCCTTACCATCATAAGTTGAGATGTAATTACTAAATCCTTTATAAAAATTTTTTTCTTTTACAAGATTATTAAGCATTCTAATTATTTCAGAACCTTTTTCGTATATTGTGGTCGTATAGAAATTGTCTATTTCTTGATATTTTTCTGGCATAACAGGATGTGATGTTGGACCGGAATCTTCCCTAAATTGATTTCTTCTAAGAAATTTTGCATCCTCAAGTCTCTTTATTTCATGATTATGAAGGTCTGCAGTGAATTGTTGATCTCTAAATACTGTTAAACCCTCTTTTAGAGATAATTGAAACCAATCTCTACATGTCACTCTATTACCAGTCCAATTATGGAAGTATTCATGAGCGATCACCCCTTCTATTCTTTCTAATTCTTCATCAGTTGTTGTTTCAGAATCAGCGAGTATTAGTTTTGAGTTAAAAATATTGAGACTTTTATTTTCCATGGCTCCCATATTAAAGTGCCTAACTGCAACTATATTGAATAATGATAAATCGTATTCAAGGTTATATTTGTCCTCATCCCATTTCATTGATTTCTTTAATGAACTTATAGCATGTTGAACATATTTTTCATCGCCATCTTCGACATATATATTTATTTTTACTTTTTTATTTGATTTTGTTATGAAATAGTCTCTTACACAATTAAGTTTCCCTGCCACCAATGCAAATAGATATGATGGTTTAGGATATGGGTCTTCCCAAATTATTTCATGTCGATTATTTGTAAGTTTATTTTCTTTCACGACGTTACCATTTGAAAGTAATATTGGATAATCATTCTTGTCAGCCTCAATCCTCACTGTGTATTTGCTTAGAATATCTGGTCTATCAGAGTGGTAACTTATCCTTCTAAATCCTTCTGCCTCGCATTGCGTAGTTATTATTCCATTGCTCTCATACATTCCTAAAAGGGATGTATTTTCCTTTGGTTTAATTATTCCTTCGATTTTTAATGAAAAACTATCTTTATTTATATTTTTAATTTCTAAATTATTTTTTTGCTGTTTATAATTTTTCTCCTCTAAAAGAGAGTCATCTATGTATATTTTTTTAATTAATATATCGATACCATCAAGAATAAGATTTTTAGTATTCTTATTGTTTTTTACCAATCTAAGTGTTGTTTTAACATTAACTGAATTTTTCTTTATTACGAAGTCCAAAAAAATTTCAGGTATTTCATAATCAAATACTTTATAATCTTCAAGTTTTACATATCTTGAAATTTTCTTTTCACTTATTGGTTTGTTCATCTTTATTAAAAGTTTCAGGAATTGAATAATCTAGGATACTTGTCTTGAAATTATAAGTTCGACTTATTATCTTCACATTCACAAAGATGTGTTTTTATCTCCCCAGAAGGAAGTAGTTCATTTAATGATGGATTATTCATATTAGGAAAACCATCTTTATTTAATTGGTATCTCCATTCCCATTTTCTGTCTGTAAATGAAATATAATCTTTCCTTAGAGAGTAAGGAAGCATAAGATTTTTTTTATTCCAATTTATATTGATAAATGCACCTGGCTTTAACTCAGATATCTTTTTTATTATGGTGAAGTCACCATTAATATTATTTCTAATCACAAGATTAAGCTTTGCATTGTCACAAAAATAACTTGTATTTAGAACTAAAAAAAGTATTGAGGTATATAAAAATGAATGAATTTTTGTACTCCTTTATAAATTGAATTTACGTTGATTCTAAATGAGAAATTTAAGGATTTTTAAGATCAATTTAAATCATAATAGATTGCATACTCTCTAAATTAATAAGATTACAATTCAATTCTTCTTTATAATCTTGTACTGAAATAAAGTTATTTAAAAAACCTGAATATTTTGCATCCCCCCCAACGGTACTTGAGAGTATAAATTTCGGATTAAATTTATTAATCAATTTAGGTATTACCTCTGCACCTTTTACAAAAGAACCTACTAAGGGTAATTCTAAATTTTTTGTAGGTGTTATTACTGCATCAAGATTTTGTTTGTCTAAATTTTCATCAAGATATCCATGGGGTTCTATATAAAAGCTATTATCTTCATCGTCTCTAACAATATATCCATTTTCTATTTGTGGGACTGGAGCCCCAGCAGTAGCTTCAAAACTTAAATTAAATTGTTGAGTTTTTTCATTCGGCTTTAGAATCGCAATTGAAGTAAAACCAATTTTTTCTAATATTCCACTAGCACTTCTAGGACAAATTATGGGAATATCCTTTCTAAACATTTCTAATGTAGGAATATGACAGTGGTCAGGTAATCCTTGGGTTAATAAAATGATATCTACATCTTTATTGATCGAAATATCTTGTTCTAATGAGCCTTTGAAAAACCATTCTCCAGGTGGAAAAATTAAATCTCCTTTGAGCCAAGGATCAATAATTAAATTAGTTTTTTTAAAATTTATAAACCAACCATTTGATCCAAGGTAGGTCGCCTCAAAAGTCATTATCACTAAATTGTTTTACTAAACTATAAAGTAATTTTGACTTTATCGAGAAGGTACTAATATATATTAGTTTGCTTCATTTAAAATTTGAAATGACTTTCTTTTTAGATTAAATATTAAAACTTGATTATCTTTATAACTAATTTTAAAATCCTCTTTTTCTAGCATTTGTTTGGGTATTAGAGCTAATCCTCCTGTTCCAGAAAATATGATTGGCATAGTGGTATTTTTCGTGCCATTCATTTTTTGTAAGTCAATAGCTTGAGAAATTATTTTTCTGGCTTTATCAAATCCGTAATCCTCTATTAATTCAGACCATAAGAAGTTAACTGATTCATATTTTGAAAACTCAATTTGTATTGTTTTCATTAAATAAATAGGAATATAAAAAATATTTATAACGATTTAAAATTAATTATTATTTTTAAAACTATCCATAACTAGTTGTAACATATCAACTACATCCCCATCAGTTAAATTTAAATCCTTCTTTAAATCATTGCATGTTAAATTCATTTCAAGTGCAGCTTCAGCCATATGATTAACTTTTTGGTTGTCACCGCCTAATGAAATAAAGGGATTGAAGTTTTCTATCATTTATATTTAGTGTTACCACTTAGTTCTAGCTAATAAATAATTAATTATCATTTATTGATACAGAAGCTTATAAATATGTTATTTATTGTTTATAAATCTTTGATTTTAAACTAGAGATGTTGATATGCCTTTTGATATCAATGCTAATCTTCTTGCTCTAACAAGTAATGGGAATAATACTTTTGTCCTTTTATTTGATTTGAATATTCTAGAAAGTAATAAAAGTAGACTACTTGAAGGGTTTTTTATCTGTTTGCAAATAGTATTTATTGCTTCTGCTCCATGAAAGATATCTTCATCTTTCAGGAGAATAGCACCTTTATCTATGTCATAACCTTTTTCTAAAAGAGATTTAATTAGGTTTAAATTCTTACGACCATCAAGAATTTTAATATTATTTAGCTTGCTTTTGATTTCTAGAAGTTCTGCAAAATGATTGCAAAATGGACATTCTCCATCATAAATAAAGGTATAGTTAGAAGTCATTAGGGAAAATTAGTGTTAATTGTCTTAAATATGCAATCAAAAGCTATTATGTATCTCTTAATAATAAAATAAAAAATAAAAAATTTGTGTGTTGGTAATGAAGGATTTAGCTAAATATTTTCATAATTACGAAGAAATGTCTCAATATAGGTATATTTCCCTCAAATATTCTGTATGCTTAACTCCAAGATATTTGTTTTTTAAATCATGAATTTATTAGCTTCCTTTTCTTTAGGTGGTTTCAATCCTTATGCAGCTGCTGTTGGTGTCCTATCTTTAGTTCTTTTTGCTCTAGTTGGTTTGGTTGCAGGCCCTAACCTAAGCAAGTTCGATAAAGATGCATAAATTAATAAATCTTTTATAGATTTAAATTAAAAGACTCATTAGAGTCTTTTTTTTTTGTGCGGTTTTAATAATTTATTTCTAGAATAATATTTAATTTAAATTGCTAATGAGATGCTGTTAAACCCTTTTTATACATTGACTTTTCTGAAAATCTCTTCTCTAAAAGCAACTATTGTTTTTTTATCAATTCTTTTAATAAAATCAAACTTGTTGAGGCTTAAAGGGGGGCTAATAGGAGGTCTTTTTGCTTTAATACTCATATCAGGAATATTAGCCTCTACTAGTATTGCTTTAGGTTCATTGGTTTATGTATACAAATTAAAGAATAAATCTAATCCTGAGGATAGACAAATCCAGGATTTAGAAACTGTTAGTGTTTAAATATATCTAGTGATATTTAATCCAACATGGTTTATTAAAATGGTGTTCCAGGGACAAAATGCAATACTAAAAATCCAAAACCTGCTGCAAAAACTATTGATACTGCAATGATAAGAAGGCCTGATGCCATCCCACCTTCGTTAAATGCCATATGTTTAATAACTCTTGACTTATGATAAATAATTTTTGTTATTAACTATTAGTGATAATTACTCAAATCATCCAAATTTATTATTAATGGTAAATAAAAGTAAAAAGATAGAAGTTAATGAGATGATGGAACCAAATATTATTAATGGTTTAGATTTAACTTTTTCTTCTTGCATAGGCGTAGTTTTTGAAGAAGATAAGTTTTTATCTTTTCTTTTATAGATAAGACTGGGGAAAGGTTTAATCATTATAATGTTTAGCTTCAAGCTTATTTTCCTAAGGTTTTGAACAAATCTTTATGGTAATCAACAACATTTTGACAACTTATTACAGGTGTAAATTCCATATGAATACCGAATTTGGCTCTCCATGGAGCAAAATGCTCAAATATTTCTTTATCGCTTTGTGCCTTACATAAACAAACTACTCTCCCTTCGCCGGGTGCATGTACTCTAAATAACATCTCAAATTTGTCTGTTTTATCAGATTTTGCCATTTCACCGTTTTCCCAGACTTCGACAAATAATTGATAAGCCTTAACTTGATTTTCAATATTTGGAAATTGACAGTCAGCAAGAAATAATTGCATTAGATTTTATTTGATTTTACTTATTATCCTTCAAAAACTTATTTATTTATAAGACTGTTATAATTTGAAGATCAGAAATTTAATATGTTTTCCTAAATAAAATGAGAAGAAAGAGTCTCTAGAAATTTACCAATATCTTTTTTATATAAACTATCTGTGATTTTTAAAGAGAAAAATTCATAATTAATTATTTCTTTTTCTTTATTATGAAAATTCATATTTCCTTTTAATGAAATATTTTTCATGTTTCTATTTGGTTTCTAATTAAAATTTAAACAAATTTAAGTAAAAAGCAAATTTCTTTACATTATGTTTTTATGAAATAAATTTTAATAGAGATAAATTAGTTTTTTTAATTTAGAAGTTAATTAATTTTTCAAATATATAAAAGAAAGCATTTGTTATAGAAAAAATTACTGTTAATAGAGATGCAATAACGGGTAATAAATTAAACCATAATTGTGATGTCCCCATTTTTGAATCGATAGGCAGAAAATTCGTCCTTTTTTTAATTCTTATTTGCAACCAAAATATAGATAATGGATAAAAAATTCTTGAAAAAGTAATTAAAAAAGAATATAAACTACCTTTGTTTGAATAAAGTATAAATCCTGAAAAAAAGTATAAAGCCCAGACTAGCATTCTTTGAATGATTATTATCCCTTTGCTTTTTCTAAGCATTAATTTATTCTAATTAATAATTTTAATCATTTTATATCTTTCAAAAAAAATATCGTTTATATTTATTTTTTCTTTACGTATAATTTTCCATTCATTTTTAAGAAATAATTTATAACTTATCAAGCTAGCTTCAGTTGAAAGAGAATCTAAACCTTCCTTCTTGGCTTCATCTTCTAATTTATTAAGTAACTTAGAGCCAAAGCCTTTTTTCTGGAATTTACCTTTACAGTAAAATAAAGCAATTCTATTGATGGGAAATCTTATAGCAAAAGCAATAATTATTCCTTCTTCACTTAAAAGCCATCCTTTTCCTTGAGTTATTGACTTATTAAAATTTTGATTATCCCATGCTTGACTTGACCAGGCTCTTTTTTGTTCTTTAGTATATATTTTTTCATCTAATGATTGAATTGAATCAAAATAAACCTTCTTTAATTCAATTTGATCTTTAATAGTAATTTGTCTTAAATTCATAAACAAATCATACATTTAATATGAATAGTAAAAATATAGTCGCAATTGGGGGAGGTGGATTTGGAAGATCTTTAGGCTCTCTTGAAATTGAGAAATATTTAATTTCTTTAATTAATAAAAAAAGACCAAAAATATGCTTCATACCTACAGCATCTGGAGACAGTAGTCTCTATAAACTGAATTTTTATAGAGCATTTTCTAAGCTTGATTGCATAACAAGTCATATAGATTTTTTCTCAAGAACAGAGAACTTAGAGGAGAAAATTTTAAGTCAAGATATCATTTATGTTGGAGGAGGGAATACTAAAAGTATGTTGGCAGTTTGGAAAGAATGGAATTTACATAACATTTTACAAAATGCTTATGAAAAAGGAATTGTAATGAGTGGTGTAAGTGCTGGAGCTATCTGTTGGTTTGATAAGGGTATTACTGATTCTTTTGCAAGAGAATTGTCTATATTAGATTGCCTAGGGATAGTTAATGATGTAGCCTGTCCTCATTTTGACGAAGAGAAAGAAAGGGAACCTTACGTTAATGATGTTATAAGGAGAGAAATTATTAAATCGTGTATTTGTATTGAAGGCAATTGTGCTTTGCATATAAAAAATGATGTTGAATATTATTCAATAGATTTTGGAAATGGTAAGAATTGTTTTAGGATCTCAAAGGAAAATAATAAGCTAAAAAAAGAAATCCTCTAAAGTGAAAATTAATATAGAAATTTTAGATCTCATCATTTTTTGAGATAGAAGTAAATTCAATTCCTTTGTATTTTACAAATGAAGCAGTCCATACTTCTTTAGATAAATTGCCAAGGTATTTTAAAAATTGCTGAGTATCTCCGTCTCTTATCCATTCAGACTTAATAAATGGAAGTTCTTTCTGCATCCTTTTAGGATGCATATTAACCAGAAGTAATCCATTATCTTCAGAAGACCTCTTCAATGCACCTTCATCGCTTCTTTGAAACACTCTAAGGAGAAGATTTAAAATGACCTCCTCTCCAAGTTTCTTGAAATTTTCAGGTTCCTCAATACTACCTTTGATTTCTTTCCCTCCAAGAGGCATCGCTCTAACAAGGTTTTGCTCTATTAATGCTATTGCAATTAGATAGTCTTGGCTTGCCATATTTTTCAAAATACTTTTTGATATTCTAACCTCTCGAGTACATTAAAATCTTTTATGGTTATATGATTTCCTAAAAAAAAAATATAAAATTAATTAACTATTTTCTTGTAAACTTTTAAATTGCCTTTTTGCTTATATTATTTAATCATATTAAATATTTTGATATGAGATCTTTTTTGATTCTATTTTTTGGGATTTTTGCAGGTCTTTATTTGTCCTGGCCTGGAATAATAATTCCAAAGAACTGGCAATGTTTCAATAATATCATTAAAAAATCATCAAAAGATAAAATTTCTATAAAAGCAGTATTGGAGGTTTCACCCAGCTATTTAATTAAGAGAAGGAATAATGATAATGTCTCAAAAATTAGAATCATATCAGATGCTTGTTTTCGTTAAAATATTTAAATATAAGTTTTATTTACTAATTGATGATTAATAATTTAAGGTTTGAATTGTCCTTTAAAAATATTTTACAATTAGAAAATAAACTTAAGTTTTGCAAATTTAATGAAATAACAAATATCAACATTCCATGCAAGGGTAATATTAAGAAGGAATTGTTTAATTCCACCATTAAATATATATCAAAAAACTTCCAAGAATTTAATGTAACTTATCACTATAGTCTTTATCATCAATACTCTAAAAATGAAGAAAAATCATATTATGATTTTTTAGATTTTTTAAAAAACTCTTATTCAAATAGAAATTATGAAATTCTTCTTTTATCAGGATCTAATAAGAAAAAAAACTTTGATTCTGTTAATGTTTTAAGTAAAATAAAAAAAGAAAAAGTTGTAAAAATTAAATTAGGTATAGCTCATAATCCATACTTAAAAAAATATTATAAATCGCCTTCAGAAAGAGATAGGTTTGAGAGGAAAATTTCTACAGGATTAATAAATTCAGTTTGGTTTCAATATGGCACAGATATTAAAGTACTTCAGAATGAAGTGGCTTTTATTAAGAACAAAGCTAAATATGAAAAATTAAATCTATTTGGGAGTTTATTAATTCCTTCAAAACAATTTATAGCAAGGTTTAAATTTCGTCCTTGGAAAGGGGTTCACATATCAGAAAAGTATTTATATTCATTAGATGATTTTAATGATTTTACAAGAGAGTTAATTTGTTTTTATAAATATAATAATATTACTCCTCTTATTGAAACTGATTTTTCATCATCAGAAAAACTTGATTCTCTTAATAGTTTTTTTAGAAAATAAAAGATAATTTCAATCAATTTCAGACTTATGAAAAGTGATTCTACATACGACTTAATAATAATAGGAGGAGGAATATCATCATGCGTTTTTACTTCAAAGTATCTAGATAATAACATTACAAAAAGGATTGCTTTATTTGAGGCTGGACGGGGACTTGGAGGGAGATCAAGTACAAGAATAAGTAAAAGATTTAAAGGATGGAGTCTTAATCATGGTGCTCCAAATTTCAATATTTGCAACTCTAAAAATAACCTCTTATTAAAAAGATATATTGATGAATTATTGGATAATAAATTTATTAAACAAGATTATTCAGAATTAGTTTTTCTAGATGAGGCATCTAATTTAGATACCATTAATAAATCTGAATTTACTTGCGGGGTAAATTATCTTTCTTTATTTTCTATGAGTCAATTATCACAAAAGATAATACAGTTGAATGATTCAAGGAGAAAAATAGATTATTATTTTGAGACATTAATAGTTGATTTGAAATTTAATAATGATGAATGGACATTAACATCTGAAAATGGAGATGAATACAAATCTAAATTTCTTATTTCTACAACTAATTTGTTATTACACAAAAGGTCATTAAAAATATTAAACATAAATCAAATCCCATTAAGAAAAGCTATTCCTAAAAATAAAGATATAAAAATTGATTTGCTTTTAAATTTTTTAGGTAAACAATCATTTATTCCTAGGTTAACTTTTTTAATTTATACAAATGTAAATTATAGTTTTAAAGATTTTTATTCTAAAAAACAAAGATATTTTTATTTAAATAAGAATCTAGAGAATAAATATAAATTTGAAAGGATTATTTTTCAGCTAGATGATAATAATAAATTAGGTATTGTAGTACATTCAAGAAATATAGATTTTATTAATTCTTATATAAATGCAAAAGATGAAGATCTTTTTAAACAAAAAATATTTACAAATTTCAATGAACTGTTTGAAGGTAATTCCTCAGTAAATCAATTAACTTGTAATGAGAAAATTACTATTATGAAATGGAGAGCTTCTCAACCTTCTGGATGTGCCGTCCCATTATCTTTACAATTAAGTAGAAAATATAGAATTGGTTTTTGCGGAGATTGGTTTGAAGGAGAAGGATTTGGTAGGATTGAAGGCTCAATTTTAAGTGCTTTAACATTAGTGAAAAAAATAAAAGACTTAATTAAATAATTTTTTTAAGTATTTCATCAATATTAGTATTTTTTGTAATAATGAATTCATTTGTTTTATTTTTTATTCTTTTATTTTTGATGTTTTCATAATAAATATCCCATGATTTTAAGAAATCTTTTTTTGCTTGATTTTTTGACTTCCCCCTTTCTTTTAAATCTCTTTGTATAACTCTTTTTAGACACTCATTTTTATTAATTTTTAATTCTAAAAAAAAATAATTTAAATTATCTAAAGTGTTTGAGAATTCTTTAGCAAAAATACCTTCGACAATTAAAAAATTAATATTATTTGTTTCTCTTAATAAATTTTTCATTGTTTTCTTTTCGAAATTATAAGAACGCTCATGCATTGAAATTCCATTCTTTAGAATTAAATTAAAATCATTTTTAAATAAATTGTAATTAAAACTTATACTTTTATCGAAATAACCTTCTACAAATTTTGAAAGAAATTTACTTATTAGATTTGTTTTGTAGTAATTATCCGTACTTAAAACAATACCATTTTTAATTTCTAATATTATTTGATTTGATAAGGTGGTTTTACCGCTACCAGAAGGACCACTTATAAATATAACCTTCATTTTACTGTGCTCGTCTTACTAATAAAATTCTAATTTTACTATTAGTAAATACTTTTTATTTTGAAAAGTAACCATTTTTCTTTTTTTAAAACTTTCAGAGTAATGTAAAATCACTTATAAGATTCCTAAGCTTGCACAAATATTAATTATGTGTCTTTATATAAGTGTAAATAAATTATTTTTTTCAATTATTTTTAGTGTTGTTATTAATTCTTTTGGATTTTGATAATATTTAATTGGAAGATATAATTTTATTGCTTTAATATATCAATGATTACAAAAATTCTAAGTAAACTAAAATCTATTCTATTTAAAAGTCCAGCATCCTCTGAAACTAAATTAAAAAAAGAAAAAAAAATAACTAAGTCTCCAAAATCTACAAAAACAAAGACAAAATCAAAAAAAGAAAGTTCAAAGAAAAATATTCAAACCTTAACGACACTTCCTGGCGTTGGAGCTAAAAGTGCTAAGGCTCTATATGAGGCTGGATTTAAAACAATTAATGCAGTTATTGAAGCAGACGAAAACGATCTTCTTGCCGTATCAGGTGTTGGAATAAATCTTGTTAAGAAGCTTAAAAAGCTTAAATAATTATTTTTTTAACTTACTAAAATATTAAAAATATAAATTCAAGACTACTTATAAAGCCTAGTTCAAATTATCTTCTTCTTGCTTTTCTTCTTTGTTGCAACTTTCTTTTGTATTTTTCAATAGGGGTTTCATGATGTCTAAGTCTTTTTAAATCTGCAAAGATTCCAGATTTTGATACTTGTCTTTTAAATCTTCTTAGGGCAGACTCAATTCCCTCATTCTCTCCAACTGTAACTTGTGTCAAAATTTCCTTAATAAAGTTATATTCTAACACCTTGTCAGATTTATTTTTTATATTTAAAAATTTTACTCAAAAATTTTTTGTTTATTTAGTTTGTTTTGCCCAATCTATAAATCCTTTTTTGTTATTCTTTATATCTTCTAAGGATTCAAAAAAATATTTTTCCCAATTATATCTTGGCAGTCCAAGAAATAACATGAGATTTAAGGGGTATTGATTGCTGTCAGAACAATTTCTAAAATCATCCCTGAATAAAAAGATTTTCTTTTTTAGTGCAATTGCAATACCTAATTCAATCATTACGCCTTCATCTGGAGGCGTTCCATTCACAATTGCAAAAATGCAATCACATTTTTGCAAATCATGGAAATTACGTCTTGCTAGCTCATATGCCCATTCACCATCTTTTTTTAGAATGTGTTTCGTCCTTTCAAATGGTTCATATACTTCTATATTTAAATCCTTGAAGATATTAATAAATTCATTTAAGAGTTTTTTTGTTTGTTTTGAAAAGCCATATGGATTTGCTAAATATAATTTTTTTTTCAACTTAAACCTCTTTTTATGATGTAATCGTTGCGATCGCTTTGGAAATTAGAAGTGTTTTCCCATGGGAAAACTATCCATTCGCTTTTTTTAGATATAAATACAGTATTCCACCATTTAGTTTTCATCTTACTAAATAATACAAAAAACGTAGCTCCATCTATATCTTTTAAAGTGTTTAATGTAATACCAGTTTCATAAACATCATCTACTATTAATGAATTTTTTCTTGGCTCTGAAATTAAATTAATATTTAATTTATGGCTTAGTGCTACAGCGAGACATAAACCACCGCGAGGAACTCCATATATTCCAGATAACTCTAAAGACTTACATTTATTAGCTATGTGTAATACGCTCTTATCAAAATCATTCCAGGTAAAATAAATTGTCATGTTAATTTAAGCTTTTATCAGTTGTAGTAGCAAAATTTGAGGCGATTACACTTAAAAGCGCTACTACCTGCTCATTTGGGCAATTAGTATTTTTTTTTAGGTTTTCACATTCTTTTATTATGTTGGTGTAAGTATCCTCCACTATTCCGTTCATTTGATCGTTATTAAAAGAATATGGCTTATTCATTTTTAATTATTAAATAATCTTATTTTTACTTAAATATCCTACGAAGTAAATATATTGATTAATTAAAGATAGTATTATTTCCACATAGGTTCATTTAACTTTTCTATCCTAGGTACAGTAGGCACATAAGTATGTAAAGTTTCAACTTTTATAGCCCATTTTTTAGAGTTACCCTTTAAACCTTCGCTTTCAATTAGGTTTGTTAGGGAAATTCTTTTTCTAACTTTAAGAAGACCTATACAAGTTTCCCAAGCTTCTTGATTTTTATAAATATCTAACCAAAAATCAAATATACCTTCCAAGATATCTAGTGGTATATCAAATGAAATCCCCATGGAAGGTCTTTTAATTAAAAAATTTTTATTTTTTAGTTCATTAAATAAATTGTTTATGTTTAAATTAATAGCGAAAAGAATATCCTTTGCTGATTCATTTCCTATTAATTCTTTTCTATGACAATCTAAAAGGTTTTTATCTTCAAGAATAGTTTCATCACAACTTTTGACTCCCACAATCCAAAACCCTTCTCCATTCTTTGCTCCACTAGCTAGAAATAGATATTGAGATGAATTCTCCAAGTTTCTAAATCATTTCTTCATTTTTAACATTTTTTTCTAGTTATGAAAATATTTTTGCTGTATTAATACAAAATTAATTTCTCACACGAAAAATTGAGTTGTTAAAATAATGATTTATAGAAAAATGTTTGACTTAAGAGAGCTAAAATTAATGTTTTTTGATCCTACTGATTTAATAATCAATAATATAAATAGATTGCTGAATAGTAATAAAACAATTAAATTTATTTTTTCTTAGGGAATAATTTTCCTATTTTCTCCTTTTGCAAAGACTCCTTTTTTGTTCTTATTTTTATATCTTCGATTGATTCTTTATTAGTGCTTACAGCATAAATAATATAGAAAATCATATAAGTAAATATTAATCCTAAAAACAAGATCAATATACCTAAGGGTTCACTAGGACTAAAAATTTTAAGATTTAAGGAAGTATTTAGGAAAATTATAATCAATTAATTAATTTTATTAAAATTTAATTGATTTCTTCGAAGCCAAAAAATGTAGTAGTGTCTGAATTTTTATATCCATTAGCTGCTTCCTGTGGATTATTACTATCGATTTTTCTTGCTTTTGCATGAATCATGTTGAATGGAAAAATCACAGCCCCAACGAAAAAATGAAGAATTAGAAAGTCTGATGGTAATCCGTTTGTCCAATCAGGGAAAAATAGCAGAGTCATCAATGAATCGTACATATTAGTAGTCAAATAAACCTTTGAATATTATTACTGAACTTATTGCAATACTATTAATTATTAATAAATTGAAATTAAATTTAGCTTTTAATTTTTATAAGATTAAATTGAAAAGAAAATAAAAAGAAACTATTATATAATTTATAAATATTGATTAATAGCTATTGTTAAATTTCTTTTTTGGTTTAGTTCTCTTTATAATTTATCTATTTAATCCTCCAATAGGTTTAGCATTTGAAAAGTCAGATCCTAGTGTTTCTTTACTACAAAATAGGATCTCTAATAATTTCTCTAGAAAATATTGCAAGGCTATTCAAAATGGTTTTTCTAAAGATGAAGCAATGAAATCAGCCATATTAAAAACAGAAAATATTATATCTTTTTCTTACAATCCACAAAAACAATGGATTGAGAAAGATGACTTGGCAAATCAAATTTCCTTACAAGTAGTAAATGAATGTGGTTGGTCATTTGGATTAATTGGCAAGTTGGGAGTTGACTATTTTAAATCTTATTTTCTAGAAATATACGAAAAAACAACTCCTGACAAAAAATTTTCTAGATAGATTAAGCTAATGAATAATATTCCAGACAAACTAGTAATGTCTTTAATCTTGATTACAATCCTTTTTGTGTTTGGATTGATTTTTTCAGTAAAATCTCCGGAAAGAAAAGTTATAGATTCGCCAATAATGTGGAAAGATGATTATTCTAACATTTCAATTTTAAGGAGCTATGAAATTAATTCCAAAGAAAAAAGAATAATTTAAAACAAAATAATTATTTACCAAAATGGGATGTTAGTTTTATGCTTGATAAAATAAATTTTTAGGGATTTTAATAAATTAATTATTTAATTTTACTTTAAGTAGTTCAAAAGAACTGACGCTAGTTTTAAATCATCATTAAGCCATGCTCGTATTGCCATAGCTCTTCTAGGATCATAAAAATTTTGTTTTCTGTACCAACTAAGAACTTCGGAATCTGATTTCTTGCCATTACATGACAAACAACATGGCACGCAATTATTTGTACTGCTTTTACCTCCTTGTGACATTGGATGAAGATGATCAAGGGATTCTGATGGTTTACCGCAATAAATGCATTTATATTTAGTAAGTTTATGAAGTGACTCTCTCCAACTTTTATTACTTATCTTGGGACATAGTTGATCAAGGTAAATTGCATCTTGCCTATGCATAATGTTCTTGATAATTTTTTAGATAATAACAGTTTTTTTAAAGTTTGATTGAAACAGAGAAGATAATACTTTGTAAATAGTTCGTTTCTTATAAAATAAGAATATTTAATTATTAAATATTAGAATTTAGATTTAATGCTTTATTTTTTAACTACATTAGTAGATAACGTTGATAACTCTTTATATAAATTTATTTCTATCTTTTTGATCTCCTTCTTTTCTAATACTTTTTCAGCAATTTCTGGAGGTGGAGCAGGATTACTTCAATTGCCAGCATTGATTTTATTTGGGATTCCTTATTATCAGGCTTTGGCTAGTCATAAATTAGCAACAGTAGCATTAGGAATAGGAGGTTCATTAAGAAATTACAAATCTCTAAGAAATGATATACGTGTTGCTTGGCTAATTTTGATTTTTGGATTGCCAGGAGTTATTCTTGGAGCCTCAATAGTTGAATATATATCTGAAAAATATTTATATTTATTTTTAGGAATAATTTCAATATTATTGGCTTTTTACTCAATCCTTAAATCAGATTTGGGTTTATCATCTGGAAAAGCTAAATTTAATTCAGTTTATAAAATTAGATTTTTAATTTTTATTTTCCTAATTGGTATTTTGAATGGTTCTATTTCTTCAGGAACTGGATTGCTTGTTACAATACTTTTAATAAAAACCTTTGGAATGGATTTTCTTCGAGCTATAAGTTTGACATTCCTTACTGTTGGGATCTTTTGGAATTTTACCGGAGCAGTTTTTTTGAGTAAAATAGGATCAATTCCCTCAAATACATTAATAATTCTAATAATTGGCTCTTTTACAGGAGGATATTTCGGGGCTCATTTGTCAAAATTAAAAGGAAATATACTGATCAAGAAAACTTTTACATCAGTTTGTCTGTTTGTTGGGATTAGTTTATTGATTAAATCCATAAAGAATTTTTTATAGATTAATTAAATGATAAGGTCAATACAGTTGTGGTCAAAAAAAGACCGAAAATTGCCATAAGAGCTAATAAAGTTAAATTCATTGTTGGCTTTATTTTTTACTCTATGTTTTTATGAATATCTAATTGTATTAAAAAATACTATTGGTTCAAACCCTATAAAAAAAGGCCTCACAAACGTGGGGCCGGGTGATGGGGAACCTTATTTTTAAACCAATTTCTTATAAAATGCAAGCCCCTATAAGTAGTGTATATTTACTAACACTTACCCACTACAGATAGTGCTTTAATGATTTCATAAGTGTGAGTATTACAATTCTGAAAAAATTTTTTAATTTTAAATTACATTAGTAAACTTCTTATTTCATGATTTCAAGTATTTTATTAATTAAACTTGTAAAAAATGTCATGCATTGTATTATTCGTATGAACTTTGTTAGTTAAAAAGATTTAATGATTGAATTAACATTACTAACTCTTTTGAACTATGTTGGAGATAATTTTTGTGAATATAGAGATTTAGGCCATGATAATTATAAATCTTTACTACTTTCTTACAGTGATGCAAGTAATAAATTTGGACCATTAGAGGTTAAAAAGGTTATTGAGAAGTCAGAAAATTTCAAAGTTACAGCCGTTGCTATTGCAGCAATTAAGTGCCCTAAACATATAGTTAAATAATGAAGTTTGAATTAAAAACTGAAAATGAAAATTATTCAAAATCATTTTCTCTTTTTTCTGTTATTGTAATTTTTCTCACGCTAATAATTATTCTTTGTGATGTTGCATTTAAAGTACGAATTATTTCAAGACATTATGATATCAACTATAACTGCAGGCTTTTATCTGTTGAAAAATCAACAAATACTTTTAAGAAATTATCTCGACTATCTAATCTGAAAAGTAAACAAAGAATTTGGGAATTTTGCAGGGAGGTTGTTAAATAATATTTATTTAGCTCGATGCCGAAGAGTAGAACTTTAATGCATATAACCAGAACTTTCTTGAAGTAGAGCAAAATATTAAAGCAACAATAACTTCAAGCAATATTTTCCATAATTGAGAAATACCTAAGAAAACTTCGGAGGGAATTGTAGTTATAAATGCAATAGGAATGAAAACACTAAAAAATATTCTTAATGAAAATGAAAATGAATTTAAAGGAAATCTTCCAATATAAAGGAACGATCTTAATACTTCTGTGGCATTCCATGTTTTAACAAACCAAATAGTAGTTGTTGAAATAAAAAACCATAAGCTATATAAGATACAAATTGAGCAGATTATCGTAATTAAACATAGAGAAAGAAAGGTTAAATTTAAATTTATTTGATTAATTTTGATGCAGTATAACAATAAGCAAAATCCAAGCATTATTTCTAAAAAACCAGATGGACTAATTCTTTTTAGGGAAATGAAAAATTGACTATCAATAGGCTTTAAAAGTACGAAATCTAAGGTTCCTTCTCTAATATGCTTAACTATTTCTGTAAGATTTGGATTGAACCATGTATTAGTTATTCCATTCAAAATTGTATAAATACCTTGAATTATTAGTGCCTGTTCAAATTTCCACCCTCCAATATATCCATTACTTTGAAAGAAAATAGATAATAGAAAAATACTCCCTATTAAACTTAAAATTGCAGTAATTAAATCAATTAATATATTTGTCTTATACTCCAACTCAGAAGCCAAAGAAGTATGTAAGAATTTTTTATAAACTTTTAGATATTTTCTTAGATTCATGAGCCCATAGCAGTATATTTTTTCGTTCCTTCAGACCAGATCTTTTTGAATATTGGGAAAAGTAAAAGAATCCATGCAATTTGCATAGTTAAGCCTCCACTAATGTTTGTTTCATTACCTGATAGTAAGTTCGCAGGGAAATCAATTAGATATGGAAAAGGAGTTAAATAAATCCAAGATTTAACATATTCGGGAAATGAAACTACTGGAGCTAAAAGACCTGAGAGAAATAAAGTTGGAATAAATAACAATCTTTCTATCGATGATGCTTTCTCTGTCCAGAAGCATAGACATGCAACTATTGACTGAATTAAAAATTGAATTAAGAAAGATAAGAAAGTCGATATTATCGATAAGAATAAAATACCCAAATTTGGAATCCATATACTTTCTGGATTGAATATAAAAAAGAAAAATGCGATTATTAGTGCGAAAGGAAATCTTGTTATTTGTTCTGCAAGATGTTGTGCAAAATATCTGAAAAATGGATTTAAAGGTTGAATTAAATACGGAGATACCTTCCCCATAAGAGAATCCTCTTCAAAGCTAAATACAACCCAAACTACAGAAAACTGTCTTACAAAAAAAGCACATAAGAAATACCTAGAAAGCATAACATCGCTAATGTTTATCGATTCATTTAGATTATTGTTTGTCCAAATGTTTAACATGAAAAAAGGAATAATTCCTGAAATTGCCCATAATGCAATTTCTACCCTATATTCCAACATGTTAGAATATTGCACCTTTAATAAGGTGAATATTTTGCGGTTAATCAAATTAGATATCATAATCTTTTTTAATTAATACCCTCCCAATAATTTCATCTATAGGTGGTTCATTTATAAAAAGGTCTTCAATATCAAAATCATTTAGAATTGTTTTTAGAGAAGAAGTAATAGAGTCGTTTTCAACTTTTATAGTGATTTCATTTTTTATTTTAGTTTTAACCGTAAAACCGGAATTTTCTAATTTAATTGCATCTTCTTCTGAGCGACAAACTATTAATATTTCTTTAACAGGAGATAGTTTTTTTAATAATAGGTCAAGTTTTCCATCATATGATATAGCTCCTTCATGAACACATATAACCCTCTTGCATAGTGATGTAATATCTTTCATGTAATGACTAGTTAGGCATATTGTTGCATTAGTTTCCTTATTATATTTTTGAAGGAATTTTCTTAAATTTCTCTGTGCATTAATATCTAATCCAAGTGTCGGCTCGTCTAAAAATAGAATATTTGGTTCGTGTATCAAAGCTGCTAGTAATTCTGACTTCATACGCTGACCTAATGAAAGTTTTCTAACAGGTATGAAGAGCTCTTCATCAATTTCAAGCATTTCGGATAGTTTTTTTATTCTCCTTTTAGCTTCGAACTTATTTAAGTCATATATTGATGCATTCAAATAAAGTGATTCAATTGGCGGAAGATCCCAAATTAGTTGTTGCTTTTGTCCCATTATTAAGGTGATATTTTTTAGGAAATTTTCTTTTCTCATGAAAGGTAAGTAGCCTGACACTAAAATCGAACCCTCACTTGGATAAATTAAGCCACAAAGCATTTTTAAAATTGTTGTTTTCCCAGCTCCATTAGCACCAAGAAAACCTACTATTTCTCCTTCTTTAATTTCAAAACTTATATCTTTTATAACTTTTAAACTTTTTGTTTGTCTTCTAAAAAAATGTTTAATTGTTCCTTTTAAGCCTGGTTCTTTGTAAGAAATATCAAATGACTTAGATAAATTTCTTACATCGATAATATTTTGCACCATTTCAATTTTTAATTTCTGAAATTTTATTTAAATAAATTATTAAATTATTTTTATTTTATAGAAATTTTTAACGAATTAAAAAATATCTCTAAACGATACAACCAGCCAGAGAGAAAAGTTAATTGGATTAAGTAACTCTCTTACCTTATTTTTATTTTCATAATTTAGTCCTTTTAAAACTTCAAATATTAAATTACTATTCTCGTTTTTAAGATAATTCTTTTTAATTACATTACCATTTTCGTCGAGGAGCTCAATTTCATCTTCAAAAAACCATTGCTCTTTACCATTAGATAATTGCACTATAACTCCAATACCCTTACCATCAGTTATTCTAAAATTATTTATCTTAGCCACTGAAGAAACATTTATATCATCAAGAATTTCTTTATTAAGTCTATCCTTTGATAGTTCTAAGTTTATTTGAACATAATCCCCTATCTTTGCCTTATCTAAAATTAACATTTTTAGGTTATTATACCTATTGGGATTAGAACTATGTGACTAACTATAAATATTTTATTTATTTTAATAATTAAGATTTTTTAAATACTGCTTCAAGGATTCTTTTTATTGAAATTGTAAATATTCTCAAGAAAACAGAAAATAAACCTATCAATCCCAAAATAATTGCTATTGATAGCAAGCTTGAACCTAGATCCCGCTGAAGCAAATTCTGCATATATTTTTTCTAAATTTATATGACACTTTACCTTAATAATTTACTTATTCAACAAGAAAGAGATATTATTCCTATTTTTTAAAAAATTGTTTTCTTATTAGAATATTTAATAAAAAAGATTTATGAGCTAAGATTTAGATAGAAATTTAATTAAGTATTTTGGAACTATCTTTCAACTCTTACATTGGAATTTTCTTAATCATTATTGGTCTAATAGTGAGAGTTGATTTAAAATTTTCCATGCAAAAGGAACTCTAATAGCCTCTAATAAGCTCTCTTTAGTTCTTTGTAAATCCTATTGTTTTATAATATCTCCAAAAATACTGAAAATAATTGCATAAATTAAAAAAGCAGCCGCTAAGCTGCTCCTATTTGGTGGCGGGGGGGAGATTTGAACTTCCGACCTTCGGGTTATGAGCCCGACGAGCTACCAGACTGCTCTACCCCGCGACATATATATAGCATACATCTGAAAGAGTAATTTTTTCTATTTCTTTAGGATTCTTGGAATTTTAATTTACCTTTAACTTCAATTCGTACTCCTTCAGAAAAATTAAACACTTTTTCTTCTATGTCGTGAATTCTTAAGTCAGATATCCACTCTAACTGTTTTAGTAAATGAAGACTAACAGCATGCTTGGCTCTTTTTGAACCATCTTCTACTTTTAATGCAAGTCCTATGCCTTCATTTACCTTACATAAGCATTGTATTCCCTCTGCACCACCTTTACCTATAACTTGTCCATGGGATGCCTTAATTATTTCTGTATCAAATTTATTGTTGTCGCTTATCATTATTGGGTTAGTTGTCATCGCCCTACTGATTTGTTCTAATTCAGCATTGTCGGAACTGCTCAGAAGTGAATATAATTTTGACATTTCTAATAGTTTTAAATAAAGAGTTGGGGCACCACAATCATCACGTTCTGCGTTTATTTCAGATATTGGGATTTCAAGTAATTCAGAAATAATTCTGAATATTTCTATTTGAAGTTGATGATTCCCCTTTAAGTAGGTATCTAATGGCCAATTCATTTTTTTGCATGTAGCTAAAAAAGCAGCATGCTTGCCTGAACAATTATGTTCTAAAGGACTTATCTTTGATTTTGGACATTTCAGATTATTAATGTCGATGTCATATTCCCATAATATTTTGAAGGCTTCCCTTGAATGAAGTTTTGATCCACTATGTGAACCGCATGCTAATGCAATTGATTTTGAATCATTATTTATTTTTGATGCAGCTCCACTACTAACAAAAGGTATTGCCTGAAAAGGTTTTAATGCTGATCTTATAAAACTTTTATATTCTGGATTTCCTGCGCACATTAAAACCCTACCTTTTTTGTCCGTAATAACAGCATGAATTTTATGGATTGACTCAATATTTGAGCCTCTCATTAAAATTGCTTCTAAAGGAGGATTATTCGATGTGTATAGGTTTTTGAAGTTTGAACTCATTTAGAAATTGTTATATTGAAAAAGCAAAATTCCTGATAATGCTATTACTGAAATAATAGAAAAAATTTGAATTAAATTTTTTAAAATAGGCTTTACCTCAATTGAGGCTATTAGTGATTCTTTTTCTCTTAAAACTAAGGGCTTTATCCATACATTACCGTCATACCAACCGGATTCTTCGTACTCAACTCTTTCTGATGTTAATCTCTTAAAGACATGATTCCAACCAAGATATAACTTGATGGCAATTAAAAGTGGTATTGATAAACTACTAAAAAAACTTAATAGAATATATTTTAAAAGAGATGTCTTGAAATATATACTTCCAGAAGAAATAACAAGAAATATAACAAAAGTAAATAACCAGAATTTAATCAATACAAGAATTAATGATTTTTTCGTTTTTGGCCATGAAAAAATATTGGATTTTGATAATTCAATGTATTCATTTGTGGGTTGTTGCTCTCTAGGAACAGGACATTTTGATTGGCTCATAAAATAATAATTATGGAAATGTAAGATTATCTCCATTACTCCAGAATGATTCAAGGTCATAAAATTTTCTTATTTCTGGTTGAAAAATATTTACAATCAAATCGCCATAATCAAGTAAGGCCCATTTTGCCTCGTTAAAACCTTCTTTTCTTATTGGTTCAATATTAGCCTTATCTCTAAGCTCTCCCTCAACAGAGTTAGTGATAGATCTAACTTGTACATCAGATAATCCTTCTGCGATCAGTATCCATTCACTTATGAAAGATACCTTGTCAATTTTTATAAGTTTTATGTCTTTTGCCTTTTTATCATCACAAGCTTTAGCTGCCATTAAAACCAAACTTTTATTGTCCATATACATTTTCGCTTGAGACAGATTTTTCTGAACCTTCTTGCTGAGACAATTCTGATCTAGCTTTTTCAGCACTTTTTCTTAGAGCATCTAATCTATCCTCAAAGAAACTTCTTTTTTTCTTTTTTCGCGTTTTATCTATTAACTCCTTTAATGCTCCTCCGAGACTTTTATACGCATTTGGTATGCTATATCCAAATCTACAAGCAAGATCTATAGCTTTTTCATCTGCAAATATAGCATCTTGAAGTTTTTTTTCAGAATTATTTTTTATATATAATCTATAACCTGCAAAACTTGATAAACCAAGAGCAAGTAATAAAAGTAGCCCATCTTGTACCCACAACTCCCCTATCGCTCCTCCAAGCCCAATAGCAAGAGCTGCCATTTCCCAACCATCTCTGGGAATTGTGTCATTTTGGATCTTGCCTACTTCGTGCCAAAATAATAGATTTCTGTGGTCAATTGCAAAGTTATCCCATTCATCTAAATCAATTTGGATTTCTACTTCGTCACGACCAATTTCCTCAAGCGTTATTAAAGGTGGATCTATAGCTGCAGCAGCTTCAACAAATACCCAATTTTCATTCTCTGGAGGTAACAAACTTTTAAGTCGCTGAAGTTCGCTCATAAAAAATTATTTTCTTTCAATACTATAGAAACAAATGTTGCTTTTCAAGTAACTTCATTAAAATCTGATGATTTATAAGTAGCATGAAATAAATGAAGGTTTTAAATTATGCCTCAAAGAGGTGATCTTAAAAAAATTCTTATTTTAGGTTCAGGTCCGATTGTTATAGGACAAGCATGCGAATTTGATTACTCTGGCACTCAAGCTTGCAAAGCTTTAAGAAAAGCTGGTTATGAAATTATATTGATAAATTCAAATCCGGCATCGATTATGACTGATCCTGAGGTTGCAAGTAAAACATATATTGAACCATTGACTCCTGAAATCATTTCACAGATAATTTTAAGAGAAAAACCTGATGCTATTCTTCCCACTATGGGAGGTCAAACTGCTTTGAATCTAGCGGTTAAATTATCAGAGTCAGATTTTTTAAAAAAAAATAATGTTGAATTAATTGGTGCTGATTTAAAAGCTATTAATAAAGCTGAAGATAGAAAATTGTTTAAAGAGTCGATGGAAAAGATAAATGTAAATGTTTGCCCATCTGGTATAGCTTCTAACCTGGCTGAAGCTAAAGAAGTACAAAAAAAAATTAATTCCTATCCTCTTATAATAAGGCCGGCATTTACTTTGGGTGGTGTAGGAGGTGGAATTGCTTTTAATCTTGAAGAATTTATTGAATTGTGTACAACTGGATTAGAGGAAAGTCCAAGGGATCAAATATTAATTGAAAAATCACTTATTGGATGGAAGGAGTTTGAATTAGAAGTAATGAGAGATACAGCAGATAACGTAGTAATAGTTTGCAGTATTGAGAATTTAGACCCAATGGGTGTCCACACTGGAGATTCCATTACTGTAGCTCCCGCACAGACTTTAACAGATAAGGAGTACCAGAGATTGAGGGACATGTCATTAAAAATTATTAGAGAGGTAGGAGTTGAAACTGGAGGGAGTAATATTCAATTTGCAATAAATCCATCTAATGGAGAAGTAATTGTAATAGAAATGAATCCTCGTGTGAGTAGATCCTCTGCATTGGCAAGTAAAGCAACTGGATTTCCCATAGCCAAAATTGCGGCTTTATTATCGGTTGGCTATACACTTGATGAGATTATTAACGACATTACAAAAAAAACACCTGCATGTTTTGAACCATCAATTGATTATGTAGTTACTAAAATCCCTAGATTTGCATTTGAAAAGTTTAAAGGCTCTTCAAATACCTTAACCACTTCAATGAAATCCGTAGGTGAGTCAATGGCAATCGGGCGTTCTTTTGAAGAATCTTTTCAGAAAGCATTAAGGTCCTTAGAAGTAGGTATTTTTGGATGGGAATGTGATTCACTAGATGAATTTAAGAACGAGAATCACATAAATAATAGTTTAAGAACACCTACGTCTGAAAGAATTCTCATAGTTAAAAAAGCTATGCAGATAGGCAAAACCAATTCTTATATTCAAGAAGTTACTAATTTAGATTCTTGGTTTATTGAGAAATTACGTAATATATTTAATTTTGAAAATGAATTTTTGAAAGAAAAAGGACTTATTGATCTAGATAGAGATTTGATGCTAAATGCTAAACAATTAGGCTTTTCAGATCAACAGATAGCAAAGTTAACTAAGTCTGACTTTTTTGAAGTGAGAAAATATAGAAAAGATCTAAATATTATACCTATTTATAAAACAGTCGATACTTGTTCAGCAGAGTTCTCATCTTCGACTCCCTATCATTATTCAACTTACGAAGAATCCTTTATTAATTTAAATTCTGAAATTTTTGATAGCGAGATTTCAGATAATAATAAGTCAAAGAAAATTATGATTCTTGGAGGAGGTCCAAACAGAATTGGTCAAGGAATAGAATTCGATTACTGTTGTTGTCATGCTTCATATCAAGCTTCAACAAGTGGTTACAAAACAATAATGGTTAATAGTAACCCAGAAACTGTATCAACAGATTATGATACTAGCGATATTTTATATTTTGAGCCTGTAACTTTGGAGGATGTTCTCAACATAATAGAAGCTGAAAATCCTTATGGTTTGATAGTTCAATTTGGAGGTCAAACTCCATTGAAATTATCATTACCTTTATTTGAATGGCTTAAAACTGATGAGGGTTTAAAAACTGGTACAAAAATTCTTGGAACGTCTCCAATATCTATCGACATAGCAGAAGATAGAGAAGAATTTACAAATATACTTGAAGAATTAAGTATTAGGCAACCTTTAAACGGCATAGCTCGTAATCAAGATGAAGCACAAAAGGTAGCCAAAAATATTGGATTTCCTTTGGTCGTAAGGCCTTCTTATGTTTTAGGAGGCAGGGCAATGGAAATTGTTAAAGATGAGAATGAATTATCTAGATACATTTCTGAAGCAGTTAAGGTATCACCTGATCATCCAATCCTTCTCGATCAATATTTGAATAATGCTATTGAGATAGACGTTGATGCTTTATGTGATTCAGAAGGTTCAGTTGTAATTGCTGGTTTGATGGAACATGTTGAACCTGCAGGAATTCATTCGGGAGATTCAGCTTGTTGTTTACCATCAATTTCTCTTTCGGAATCAACTATAGATAATGTAAAGACTTGGACTAAATTAATTGCACAAAAACTAAATGTTGTTGGTTTGATTAATTTACAATTTGCAGTGACAAATTTAAATAATAAAGAAAACAAATTATTTATTCTTGAGGCTAATCCGAGAGCTTCCAGAACAGTTCCATTCGTTTCCAAGGCCATAGGTAAACCAGTTGCAAAATTAGCGACCCAGTTAATGCAAGGTTTAACATTAGAAGATATTAATTTTACTAAAGAATTTTCTCCAAAATTTCAGGCAGTAAAAGAAGCTGTTTTACCTTTTAAAAGATTTCCTGGATCTGATACACTTCTAGGTCCTGAAATGCGATCTACTGGGGAAGTAATGGGTTTAGCTAAGGATTTCGGAATTGCTTATGCTAAGTCGGAATTGGCAGCAGGAAATGGTGTTCCTTCTGAAGGAGTTGCTTTTTTGTCTACTAATGATTTAGATAAAAAAAATCTTGAAGAAATTGCCAGAGAATTGTTGATTTTAGGATTTAAATTGATTGCAACAAAAGGTACAGCTGCATACTTGGTAGATTTAGGCATTAATGTTGAAAAAGTGCTAAAAGTCCATGAAGGAAGACCAAATATAGAGGACCTAATTCGTTCTGGACTTGTTCAATTAATAATTAATACTCCAATAGGATCACAGGCTCTTCATGACGACGCATATTTAAGGCGTGCTGCTTTAGAATATAATATTCCTACTTTTACAACCATCCCTGGAGCGAAGGCAGCCATTAAAGCAATCAAAGCCTTGCAAAGTAATAAAATCAATACTTACTCTCTACAAGAAATACATGAAGATTAAAACTTTACTCTAAGTCTTTTAGTTTTTCTCTTAATTGATTCACCAAGGAGTTTCGACTAATTGAAAGTAATTTCAAAGTATCTTCATGCATTTTAAGTTGTGTTTCTGCTATTTGTAATCCTTTTATAGATTCTTTTATGTCATTAGAAAGATCATTTATCAAATACTTCTTACCTTCAAAGGTTAAAACTGGGTTGGCAGAATCATTTGTATTTTCACTCATGGATTTAACTTTATTAATAAATAAAATAGGATCATAACTTTTTAATCAATTGTTTTTCACATAATTCTTTATAAATCCCTTTTTTATTTAGTAAATCAATATGTTTCCCAACCTCAACAATTTCGCCCTTATCGAAGACAACTATTTTATCTGCCCCTTGTGTAGTGGCTAATCTATGAGCAATTACAATAACTGTTCTATCTTTCATTGCTCTATTAAGCCCTTCTTGAACTTCTGACTCAGATTCTGCATCTAATGCGCTTGTAGCCTCATCTAAAAGAAGAATAGATGGGTTTCCTAGTATTGCTCTAGCAATTGCTATCCTCTGGATCTGACCACCTGAGAAATTTGATCCTCTTTCAGTTATCTTAGTTTCATATTGATGAGGAAGATTTTCAATAAAGTGGTGAGCATTAGCTTTTTTTGTTGATTCAATTACTTCTTCTTCGGTATAACTCCTGCCCATTCTTATTACATCAATAATTTTCCCTGAAAATAAAAAAGGTTGTTGTTGTACTAGTGCAATATTTTTTCTTATATCTTTTGTATTCAATAATTTTAGATTCTTATCATCAATAAAAATGTCTCCATTATTTGGAGTTATAAATTTCAATATCAATGCCATCATTGTACTTTTACCAGCCCCTGAAGCTCCAACGAAAGCTGTAACTTCACCTTTTTTAATTTCTAAATTTATATTTTTAAGAACTTGATTATCTTTATTGTATTCAAAATTAACAGTCTTGAAACGTATATTGCCCTCAATATTATATAACTTTTTGAAATTTTTCTTACTATCTTCAATAGGTTCTAGATTTATATTATTCAACCTTTTTATTGATGCTTCTGCCTGTTTAAAATCATTAAAATTTGTACTTACATGGCTTATTGGATCAATAAGCATCAATATTGCAGCAAAAAAACTACTAAATTCTTCACTAGTTAGAAGGCCTAAATTAATTCTTGCGGCGCCTAAACCTAATATTGCTAATATTCCAAATGCCTCTATGAAGCCTACAACTGGATGCTGAAATGCTAGTAATTTTAATGTTTTATATTTTGCTTTTTTATTTGCAATTAATCTTTTATAAAATCTATTCTCAATCCAATTTTCTGCAGCAAAAGCTCTTATCGTCGACATTCCATTTATAGATTCACCTATTAATTCTGCTAAATTACTGGTTGATTCTTGACTTTTCTCAGATGCGAATAAAACTCTTCTTCCAAAACTATTAACTGAAAGAATAATCAATGGTGCTAAAAAAAACGTTGATAATGTGAGTGACCAATCTAAATAAAACATATATATTATTACAGCTAATAATTGTAAGGTACATGGAATAGTATCCTGAGCTGTTTTATAAATAACTTCGCTTACTCTATCAGCATCCTCTGTAAGTCTGTATGTGATATCTCCGGCTGAAATCTTCTGGACAGAAGTCATATCTATTTTTTGAATTTTGCTAAATAAATTTCCCCTCATTACTTCACTAATTTCTAATGATGGTTTTGCTATGAATACATCCTGTCCAAATTGAGCAGTTTTTTGAATTAAAAATACTAATAAAGACTTAATTATTATGCTAGAAACTTTTGATAGATCACCTGATCCAATTGCTGGGATTAAGTTTCCAGCTAAATAAGCTAACAAAGGCCAACAAGCTACATATATAAGCATGCATATAAAACCCTTTATGAACCTATCTAAATATGGTCTGACTGGTGGTATTAGTCTCAAGATATTATATATTTTATTATTTATCCTACTTTATCAATATCTTGGGGCATAAAAAACAATGAAATTAGATCAATTCTTAAAATGGAAAAATTTGGTCTCCTCTGGAGGAGAGGCAAAAACTTTTATTAAATCTGGCTCTGTAAAAGTTAATGGTGTAATAGAAACTAGGAGAGGAAGAAAATTAAATAAGGGAGATAAAGTTATATTTCTAAAAAATGAATTAATTTTTGAATAGTTGGCTTATTCAACTCAATTTATATTAATATAATTTTCTTGGAGATAGTATTTTGAGAAAATCTGTTATTGCTGGTAATTGGAAAATGCATATGACTTGTGCTGAAGCGAAGTCTTATTTAGAAGAGTTTATACCTTTAATAAAAAACATCAGAGATGATCGTAAAGTTGTTATTGCGCCACCTTTTACAGCTATTTCAACCTTTTCTAAGCATTCTGATTTTGATTATTTAGATATTTCTAGTCAAAATATTCATTGGGAAGATGAAGGAGCATTTACTGCGGAAATATCTCCAAAAATGCTGATTGAACATGGAGTCTCATATGCAATAGTTGGTCACAGTGAACCAAGAAAATATTTTAGTGAAAGTGATGAACAAATTAATAAAAGAGCAGTTTTTGCTCAATGTAGTGGACTTACTCCCATAGTTTGTGTTGGAGAAACACTAGAACAAAGAGAGAGAGGAGAGGCTGATAGAGTTATCACTAGACAGGTAGAACAAGGGCTAGAAAATACAGATCCATCAAATTTAATTGTTGCCTATGAACCAATTTGGGCTATTGGGACAGGTAAAACATGTGAGGCTAAAGACGCTAATAATATATGTTCTTTGATTCGAAAATTAATAGGTTTCGATGATGTGATTATTCAATATGGAGGATCAGTTAAACCTAATAATATTGACGAAATAATGTCGATGAGTGATATAGATGGAGTCTTAGTTGGAGGGGCTTCATTAGATCCAAATAGTTTTGCCAGAATTGCAAATTATCAATAAGCAAAATCCATGGCCAAAAGGCTGGAGACAAAAAACTTCAATTATGGGAGTTATTAATTTAACTCCTGATTCATTTAGTGATGGTGGAGATTTAAATTCTATAAATAAAGTTTTAGATCAAGTCAATCATTTTGTGTGTAATGGTGTGGATGTTATTGATCTTGGTGCCCAGAGTACGAGACCTGGGGCTGAAGAAGTTGGATCTAGTATAGAAATAAAAAGATTGATCCCATATCTTAAATTAATAAAATCTGAATATCCAGATGTTTTGATTTCTATTGATACATTTAATTCTGAGGTAGCTTACGAAACTCTTTTAAATGGTGCTAATTGGATAAATGATGTCACTGGAGGAAGAAGAGATAGAAAAATTCTGGATGTAGTTTCAAAATTCAAATGCCCATTTGTTATTACCCATAGTCGAGGAAATAGTCAAAATATGAATAAACTTTCCAAATACAGTAATTTATTGAGTGAAGTTAAAACTTCTCTTGATAGTTTAATAACAATTGCTTTAGAAAGAAATATATCTAAAAGCAATATAATTGTGGATCCCGGAATTGGTTTTTCAAAGGATATTAATCAAAATTTGAAAATTCTAAAAAACTTAGATGTATTTAAAAACTTAAATTTACCAATATTAATTGGTGCATCAAGAAAAAGATTTTTAGGAGAAATTTTGGATGAGAAAAATCCCAAAGAAAGGGATATTGGAACCCTTGCAATAAGTTGTGTTTGTTCCCACTTTAATATTGATATTGTGAGAGTTCACAATGTAAAAATGAATTATCAAATTCTAAAAGTTGCTGATAGGATTTATAGAAAATAATAAGATTATTATTCTTTAACACCTTCGATTTTATCCTCTACCTCTTGATATAGTTCTTTCAACTGTTCTATATTTTCGTCAGAAGTTTCCCAATATCCTCTACCATTGACTTCTAGCAAAGTCCCTACTATTCTTCTAAAACTATTAGGATTTAGATCCATTAATCTTTTCCTCATCTCTTCGTCATTTATAAATGTTTCATTTGTTTCTTCATATACAAAATTATCTACTTGACCACTTGTCGCACTCCAACCAAGAGTATAATTTAGTCTATTAGAAAGCTCTCTGACTCCTTCATAACCAGATTTGAGCATACCCTCATACCACTTAGGATTTAAAAGTTTTGTTCTTGAGTCTAATCTGATAGTCTCTCCAAGTGTTCTAACTTGAGCATTAGAAGTGGTAGTGTCTGCTATGTAACTACTTGGTTCTTTTCCATCATCTCTTAATGTTTTTATTAATTTAGTTGGATCTGAATCAAAATAATGACTTACATCTGTTAGGGAAATCTCTGAGGAATCAAGGTTTTGAAATGTAACATCTGCTGTTTTCATTACAGATTCAAAAACCTCTCTCTTTTGATTCATTTCACCTGGATTATCAGCATTAAAAGCATATGTTTTACGTGATAAATACATTTCTTGTAGTTCATTCTCTTCTTCCCAAGTTGAATTTTCTACAGCTAAATTAACATTTGAACTATAGCTACCACTTGCATTAGAGAATACTCTTGCAGAAGCCTCTCTGATAGAGGTGCCTTCTTTTTCTGCTTGTTCTAATGAATGTTTTCTTACAAAATTTGATTCCAAAGGCTCATCAGCCTCAGCGGCTAATTTGACTGCCTGATCTATTAATGCCATTTGATTGATAAATAGATCTCTAAATACTCCAGAACAGTTAACTACAACGTCTATTCTTGGCCTACCTAGTTCCTCTAAAGGAATTAATTCTAATTTGTTGATTCTCCCAACAGAATCTGGTTTTGGTTTTACTCCAACAAACCATAAGATTTGTGCCAGAGATTCTCCATAAGTTTTGATGTTATCTGTGCCCCATAAAACACACGCAATTGTTTCAGGCCAATTACCTTGCTCTTCCTTTTGTCTTTCTATTAATTTGTCAACAACAGACTTTGCTGCGGCTACTGCTGCTGTAGTTGGAATTGATTGAGGATCAAGTGCATGTATGTTTTTACCGCTAGGCAAAACACCTGGATTTCTTATGGGATCTCCTCCTGGTCCTGGCAAAACATAATTACCATCTAATGCTTTAATAAGGCTATCCATTTCTTTGTCTGCACAGACTTGTTCCAAGCAGAAAAGTAAATAATCAAATAATTTATTTAATTCCTTCTGATTTATTTCATTAAATCCATTAAATCTACATACTCTTAACCATGGAGTGGGTAGATTTATACCAAATACTTTAAGAAAATCAAAAAGTTTAGAAAGAAGTGATTTTTCTAGATAAACTCTACCATCGACAATTTTTAAAGATTTAACCATAGCAAATATTGATTCTCTTGCAGTTTTTATGATTTTTTCATTTAACTCTACAAATTTGAGTTCACCTTTATTATTACCATCATAAATTTGGTCAATAGTAAGATCTAGGGATTCTGCCAGTAGTCCAGGGAGAGATCTTAAGCCCTCTTGTTCTCTTTCTAAAGATGCTATGTTTACCAAGGTTGCTACAGCTTCTTCAGCAGTTGGAGCTTCTCCGATGGTATGAAGACCACACGGTAATAATCTACTTTCTATTTCCATTAACTGTTTGTAGATATTGCCAACAAATAGATCTCTTTCATCTAGAGAAAGTTCTTCTATATTTTTTGCAGGGAGATCAACATCTTTATCAAGATTACACTGTTTAGAAGTTTCAACTATTGCATTAACAATTTGAATTCCCCTACTATTTTCTCTTAGTTGTTGATAAGAGCCGACAAGCTCACTAAGTTCTTTAAGTCCCTTGTAAAGCCCTGCATTTTCTGCTGGGGGAGTCAAATAGCTAATAGTTGAGGCATATCCCCTTCTTTTTGCGATTGTTGCTTCAGAAGGATTGTTCGCCGCATAATAATACAAATTTGGTAATGATCCAATAAGAGAATCCGGATAACATGTTTCACTCATACCCATCTGTTTACCTGGCATAAATTCAAGTGAACCGTGAGTTCCAAAATGAAGAACAGCATCTGCACCCCATATTTTTTCTACATAAGTGTAATAAGCTGCAAAACCATGATGAGGACTAGCACTTCTTGAATAAAGTAGTCTCATTGGATCACCTTCATAACCGAATGTGGGTTGAACGCCTATAAAAACATTTCCAAAATGTTTTCCATATATAAGTAGGTTTTGTCCGTCACTATTTAGGTTTCCAGGTGGCTTACCCCAATTCTCTTCAAGTCTTTGTGAATATGGTGTGAACTCTTCATATTCACTTACTGACATCTTATGGGCAATGTTTAATTCGGGAGAACCATCCATTGCTTCAGGATTATTAATTACTTTTTCCATTAATTCTTTTGAATTACTTGGAAGTCCTTCTATTTGATATCCTTTTGATTTCATTTCGCGAAGAACTCTGTAAATTGAACCGAAAACATTCAAATATGCAGCTGTACCTACATTCCCTTTGTCTGGAGGAAAACTAAATACTGTAATAGCTAATTTTTTATCTTTTCTTTGCTTAACACGTAAAGTTGACCATTTTATAGCCCTTCCAGCAATTACATCTACTCTATCTTGGAGTGTGTGTGCCTTACCTGTAGCATCGTCACGACCTGAGAGAATGATAGGTTCAATTGCACCATCTAGTTCTGGAATTGCAATTTGAAGTGCTACCTGCACTGGGTGTAGTCCTAAATCACTATCTTCCCATTCTTGAGTAGTTTGAAAAACTAATGGAAGTGCAACCATATAAGGTCTGTTTAGTTTTTTTAGAGCTTCAATAGCTTTAGGATGATCTTGTCTTGCGGGGCCTCCAACTAGTGCAAATCCTGTCAGAGATACGACTCCATCTATAATTGGTGTATCTTTATTTATTGAATCATAATAAAATTCGTTGACTGGCTTAGAAAAATCTAGACCTCCACAGAAAATGGGAAGAACTCTTGCTCCTCTATATTCCAACTCTTGTATTACAGCAACGTAATGAGCATCATCTCCGGTAACTATATGGCTCCTTTGAAGTACTAATCCTATTGTTGGAGTATTGTCATCTTTAGGGTTAATGTCTTTCCTGTTATTTTCCCAAATTTGATATTCTTTAAGACTTTCAAACATACATGGAGCCAGAGGATGCCAAATACCTAAATCTGGGAAGGTTTCAGGATCTTGTATTTTGAATTCTTCTATTTGATCTTTTATGTCCTCTGAAACTGCATATTTTTCAGAAATCATTAACAAGAAGTTTTTTAAGTTCTCAGTCGTACCACCTAACCAATATTGAAAACTCAGTATAAATGTTCTCGCATCTTGAGCTTTTTCTACTGGTAGATATTTAAGTATTGATGGTAGTGTATTTAACAATTTCAACATTGAATCTTGGAAGCTTGCTCCATCAGATTCTTTTTTCTTTTTTATTAAATCTCCAATTATACTTTTAGATTGACCCAATTGAGCCATACTAAATGAACCTAACTTATTTAATCTCATTACTTCTGGCATCGAGGGGAAGACAATAGATGCTTTAAGTTTGTCTTTGTATGGAGAAACAGCATCAACTACTTTTTGTGCTAGATCTTCGATAAAAATTAGGGAAGCAACAAATATATCCGCATTTGATATGTCAGCTTTAAAATCTGTAAAATTATTTTCATTTCTAAGTTCTTCAATTAGATAGCCACTAAGGTCTATACCTATTGGGCCATTCATTTCATTTATTGACTTCGCAGCTTCCGTTAAGGAATTTTGGTATTGTGGCTCAAGGACAACATAAACTGCTTTTATTACAACTTTGTGTTTGTTATCCTCAACAGGAGATACTCTGCGTTTTGCTGAGCGGACCTGCGTAAACATTGATTTTATTTAAGTATTTCTACCAGCCTACGAATGAAATGACGTTATTGTGTGCAATATAAATAGCGTGTAACAACCTTTTAAAAAAAAAATTTTTCAAAAATGACTGAAAATTCTAAAAAACCCATACCAGTACTAGTCTCCGGAGCTTTAGGCAGAATGGGAAGCGAAGTTGTTAATTCTGTATTAAATTCAACTGATTGTGAACTTGTTGCAGCAATTGACATAAACGAAAAGAACAATGGATCGAATATTGCTGAATTATTGAAAGTAAAAAGTTGTGATGTTTTTCTTTCAAATGATTTTGAGGGGACTTTGTGTTCTGTTAGTCAAAATTACAGAAATGAAAATATCAAACCAGTCTTGGTTGATTTCACACATCCTGAATCTGTTTATGAAAATACAAGATCAGCTATCGCATATGGTATTTCACCAGTAGTCGGAACAACAGGTCTTACTCCTTCTCAAATAAAAGACTTGTCTGTTTTTGCTCAGAAAGCATCTGTGGGTTGTGCAATAATACCTAATTTTTCAGTAGGTATGGTTCTTCTTCAGCAAGCAGCATCAGTTGCCGCAAGGTTTTATGACAATATTGAATTAATAGAGATGCACCATAATCAAAAAGCAGATTCTCCAAGCGGAACATGTATAAAAACTGCAGAAATGATTGAAGAATATCCAAAGAAATTTAATCAGAGTTTAGTAAATGAGTCTGAGTCATTGAAGGGTGTGCGAGGAGGGCTTAGGGATTCAGGAATAAATATACATTCGGTACGATTACCAGGATTATTAGCCCATCAATTAGTAATTATGGGATCCCCTGGTGAAACTTACACAATTAAGCATGACACTATTGATAGAAAAGCATATATGCCAGGTGTTTTACAGGCGGTAAAAAAAATAGGTAATTATGAATCTCTAGTTTACGGACTTGAAAAATTGATTTTTTAAAATGCTAATTCCAATTAATTCAAATCAAATCTCGAAACTTATTCCTGCAGTTGGTACTGGGAGTCAATTTAAATATACATTGGGTAATCCAAGAAAAATTCTTCAAAGAGTTATAGTTTCTTCAATTGGGGGATTTATCTCATTAATTATTAGTTCAACTGGAGATCAAACAAACAATTTTTGGTTATTGCTTTGTGTTGCTTTCTTTTTGTATATCATCTGGGGGCCAATTCTTGAATCAAGTAGAAAAAATATGCAAATAAGGAAATATAAATTTTTTACTATATTTGATGGTTATGTATCAGATATATATAAAACAGAGAAGATTGAAAGTTCAAGAGAACAATCTAATAGACAAGGTCAATTGGAGGTGATAGAAAATAAAAGGACTTGGTTAGTACTTGAATTAGAAGATGAAGATGGTTATTTAGAAAAGTTAAGTTTCCCAATGGAAAATAAGCACAGTCAAATTAGAGTGGGCTCTAGTATTAGATGTTTATTAACATCTAATAACCGTAATTTTGACAGAGATTTTAATTTAACAGATGCCTGGTTGCCAGAAATTAATTTATGGGTTGGTGAATACCCCTATTTATTGAGACCAGCATTTGAGGAGATTTGCTATATTTATATCAAAAGATAGATGTTATTTATATTTTCTGATGAAAAATAGATTCAATTTTAAAATTGTTGGCTCCGGTCCAACAGGCTTATTACTTTCAATTGTACTTTCAAAATTTAATTGCAATATTTTTTTAACTGATTTATTAGTAAGAGACAGATTAATCGATAAGGATAAAACTTATGCAATTACTCATTCAACAAGAAAAATCTTATCAAAATTCAGACTTTGGGAAAAATTAGAACCATATTTATTTGGTTTTGATACCCTTTCAATATCAGACAGCGTAACCTCTGCTACTACTAAATTAACAACCTTTGATTTAGATGATGATATAAGTTCTGCTGAAAATATTGGCTGGGTAGTAAAACATTCAGATCTTATGAATGTATTTTTTCGAGAGATTGATAATTATGACAATATTTTTTTTATGACGCCACAAAAACTATTAAATAAAAAAATAATATTTGATTATCAATTCTTTGCCACAGGAGCAAACTCTCTTGAAAAAAAATTGTTAGATTTTATAGATATAAGAAAATCTTATCATCAGTCCTGTTTAACCTTTAAGGTTTCTCTTAGAGGTAATTGTGAGAAGTGTGCTTACGAAATTTTTAGAAAAGAAGGCCCACTAGCATTATTGCCTTTAGAAAAAAACATATATCAAGTAATTTGGACTTCAAGTACATTAAAGTCTATTGAAAGGTTAAATTCTGATAAGAATTTTTTGATTGATAATTTATCAACTATCCTGCCTAATGAATTTAAATTTGATCAAATAATTGGCGAATTTAATATATTTCCTGTTTCATTATCTTTGAATTTACCAGTTTTAAATTTTAAAAAATTCATTTTTTTAGGTGATGCATTTCATACATTTCATCCTGTGGGAGGTCAGGGTCTAAATAGTTGTTGGAGAGATGTTAATACTGTTTTTGATCTTTTTAATAAAAAAAATTCTATTACTAAAAGGCATTTGTTTTTATTTAAATTTAAGTTTTTTTCAAGCAGGATTTTAGATATTATTTTTACTATTTTCATAACTGACTCTTTGATATCAATTTTTGCAAATCGAAACATATTCTTATTTCCAATAAGAAAATTTTCATTTTTACTTTTAAATAATTTTCTTTTTATAAGAAAATTAGTCCTTAATCAAATGACTAAATCTCTTATTTACTCAAGAATTAAATAAAACTCATGAATAATTATGTATCTAAGGGAATGTTGATTTATTTACTTAATGAAATAGGTTTAGATGAGTCATCTATTGAACTTGGTCTAAAATTAGCTTTAAAAAATAAGACTCCCTTACCTATCTTATTATGGAGTTATGGAATGATAAATATTGATGAACTTGATAAGTTATATTCACATTTATTTCAAAAAATGGAATAATAATTCTGTTATAATTAACTCATATCTTAATAAGAACAATTACTGTTTTAACTAAAGGGAATCAGGTATCAAGACAATCAATAGAGAAGCTTGATTTATTATTATTAATACTAGAGACCATAGATTTAAATGGTATTCAATCTTTTTATGCTTTATCAAATAGGCTTAACTTAAGTAACATTTTGCCAAATAAAATTACTATTTGGAAACTAAGGAATAATAATCCATTGAGAAAATCTTATATTAATAACAATATTAAATCACAGGAATATGATGCATTAATAAAAATTACTGTTGAAATGTCTAAATATTTATATCCTTACATAAGAGAGATACTTCAATCTAAAGAAGATCCTAAAAAGAATTCAGTTATTTGGAATGATTTTCATAAGAGATTTATAGAGTTAATTAATGAGAGGTTTAATATAAATAGTATGAAAGTAAAAAAGCTTTTAACTAAAAGTGAAAATGATGAAATTATTATAAAATCTTTATTAACGTTGTCCCTCTGTATTTCTAATGAGGGCAGTGAAAAGTTAAAGCATTTTCTATTTAATTTTTAATATGTTGCAAAATAGATTATCATTTCATCAGTCTTCAGTTAGTCTGGAAATAAAAGGATTACCAGATTACTCAAATAATGAAAATAAAGGTCAAATATCAATAATTTCAGATTGGAAATTAAACATTATTGATAAACCACTTATTGAAGGCAAAATTGAACATTTAGTTCAAATTATGGATGCATTTTATATTTATTCAAATCTCCTAATAACTAATGAAATACCATTATATGAGTCCAGATTAATCGATATAAAAGCAGATAGTCTCCACATACATAATATTGTTCTTAAGAGCTCTAAGCCAGATGTTAATCCATTAATTATCAAGATTGGTAATTCATTGTTGTCCGATATCATAAATTGTTTTGACCAGTTAAATGAATCATCAAAAGTTAGAATAAAAAAATCTATTGATTTTAATAATATTCCTAAAAAAGTTAGATTTGGGTTATACAACAAAGTTAATTTTTTAAAAATGTTTTTACCGCCGTTCTTCTCAATTTGTTCTTTGGTTCTATTTTCATTTACGCTTATTTATTTTTATAGTCCCCCTGAAAATAAAGAAAAAAATGAACTAATTAATCTAAAATAAAGATATGTAGCATCCCAACTATAAAAACGATACTATGGGTTAATTTTGTTTTCAAAATAAATTATTAATTAATTCTTTGAATTTTGAAATATGGCAGATTTAAAGATCCCAAATTTGAATATGAAGTCTGATAAATATATTTTTAAAAAAAAATTAAGTTTAAGGAGAAAATCTAAAAGAAGATTATTTTCTGAATCTGCTTTTTTGTTTATTTTGAGTTTTTTATTGTTTTATATAAATTATTTAATTCCTAATAAAAATTTGCTGCTACAAAATCTACCTGCAAATTTTAATAAATCTTTTACATTAATAATTGATCTCTTTTCAAATCTCTATGAGATATCTTTGGTGATTTTTATTATTGTTTCTTCGTTTAGTGCTTTGATTTTATTAATGGGATCTTTTAATAGATTATTTAAGGTTTTTAATAGAAAGTCAAAACAATTAACTTATAAATAAATTTCAGATTGGTTGCATTAAGCCACCACTTCCTGAATCCGAGTCATCATCATCATTTTCTGTTTCGACACCTAAAAGCGCGTAAATTCCAAGCACAAGTGATGACAGAATTATTGTTAAGGGTAAAATCGAATTTTGAATTCCGACGTCTATATATTCACCCATTTAATAAAAAAATTTTTATAAACCTAACGAAAATTAAAGTTATTCGCGGATTTTAAATAATTATTTAATAATTTTTTCTTTTTTAATATTTAGGTCTTTTTCAAAATTATTTATTTCTTCAATAAATAACCCAAACCAATACATTAATTGATCAATTTGATTTTGAATGTCAGTAACTCCTAAACCTCTTATGGTTATAAAGGAGCATAGCTCCCCTTCATTAAAATTAAATTTATTTTGAACACTATTAGGTAATGAATTTTTAAGTATTTTAAAAGTAGATTTTCTTAATTTTGTTTCAATAATAATGTTAGGCTTTTTAAGTTTTATTTTGTTAAAACCGCATTTTTTAGCAATTAATTTTAGTTTCATCAACATAATTAATGACTCAACAGGTTTGGGCAATGTTCCATATCTATTAATCCAGTCTTTAGCTAATTCAGTTAATTCTTTATTGTTAGAGCATTCAGTCGCAGATTTGTAAGCATCAAGTTTTTCTTCCCTGTTTAATATCCATGTTGCAGGTATAAAAGCATTAATTTGCAGATCAATTTGTGTGTCACTAACTTCTGGTATTTCTTGTCCACTAATTTCTGAAATAGCTTCGTGGAGCATTTCAATGTACAAATCATATCCAATAGCATTAACCTTTCCACTTTGTTCTTCTCCTAATAAACTTCCAACACCTCTTATTTCCATATCTTTCATTGCAAGTTGGTAACCACTTCCTAGTTCCGAAAAATCCTTTATCGCTTTCAATCTTTGTTTTGCAGAATCATTGATTTTATTTAAATTGGGATAAAATAACCAAGCGTGTGCTTGTATACCACTTCTACCAACTCTTCCTCTTAATTGATAAAGTTGTGAAAGTCCAAATTTATGAGAATCTTCAATAATTATTGTATTTACCTTCGGGATGTCTAATCCACTTTCAATTATCGTTGTACATATCATGAGATCTACTTCTCCATTATTAAAGGAAATCATGCTATTTTCAAGCTCTGTTTCGTTCATTTGTCCATGAGCAATAATAAATTTTAAGTTCGGAAACATATTTTTTAATTTGTTTACTGCTTGATCAATATCTGAAATTCTTGGAAGAACATAAAATATTTGACCTCCCCTATCAAGTTCTTGGTTAATAGCAGTTCTTATAACATCCATATCTATTTCAGATAAATAGGTTTTTATTGATCTTCTTGATGGAGGAGGAGTATTTAGTAAGCTCATTTGTCTCAGTCCAGATAAGCTCATATAAAGAGTTCTTGGAATTGGAGTTGCCGAGAGAGTTAAAACGTCTATGTTAGTTTTAATTTTTTTAATTTTCTCCTTTTGCCTTACTCCAAATCGTTGTTCTTCATCAATAACAAGTAACCCTAAGTTTTTTATTTCAATTTCTTTCCCTAAAATTTGGTGCGTTGCTACTACTAAATCAATTTTGTTATTTTTTAATCCTGCATAGATTTCTTTTCTCTCATTAACGGTTTTGAATCTATTGAGTAATGATACTTTTATTGGGTAAGGTGAAAATCTATTATTTATTGTTCTCCAATGTTGCTGAGCTAATATTGTTGTAGGTGCTAGTAATATAACCTGCTTGCCTGATGTAATAGCCTTAAAAATTGCCCGAACAGCGACCTCTGTTTTGCCAAATCCTACATCTCCACAAACTAACCTGTCCATTGGCTTATCGCTTTCCATATCAGATTTTATTTCTTTTACAGCAGTAATTTGATCTGGTGTTGGTTGATAAGGGAATGATTCCTCTAATTCATCTTGCCAAGGACCATCTTCTGGGTATATGTGCCCCTTTAATTTTTCTCTCTTTGCATAAAGTTTTAGGATATCGACAGCAACTTTTTTGATTTGTTTCTTGTTTTTATCTTTTATTCTTTCCCATTCGGTCCCTCCTAATTTATTTATTTTTGGCTTTATTTTTCCACTAGATCTATATCTGTTAACACTACCTAATTGATCAGCGGCCACACTTATCTTCCCATCTTGATACTGAATGACTAAATAATCTCTTGAATCTCCAGTTATATTGATTTTTTCTATTTTTAAAAATTTTCCTATTCCATGATTTTTATGAACGATAAAATCACCTGGACTAATCTTATTCACATTTATATTTGAATTTACACTTCTTTTTTTTCTTCTTATGAATACATTATTAAAAAGATATTGTTGTGAAAATAATTCTTTATCTGTTATAAGGACAACTTTCCAAATTGGAAGATAAAAACCCTCGATTTCATAATTGTTCTTATTTTTTATTATTAAAGGAGTTGAATTATTAATTGATTTAAATGCTTCATCAATATCATTAGGATTGTTTAAGAAGTTTGTATTACATTCGTGCTCAAAAAGTAAAGTCTTAGTTCTCAATGGCTGTGCCGATAAGATCCATACTTTTTCTTTATTTTTTATATTTTTGTTTATATCTTTGGCTAATTTTCCTATATTTTTTGAGTATGAATTTAATCTCTTATCGTTTAATAAAAACCTATTATGAATATTGGCTTTAGATTCAAATTCATACAACTTTATTAAATTAAAATTTCCCAGTGAATTTAATATTTCGTCAAACTTTAGATGCAAATTAGGCTTAGCCTTTAGATTTATATTATTATTTTTAAGGTTTTCATTTAATTCATTCGCAAAATTATCAAAATTAATTTCTGAATCTATATACCAATTATTCGTAAATTTTTTACAATCTTCTAATTCATCAATTACAAGAATTGTTTCCTTATCTATGAAATCTATTATATTTGAGGGCTTTTTTTCAATTATTCCTAAATAACGATCAAGGTTATTTTTATTTACATCTTCTGAATTAAAAATATGATTTTTAGATAAATTTTTTAACTTATCTTTTATTAGTAAACCAAATCCAGCATGTATTATTTCAATATTATTGATATTTTCTAATGTTTTTTGTGTATGTGGATCATATTCTCTTATTTTCTCAATTACATTATCAAAAAATTCTAATCTTATAGGAAACTCATTATTGACAGGATAAATATCTATTATTTCCCCTCTTCTACTCCAGTATCCTTCTGTAGAAGTAATATTTTCCTTTGTATAACCCAGCAACGTAAGTTTATTTGCTAAATCTTGAAGCTCAATTTGAACACCTTTTTGCAAAGCTAACTTGTTTTCAGTTAATAAATTTTTATTTATTAGATGAGGTTGTAGTGATCTCTCTGTTGATATAACAATATTAAGTTCTTTTTTCTCTTTTTTTATTAATTTAGATAAAACAGTAAGCTGAGTAAATTCAATCTCTTTGGATTTATTAATTGATGCGTATGGCAGATGCTCTGTTGGTGGATAATATAAAACAGCTTTATCATTTATACTTTCAAAATAACCAATCCATTTGTAGGCAATTTCTGTATTAGGACAAATTAATAATATATTTTTATATTCTTTTTTTGCTATGCTATTTAGGATTATTGATTTTGCATATCTACTTGAGCCAACAATATTTAATTCTTTATTTTTTGAAATTTTTTTTATTAATTCAGAAGTAATTTGTGAGTTTGAAATATAATTAACTAAAGTATTTAAATTCATTTATAGTTATCAATCTTGTTTACTAATATCGGATATATTATATTAGATTTTTTATTGATTGTGAATAATATTTGATGGATTCAGCCGCAATAAATTCTTTTATACCAACACTAGATCAGGTAGATAGTTGGTACGAAATCTTTACACTTTTACCAATATTAATTGCACTAGAATTATTATTATCAGCTGATAATGCTATCGCACTAGCTTCTCTTACTAAATCTCTCGAGAGTTCGGAATTAAGGTCAAGAGCCTTAAATATTGGTATAACAATATCTTTATTATTTAGAATTATTCTCATAATACTATCTAATTTTCTTCTCAAGTTTATTTTTATTAGGGTTTTTGCTGGTTTTTATTTAATATATTTATTCTTCTCTAATGTTTTTTATAATTCTGAAATAGAAAACGCTGAAAATGGTACAGACAATAATAAAAATAATTTTAGGTTCTTAAGGGTTGTAGCACTTCTCTCAATTACTGATTTTGCATTTTCCATAGACAGTATCACTACTGCAGTAGCTATCAGTGATCAATACATATTAATAATATTTGGAGCTGTAATTGGGGTATTAGCCTTAAGATTTACATCGGGGATTTTTCTAAAACTTCTAGATATATTTTCTAGATTAGAAACAGCTGGTTACGTAGCAATTTTAATTGTTGGGATTAAACTTTTACTAAATACGTTAATTAAAGAATCTATTCTTCCCGACTATTATTTTTATATTTTGATTCTTTTTGCTTTCATTTGGGGATTCTCTAAAAAAGAATCAAAAACTTAATTTGAGAGATATTCACCTAATGATGGCTTTAACTGTTGTATTAATTGTTTTTTGCTAGATATGTTTTTGCCTTCAAGTTTTGCTTCTAACAAAATAATCGGATCAGTTTTAGTTGAAATTATTATTCCTTCATTTTCTAAGACAGCAAGAATAATTCCTGGTTTTGAATAATTGCTCATTAAACAGTATTTTTCATTATTAATTTCATCACTACTTAAAACTTTAATTTTGATTATTTTTAGGTTCTTCCCTCTAAAAGTTGTATTTGCTCGTGGGTATAATGCTTTTATTTTTCGAGAAATTTTAATTGCCTCATTACCCCAATCCACTTTATAGTCAGATTTTTCAATCATTCTTGCGTAAGTAATTTCTCTTCCAAGAGTATTTTGTTTTGTTAATTGATAATTAGTATTTTTATTAATATTTTCTTCGAGTAAAGATGTAGCATTTAAAAATAATTTTGCAGATAAAATACTAAGTTTTTCCGTAAGTGTAATTAAATTATCGTTATTATCGATTTTAATTTTTTCTTCCAACAATAAGTCGCCAGTATCTAGTCCCTCATTCATTTTCATAATTCCTACTCCAGTAAATTCATCACCTTTCATTAGGGACCATTGGATTGGAGCCGCACCACGCCATCTTGGAAGTAATGAAGCATGTGCGTTCCAACAACCAAATTTTGGTATTTCTAATATCTCTTTAGGTAAAATTTTTCCATAAGCTATAACAATAAATAAATCACAGGATAGTGATTTAAGTTCATTTATAAAATTTATGTTGTCCCTAATTTTTTCCGGAGTATAAATTTTTATAGATTCTTGCTCGGCAAAGCTTTTAACAGGTGAAGATATTAATTTTTTTCCCCTAGATCTTTTCTTATCCGGTTGGCTAACTACTGCAATTACCTCGTGCTTAGATTTAATAAAAATATCAAGGCTTGAAATTGAATATTCAGGTGTCCCCCAGAATATAATTCTCACGCGTCACCAGTTATTGATAATTCATCTACCCATATATGTGGAGAGACCCCACTTGTTGTTACCTCTTGGTTGGATTCAATATTTACTATATGTTTCAAAAGATATTTGATATCCCCTGCGACAGTTGCCGATTCAATTGAGATTTTTGTACCGTTTTTATAAAGCCATCCATCAAATGGAAGAGAGAATGAACCTTGACTTGCTCTGACACCTGCATGAATTGCATTTAATTCTTCAATATAAACAAATTCTCCCTCATAAGTAGAGTGATCTAACGATGTTTTGAGATCAAAGTTTTCGTCTGATTTCTCAACTACTATCCAATCAGTAGATACTGAGACTTTTGATCCTAGTCCAGCGTGGCCAGTGGGAATTGTTTTAAATACTCTTGCAGTTGATTCAGAATGTAAAAAATTTTCAATTCTCCCTTTATTAATTAAACATATTCTTTTGGTAGGGGTTCCTTCTCCATCAAATGGTGATGAAGAAATATTCTTTTCGTGAAGGCCATCATCATAAATATTAAGTGCTTCTGTAGATAGCTTTTCTCCAATAGAATTTTTATTAGATAAGCTTATTCCATCTAAAATACTTCTAGCATTAAAAATTGAGCTAAAGGCATTAATGATCGTTAAAAAAGACTCTGGGGAAAAACATATTAAATATTTATCAGTTTTAATAGATGAATAATTTAAATGAGATATTGTTTTGTTGGAAGCATCTTTAATACACGACTCTATATCTATATCATTAACTCCATATCCAAGTTTTACGGAACCTGAACTACGAGGTTTCTTATCTTTCTCTTCAGCTCTTGCATATAAATAGAGTGCAGCTTGACTTTTGGTAAAACTTCGAAAGGCACCATCACTATTAGCATAAACTCTCTCGTAAAAACTTTCAGATAAACCATTATATGGAACAGATTTGATGGATTCATGACTTTCTAATAGTTTTACTTCCGCTTCTCTTAAAAGAGTAAGTAATTTTTTAATTCCAAGAGGATTTCTTTTTTTTTCGTCCTTAACTTTAATAGGATCCTTGGCTAGTGGTGAGAATTCTGTACTTTCATTCTTGTTACCAAAATCAGAAGCAATATTTGCTTGATTTAGAGCCTTTTTAATACCAGATTCACTGATATCACTTGTTGTAGTAATACCAACCAGATTAGATTCGTTCCAAACTCTTAAAGTTAAAATTTGCTTTTGTGATGCCTTTAGTTGTTTAGCCTCACCTTTATCTACTTGCACAGAATAATCATTAGAAAAACTTGCACCATAATCCCATTTTTTAAGATTTAGGAAATCTGCAGCTTTGGAGATTTGATTTGTAAGTTCTCTTGAATTCATATCCTATCTTCCACCAACAGTGATTGAATCAACCTTAATATGAGGTTGGCCAACAGTTACGTTGACACTTCCACTAATGGATCCACAGAATCCAGGGGCTAATTCAAGGTCATTTCCGCACATTGATATTTTTGGCATAACCTCTTTAGCCTCACCAATCAAAGTTGCTCCCTTTACAGGGTTTGTTAATTTTCCATTTTTAATTAAATATCCTTCTTCTACTGCAAAATTAAATTGTCCTGTAGCACCTACACTGCCTCCACCCATTGATTTGCAGTAAAGACCATCACTAATACTATTTATTAAATCTTCTTTGGAGTACTCACCTTTAGCTATGTAAGTATTTCTCATTCTTGAAGCTGCTGCAAATGAATAATTTTGCCTTCTTCCACTGCCTGTTCTTTTATGGCCAGTTCGTAATTCACCTGCCCTGTCGGATATAAATTTTTTTAAAATACCATCTTTTATAAGGACTGATTTCTCTGGTTCCATACCTTCATCATCAACTGATAATGAACCAAAGGATCCTTCTGATAATCCTTCATCTATTGCTGTGACTGATTCATGAGCAATTTTTTCATTCAATTTATTCTCGAAGGGTGTTGTTCCTCTCTCTATTTGTGTAGTCTCTAGCAAATGTCCACAGGCTTCATGAAATATAACGCCACCAAATTTATTAGCTAATACAACAGGCATTTGTCCAGCCTCAACATAATCCGCATACAACATGTTCATTGAACTTTCAAACACATCATTTGCTGCCTTTTCATGATCCCATAATCTAAATTCATTTGGCAATCCTGACGATCCAAATCTTCTACTTCCATTAGATCTATATTGGGCATCACTAGCAATTACGTTAAGTCCAACTGTTTGATGCAACCTAATATCGGAGGCATAGGTTCCATCGCTGGAGGCTATTATTACTTCTTGAAGATTTCTAGAGTAACTTCCTTTTCTAGTTATTATTTTGTTATTTTTTTTTAGAAACTTTGTGCTGAATAATAGTTTTTCACTTATTTCATTAATTGATGGAACTTCATCAATCCATGTTTTCTTGGATAAACTATAATCCCTATATTTATTTAGACCGTTAAATACTTCTTTATTGTTTTTGTCATTTATATCTAACATCTCAATAGCTTGGGATACTGATCTCATCAAGCCATGTTTAGATAAATCATTAGTACTAACAAATCCGTCCCTTTTGTCTTTGAAGATTCTAATGCCAGCACCTCTCCCAAATGATGGACTTACACTTGTAATGTAATCCTCTTCAGCAAGTACACTTGCGTTGTCGGTATTTTCTATAAATATTTCTACGAAATCAGCTCCAAGTCCCATCCCATAGAAAATAATTTCTTCTAATAAATATTTATTGCAACTACCAAATTCGATTTCATTTGATTTAATTTGAGAAGAAAGCATATGAATTTATAAATTTGCTCTATATAAAAGATTATCTAATCGAAGGTTGGAAATCTTTGCTATCTAGAGGTTTTAATAAGTATAGTCTTAATAGTTGGTAACCGTTTGATAAATAGGTAGGTAATTTCTTTAAAGTTTTAGATACTTTATTTTCTTCGCTGTTAGCAATATTAGAAAGGACCTTATTATTTTCAACTATTTTATCTAATCTTCCATAAAAAGATTTATCATATACATCTAGAACTACTGGGAAAACTCTAGCAGAAGTTTCATTTGTTTTATTGATAACATACTGGTCGTACTCCCTGGCGTCTAACCCTAATGAACTGTAGAAATCTTTTTTGATTCCAAGATCCCTAGCATACATAGTCGCAAATACTGCCAAAAGAAAAAACCTTGACCATAATTTTGATGTTATTGGAAGATTGTTCAAAAAGTATCTAAATCTATGGAAATAATCAAATAATGGATGTGTAAAGGTAGTCCCCCCAATGTTGATTTTCTGACTTAATGATTTGACAGTACGTGGTTGTGCTTTCATAAGTGCGTCGAAGAAATCTCCATGCCTATTTTCATCTTGACACCAATTTTCAAAGTAGTTAAATAGTGGAAAAATCTTGCTATCTGGATTCTTTTCAAGATGCCTGTAAATTGCAATATATCTCCAATAACCTATTTTTTCAGATAGATAAGTGGCGTAAAAAATACTTCTAGGTGGAAAATAAGTGTAATCTTTATTTGCTGTTAAAAAACCTAAATCTAACTGTAATCCAAAGTCACTCATTGATTTATTCAAGAAACCTGCATGTCTAGCTTCATCTCTGGCCATATGAGCAAAGCATTCTGCAAGAAGAGGGTTTTTATCTTTAATTCTTCTGCTTAGCTCCTTATAAAGTAAAAAACCCGAAAATTCTGAAGTACAACTTCCCTCAAGAAAATCAACGAAAAGTTCTCTTGTCTCAGGATCTAATTTCTCTGCAGCTCCGTCAAATTCACTATTTCTAACAAAATGATGCCTATTGTAGTCTTTTCTAAATTCCTCACATATGGCTTCCAATTCCTCCTCATTTATCGATAAGTCCATATTTTCCATTGCCTCAAAGTCTGTTGTGTAGAACCTTGGAGACAAAATTGTTTCTTTAGCTGGTATCTTCCCGTTATTTACATCTTTTTTATTTTTAGATTCAATAATAGATTGAGACATCTTTTCTTTGATTTATTAATACTATTATTTACTATGATTTGTATTTTCGAGTGAAAAGTTAACTAGGTGTTATTGTTTTTTTAATTAACTCCTAATAATTTTTGCCCGTTTAATCTCTGCAGTAGTCTTGAAATGATTAATTTAAGGGTTATTCTTTTTTCATCAATTAGAAATGATTCAATAATGCTAGGTTTTTGTTTTGGTTTGGATAAGGAAATACTTTTTAATGAACTTATGTCCTCCTTCTCAAAAGATAACCAAAAGTCACAAGTATCCTTAATTTCACAATTTATTACCCAACATTTATCACCAGCAATTGGTCTAGTAGTCTTTTTGAGGTTAATATTTTTTATTTCTAAGCCTCTTTGATTAATTTCGTCAATTAATTCTGGAATCAAATGAATATTTATAAATTCTTGGAATGGCTTTTTCTCTATAGGGAGTTCTTTTTGGGGTTTAGAAATGGATTTAGCAGGTATAACGTTTTCTTTTTTCATATCAACTTTTTGAACAGAATTATTTGGTGAATTCGCATTATTTTCACTCATATTTAAAACTTTTTCTGATTTAGGTTCTTTTGTTTCTTCCGTGTTGGATTTATTAGGAATGTTTGTTGTTTCATTATTAACTTCACTATTTGGTTCTAAATTTTCTTCCATAAAATAAATCCTACGTATATTTCATTATAAGTAAAAAAAGCATTATTTATAAATTAAATTATCTAGTTTTCTACCAATCATTGTCATCATTTTCCCAATCATCTTTATTATCAGGATTATTTGAATAATTTTGCTCTCTATTCAAATAATTTTCATCTGTATTTTTAACTACTCTATAATTAACAGATATTGTAGGTTGAGCATCTCTGATATCCCTTTGAGGAGGGATATCAATATTTGATCTGTTATCTTCTTCAAGATTTTGAGGTTCATAATTTTCTTCTATATTTTTGAAATTATTTCTTTTAATAGTAGTAACTGAAGTATTTAATAATGTGCTTATAAATAAACCAGAAAAAAACGAAATGCTGATTATCCTACCTATAGTTACTTCTTTGGCAGTCCATTTAAAGAATCGAAATGAAGACTTCTGATTATTATTTGTATATAGTAAAGTTTGAATTATTATTATTAAGAAAAGAGTTAATAATAAAAATTTTTTCCTAAATATCATTATAAAAGTTATATATAAATTTTCTTTTTCTTTTTTCCATAATATATTTTTGACAATTTAATTATGTTAACTCTAAATCAATTTGATATTTAAGAATATCAACTTTTATAATTTTAACTTCTATTTCATCTCCAACTTTATATGATTTCTTAGATTTCCTACCAATCAATAAATTTTGTCTTGATCTATATTCATACCAATCATTATTAAGGGTGCTGACGTGGACAAGACCTTCCACATTTAGATCTGATATCTCAACAAAGAAACCATAACTTTGAACTGACAATATAAACCCATTGTAAATATTGCCTAATAAATTCTCAGCCTTTCTTACTTTTTTTATACTTATCATATTTAATTTATATTGGTTTATTTTGCACTTATATTCATTAAGTTTATCTATTATAAATTTATTAAATAATGTATCTATATTCTTTATAATTGACGAATTAAATATATCCCAATCTATTAAATTTAACGAATCACTTTCCAATATGTTTATTTCATTAATATTATTTTTCTTTGATTTCTTACCATTTATTATCATATTAAAAATACAGTACTGGTTAATAAGATTTGTGAAGTCATATCCAGGAATTGTCCATGGCGAAATATATAGTTTTTCTGATTCATTGTTATCTGCATTATTAGAAATCAGGTTTACTTCATTTTCCTTAAATTCATTAATTAAAAGTTTATGTAAGATTCTTTTTTTATTATCATCGCCGCATAACTTAATTATTTGACTAAATGATAAATTACCATCTTCATTAAGCTCTACTTCATTATCAACAAATTCTGAATATTTGATGAGTTCATTTGCATTAATGTAATCTATTCCCTTTGAAAAGTAACCTGCACTTTTTAAGCCAAGTTGATTTGAATGTTTGAACCATATTAAATTCGCTTCATGTAGTATTGGAGAAAGGTATGTTTGGCAATCTTCTTTTTTTAATGGTTCAAAATATCCTTTTGAATTTTCAGCAGGGTTGTGAATAAAAAATTCGTCTAAGGATTCAATTTTATTATGTGGCGCAGGGATTTCAACTTTACCTTCCAAGAGATGTCTTTGTCTGAATGAAGTAGAAATTTCAAGTATTTTATCCACATCTTCGATATATTGCTTTATTGGTTTGAGTAACCTTGAGGTTATTCTAGTTTTACTTTTTCTTGATAGAAGGGCGTCAGTATGATCACTTCCAATAATTAGAGTGCATTTTACTAAAGTAAGATGAAATGACCATTTAGTTATTTCATTATCGCTATCTAAATGCAAGCATAGGCTTATTGCTTCATTCTTTTCACCTAATTTAAATTCAGAAGTATTTCTTATGGATTCACTATGGTAGGGTTTCCAATTATTCAATAAGGGTAATGATTCAAAGCTATTAAGTATTTCTAAGGCCTTTTTATTATTTAGTTCTACTATTTCTGCAAGATTATTTGTATGTATCCAAAGTTTAGTATTTTTATTTTTTTCCTGCTCTATTTGAATTATTGGGAGCATTGGAGAATTATCAGACTTCCAACTTTTGAATAAATAAGAGTTTTTATCTGTTAAGTCTATTCTTTCCCTTTTTTCTATCTTCTTAGATTTAACAAGATTTTCATTGTCTAATTCGACGATATTGCTTTTAGATAAAACAAAATCTGTATCTAATTCCTCATTATTATTTAATTCTAGTTCTTGTATAACATGGCCTAAACCTTCTTCTTGACCTATGGGAAATCGATCAATCTCAACTTTAACTATATTCTTATTTTCTGGTTTGTAAGTGTATTTCTTATCCTCTTTTGGAAGTTTTATTTTAGAAAGTATCCTGTCGTCGATAGGAATAGCATATATATCATTGTTTATTTCTTCAACTTTAGAAAGAAGTATTTGATTTGATCTTTCAAGAATACAGTCAACTATTCCCTCAGGTGATCTTCTTCTGTAACCCTCTTTTATTATCCTTACTAAAACTTTATCTCCATTCCATGCATAATTAAGTAGATTTTCTTTAATGTAGATATCTTCTTTGTTTTTTTCCCTCACTGCAAAGCAATAACCTTTGCTACTACATCTTATTTTGGCGACTATATGATTGCTATCTTTTGTGCAGGAATATTCATTAACTGCATTTTTATTTATTATTTCAAGTTTTTCTAGAGCTGTTAAAGCGATATCTAATTTATCTTTATCAGATTTCTTTGTTATTTTTAATGATCGGCATAATTTTTTATATTCTAACCCTTCTGAATTATTAAGATTATCAATTATAGAAGATGTAGAGAACATAGTAATAGAAAAATTATAAATTATTTAAGTTGTATATACTTCATTATTACACCTTTTATCCAAGCTTAAAACTAATTATTTTAATTGTCTTCTTTTTCTTGTTTATCCATAGAGAATGAATTTACAAAAAGCCTTATACCAATAATAAAAAATGTTATGGAGGCTATTGATTTAAGAACTACTTCGGGTAAAAAACTAGAAATAGAACCACCAGTCAATGCTCCTAATAAACTTGCAAAGACAAGTGCAGATGAGGATCCTAAAAAAACTGCTAATGGTTTATTTGAAGTGCCGCTTATAGTTAAAGTAGCCAGTTGGGTTTTGTCACCTAATTCAGCTATAAAAACGGTTAAAAATGTTGACAGTAATAAACTTAAAACCATTTATAAATAATTTTTGAGAGTTTCATAGGATAAAAATAAACTTATTATTATCATTAAAGCACCTGTAAATAAAGCAAATTTACTTGGAGATATTTTTTTAGATAACCATTTACCAATAAGAACTCCTACTACACTAGAACTTATTAAAGCAAGAGAACTTCCAAGAAAAACAATTATTGGCTTCCCCGATTCAGCAGAAAGCATTAGTGTTGCTATCTGGGTTTTATCTCCAAGTTCAGCAATAAAAATTGTTGTAAAAGTTGTAATAAATATAGATAAGAAACTTTTTTCTATATTGTTCTCCTTATTTTCTAATTTACTGTTCATTTTTCTGAAACTGCCTTTTTAAAATTTTTCATCTCTTTACTTTTGTATCCATAATTTGAGGAAATATGCTGTTTACAGCAATCTATAAGAAATTTATCTCCATATTTAAAATATCCTTCAAAAGAAGTTGAAAATTCATTTACACGGCAAAAGTGAGGTCTTGTTTCATAAATTAAGCATTTTTTATTTTCTCTATCTAAATTTTTACACCATCCGTCTTTAGCTGTCATTGAATTTATTAATTCTATATCTTCTTTGTTAAGTTTGTCAGTTATTTCAGTTCTTTCGTTCAAGTTGAATTTACAACAAGCTCCGCAATTTTCTATACATGTCCATGATTTCATAATTTAATTCAATCTTGTAACGTATCAGTACAGTTCTATCATTTATTTGTAAAAATAGTATCACAAAACATATTCATTATCATGGCAAATCTTATTGTATTAGGCGTAGTTGCGCTATCAGGACCAGCAATAATTGCTCTAGTATTTTTTAAAAATAAATAATCTCCTTTGTGAATACTAATCTCGAGGGTGTTTATTGGGATTTAGATGGTACTATCGCAAATACTGAATTAGAGGCTCATTTACCTGCTTTTAATAATGCCTTTAAAGACCTTTCTATTAATTGGAATTGGGACGCAAAAAAATACATAGAACTTCTGAAAATAAATGGGGGCAAAAATAGGATTGCTTACTACTCTAAATCAAATAATGATAACTTTTCTGAAGATTTGATTTTCAAAATTCATGAAAGAAAACAGTTTCATTATCTAGAAATAATAAAAAAAAATTGCGTTGAATTTAAAACTGGTGTTTTTAGATTAATAAAGGAATTACATAGAAAAAAAGTAAGACAATTTATTGTTACTTCAAGTTCAAGAAAACAAGTTGATTTACTTCTTGAATATCTATTTAATGGCTTCAATCCCTTTGAGTTCATTATTTCAAGTGAAGATGTTGAATTAAAGAAACCAAATCCATTACCTTATTTTAAGGCAATTCAATTAAGTGGTATAAAAGAAAATAACTCAATAGTTTTCGAAGACTCTAATCCAGGATTGAAATCTTCCTTAGCAGCTAATTTACCGACAATTTTTGTTCCTTCAAATATCCCAATAGTTCTTGATGAAAATATTAAATTAGATTGTATTTTAAACAGTCTTGGTGATGATAATAATGTGGCAAACGTAATCAAAGGTCCTAAACTAAAAAAATCATATGTTGACCATAGCTTCCTAAGTGATTATTTAATGACTGTTAATAATGCAAAAAACTAATTTTTCAAGAATTACCTACAAATTAAATAATTTACTTTTTGGTTTTCTAAGTGATACTTGGAGGTCAAAATCTATTAGTCTAATTTCAGTATTGACAGGTTATTTTTTGTTCGCAAATTTTCTTACAAAATTTATATCTGAAGGTAAAAATGAGTTAATAATGGTTCCAATAATTATCGTTTTTATTGAAATTATTATAAGAATCAAGCCTTCCTCAAGTTCAAAATTTTATGATGTATGGTCCGTAATTGATAAATTAAGAATCGGTGCAATTTATGCCGTTATACTTGAGGCATTTAAATTAGGATCATAAAAGCTATTCTTCTTCTTCTTCTTCAATAGGATAAACAAATCCTTGGGCTTTACCAGTTAAAACTGATTTACCTAAAGATATTGCTTTTTGAGCTGCTATTGCTGCTTTTCCTTTCCAGACAGCGTGCCTATGGTTCCTTTTGCTCTTTGATTTTTTCTTCTTTGGTACAGCCATTCTGTTTCTTTATTTCCATATATTAATATAACCTTTAACTGGTTATCTCCCAAACTTTTGAGTATATTTTGTTTATATACGTCAATTTTTCAAATAAGCATATATGCTTTATTAATCACTTATAGAGATTAGTGTTTAGATCAAAATTCTCATATTCAAATTCTAGATCAAGTTATTCAGATCTTCTAGAGGATATAGAGGCGGGAAAAATAGAATCAATATTTTTCTATCCTAGACAAAGAGAAATTGATGTTCTGTATAAAAATGGCGACAAATTTAAAATACCTATCCTTTACAACGATCAATTAATCCTAGAAAAGGCTACTGAAAATAAAGTTGAACTTACAGTTAATAATAGTAGAAAAGAAGCCTCAGCTGCTAATTCATTTGCTTCAATCAGTCTTTTCCTGATTTTTATATTAGCTATAGTCCTAATCTTGAGGAGTACATCAAAATTAGCTTCTAGAGCCTTTGGTTTTACCAAAAATAAAGCTAAATTTCTAACTATTGATGATGTTGACACGAGATTCGATGATGTAGCTGGTGTTCCTGAAGCCGCGGAGGAATTAAAAGAGGTAATAACTTTTTTGAAAGAACCAAAAAAATTTGAAAATTTAGGAGCAAAAGTTCCTAAGGGAGTACTTTTAATTGGCCCTCCTGGAACAGGTAAAACATTATTGGCTAAAGCAATTGCCGGTGAATCAGGAGTTCCTTTTCTCTCAATATCGGCATCAGAATTTGTAGAACTTTTTGTTGGTGTTGGCGCAAGCCGAGTCCGGGAGTTATTTTTTAAGGCTAAAGAAAAATCTCCTTGCATAATTTTTATTGATGAAATTGATTCTATTGGTAGGCAAAGAGGATCTGGGATTGGAGGTGGAAATGATGAAAGAGAACAAACCCTTAATCAGCTTCTAACTGAGTTGGATGGTTTTGCCGATAATTCAGGGATTATTGTTTTAGCCGCAACAAATAGACCAGATATTTTGGATGCAGCATTATTAAGACCAGGAAGATTTGATAGGAAAATAGAAGTTATGCTCCCAGATTTAGATGGAAGAAAAAAAATTCTTTCAGTTCATTCACTTCCAAAACCACTTTCAAAGGAAGTTGACTTAGGATATTGGGCTTCAAGAACAGTTGGATTTTCTGGAGCAGATCTTGCAAATTTGATGAACGAGAGTGCTATTCATTGTGCAAGAGATGAATCAAAATTAATCAGTGATCTTCATATAGAAAATGCTCTTGATAAAATTACAATTGGCCTGAGAAGTTCTTTAACAAGTTCTTCAAATATGAAGAAAATTATTGCTTATAACGAAGTAGGCAGAGCAATTGTTTCTGCTGTGAGAAATGGAATTGAATCAGTTGATAAAATAACAATTTTACCTAGATCTGGATCTCTAGGAGGATATACAAAAATGTGCCCTGACGAAGATGTAATTTCTAGTGGCTTGATTTCAAAAAAATTATTATTTTCGAAAATTGAAATCGCTCTAGCAGGAAGAGCCGCAGAAACGATAGTTTTTGGTGAAAGTGAAATTACACAATGCTCCATAAATGATATCTCTTATGCGACGAATATCGTAAGAGAAATGGTTACAAAATATGGATTTTCAATTATTGGTCCAATTTCAATGGACTCTGATAATAATGAATTGTTTTTGGGAGATGGATTATTTACAAGAAAGCCTCTCATAGCAGAAAATACTTGTTCTAGAATAGATAATGAAATTATAAAAATTTCTAAAAATTCATTAAATAATTCAATAGAAATTTTGAAGAAAAATAGAGTCTTACTAGATAAATTAGTTGATATACTTTTAATTCAAGAAACTATAGATAAAAAAGTTTTTAAATTAACAACTTCTAAATTGTTGAAAGTTTGATTTAATTGTTATAAATTACATAAAAAATATAATATTTTCTTGATAATTAAAAACAATTCAACGAAGTTATTAGTATCACTTTTATTCTTGCTTATTCTTCCATTTGTACAAAAACAATGGTTTAATTTGTATTTATTCAATATTAATGATTTTTCCTTTTATTCAATTCTTTATTATTTGAGCGGTACAATATGCCCCTCTTTTGTATGTTTTAACTCTTTAAGAAACTATACATATTATAATTTTAATAATAAAAAAATCTATAATAATGAAATTAAAGGTAAAGGATTATTATTATTAGTAGTAATAAATTTGATATTTCTTTCGTTCTTTATATCTGATTATATATATATAAATTTTGATATTATATGTAATTTATTTCTTAAAGGAAATAATTTACCAAAACCAGATATTTTTCAGTTTAGTTTATTCATACTTTTAAATTCTATTTTATTAATATTTAAGAAATCAAGGCTTTTATTTAAAAAATTAATATTGGTAAATTATATTTTGATTTCTTTTTACCTTTGGCATCTTCAAATAAATAATATTAATGTTGATGATCAGTTTCATATATATAGATATTTTCGTTTAAATGACTTAAATTTAATTAATGTTTTTATCTTAATCGCTATAGAAATTTCATATTTTACGTGGTCTTTTTTATCATATAAAACTAATTTAAGCGATTGGATTGTACGCACGCCTCAAAATGGGGATATTATCCCCCTTTTGAATATGGTTATTTTTTATTTTTTTATAATTATTTACTACTCAATACTTACCTAAAAGTTTCTAATCCTTCTATAGCGCAGAAAAATATTCTTTACTACCTTTAGGGTCCTCTAACATTGTCTTCTCCCCGGGGGTCCAGTTTGCAGGACATACTTCATCGGGGTTTGCAGCGACGTATTGATAGCCTTGAAGGATTCTTAATGTTTCATCAACATTTCTACCTACAGGAGCTTTGTTAACAGTCGTATGCATAACTATTCCTTCAGGATTGATGAGAAATAAACCTCTATCTGCTTCACCATCATCATTTAAAACGTTATATGCCTGGCAAATTTCTCTTTTTAAATCAGAAACTAATGGGTAGTTAATATCACCTATTCCACCCTCATTTCTCGGAGTTTGTATCCAAGCTAAATGACAGTGTTTGCTATCAACTGATACACCAAGTATTTCCGCATCAATTGATGAGAAATCTTGATATCTATCACTAAATGCTGTGATCTCAGTTGGACATACAAATGTAAAGTCTAATGGGTAAAAGAATAAAACAACCCACTTACCTCTTAGACCTGAAAGTGTAATTTCCTTAAACTCTTGATCGTATACTGCTGTAGCAGTGAAATCTGGTGCTTCTTGTCCAACTCTTAAGCTCATTGAATAATTTGTCCTTATTTGAATTATGTATGGTCTATAAGACCTTAATAAGTATTATAATTTTATTGACAATAAATTAGCAAGTTTTTTTCAAATTCAATGAAATGGCATTATTCCTTTACAAGAAAGTTTTCTATTTTGAATCATAATAAACTTTTAAAAAATCTCAAAAAGGAGTTGATTAAATATCCCATTAATAGGCTTGAAAAATAAATTTGAATTAAAGTAAATTTTTTTTTATTTAAGATTCCTTTAAATTTAACTCTCTATAATAATAAAAATTATTCTTATAAGTAATTTTAATTATGGCTAAATATATTGAAAGACTAAAGAATAAAGTTAAAATAAAAAAATTTGAACCTAATCAGCCAATTGGAGCTTGGATTTTCGTTATATTATTAAATATAGTAGGATTTGCGGGTTATTTTTACTTAAAGGTAAATCATATACAACTAGGTAGTTAAAAACTTATCTTATTTCCTTTTTAATTGAGCGACAAAAATTTTTTAGTCTTTCATTTCTTGTTAAGTCAGGTAAAGTCCATATTGATTCTGTTTCCGGTAATGGATCTTTGCTCCATTCTTTGAATTCTTCCATTATCGATTCATTATTTAATTTTGATGTAGACTTTTTTCGTTTTTTTAAGTATTTTCTAATTACTTTAAGATTTGCCTCAATATATTCCCTCATAATAAATACTAAATATTGTATTAATCTATCATCTAGCTCGCGCTCCTTTATGGGAGATCTCGATTAGGCGTTTTGAACTGCTTGAAAAAGACCAAATGAGTAACCCCCTATAAGGATCCAGCCAAGTAAACTTGATATTATTGTGGATCTTCTATTATGTCTTCTAATAGCTGATTCTATCATTTCATTCACTTCATCTCTATTAAGATATTCTTTTCTAGATTCTTTTTTCATTTTTTTTTTTTTTTTTTTCTACAATAAACGAATTTATAAAAAAGTGAGCTTATGAATTTTAAATAACAGTATAAGTCTTATATCTGAAGAATTTATAAATATTTTTTATATTTTAGCAATAAAAATATGTTAAAAATTTTAGGAGTAATTTTTAAAATTGTAAGTTAGAGTAGTTTCATTAAATGATCATAGTATTTTTGTCTATAGAAACAATGAATATCAATGATAAATCTGTTTTAGAAATGCTTAATAAACTTATTGCTATTGACAGGCTCAATAAAATTCAAACTCTTCAAATGGTGAATTTAGTATCTCTATCAAATGATATCAATGATTTAAAAGATAATTTAGAATGGGAAAGTTCTAAATCATTTCATCAAAATACTTAATATATAAACTAAATGCTAGATATATATATTTATAATTGAAATTTAAATAAGAGATAAAAAATAGTTAAATAATTTAATTAAGAGTTTTCAAAAATTTATATATAATTTGTTCAAATGAATTTTTGATAATAAGGTTTCTTATAAGATACTCTCACTTGATTACTATAATTAAGTGTTGTTTTCTTATCCTTGTTAAATGATTTAATTAATATTGTAGAAGTGATGATTATTATTAATATAATTAGTAAATCTCCAATAGTAATTCCCCTCTCCTTAAGATTCATAGTAAGGTATATATTTTCCTTAATATAGCCTTTTTTATTTAATAAATTTATATTTTTTACAAACATGCCAAAAAATGTATATTAAGGAAATATAAAAAAAATATAAAAATATAAAGACTTAAGGCTGTTAAATCATATAAAACTAATAGTTTGAATAAATTTAATGGATATCAAAAAAAAAATTGGTAGTACTAACAATCCGGATTTTTTCTCTAAAGAGATGATTATCACAAAAAAATCTCTTAACGAAAATCAACTCAAATATACTTATCAAAAACAATTAATCTCAGATCTAGATTATAAGCACAAGGAATGGTCTAAATTTGTTGATAATAAGTTTTAAAAGCTTTCGTTAAGAATATTTAAAAGTTTATTTCTTTTATTTGTGTTTTTCTCTTCCCAATAAAGTGTTACTTCATCATTAATGATAGGTTTTGCTTCATAGGCTAAATACCAAAGAATAAATCCGGCAGGAAATATTAAAATATGCATAACAAAGATTAGTTGACTTAATTTAAATATAGTGCAACACTTGTAATGTGCAAGTGTGACACTAATTTTAGTCTAATTATGCCCTCTCAGAGGAAAAGAATTGGCTTTTTGCCAAGTGAAGAAGTTCACGAAATTATTGAAAAATTGTGCACAGCTAATGAATTTAGTCAGTCAAAAGTTACGGGATTATTGGTTGAAGAAGCATTAAGGTCTAGAGGAGTATTAAGCGACTCTTTTACTAACAATAGAAATGATAAATCAAATTACATCAATTTTTCATTTGGAGAAGAACAATTATCTAAAAATAATAAATCCCCAGGTAATTGTAGCGATTATACAGTTAATAAAAAAGAATTTTCTGATGATATCAAAATGATGCATGAATTTATAGAGTTTAAGTATTTTAAAAAAGTTATGAAGCAAAATAACAATATTTTTGAATAACTAGTGTCACACTTATATCATTTATATGAATTGCCCTTCAAAGTCATACAGAAATTAAACAATAATAAATATTTATGAAACTATTTTTAATCAATTCCTTAATAAGGGACCCTAAGATTAATAGAATCTTTAAAATTTAGCGGACTAAATCCTCGTGGAGATATGAACCTTAGCCCGCTTTAAAAAAATAGCAACAAAAAAATATAAATACAATATACATGTACTCAAAAAATTTATCTTTATTTTGCTTATTCTTTGCATATTTATTAATCCTTGAACTGTTCGAATATATAAGCCAAAAATTCTCTGTCAATTTTAATTATTTTTATGTTTTGTCAATTGGAGCCATAGTTAAACCTTTGCTGACAAGTTGCTCATGATATAGCTCTGCCTGTTCAAGATTTCCTCTCCATACTTCTGCTGAACCTGTATTGTCTACTTTAATGGTTAGATCCCATGCCCTATTTTCACTCATACCTGGGATGATTATCAGAAGACAATTTGCGACATGTTGAAAAGTATTAAAACTATCATCAAGAACTATTACCCTCGCTTCTGGATATTTTACTTTAGATTTCTTATTATCTAATACTGTAAGGGGTGAATTATACATATTTGTGTGTATTAGTTATTGTAGGTTAGAAATTTCACCTAACATCTTTAATCGAAAAGTATTGATAATGTCTCGAGCGTGACTTGAACACGCGACCTGCGGGCTATGAATCCGCCGCTCTAACCAGCTGAGCTACCGAGACATGGGAATATTGTAAGACATTGCTTGTACTTAATTACCATTTTGAGAATTTATTTGTTTATGAGCCTCATATATAGCAATACCGCATGCTACAGAAAGATTTAGACTCCTAACACCTTTCTGATCATTGTTTTCAGTTTGTAAATTTGGCATAAATATTGATATTAAATAGTCACTATTATCAATAATTAAATCTGGCAATCCTGAATCTTCTCTCCCAAATAGCAAAACATCATCTTCCTGAAATTTAAAGTCTTTCAAATATATTCCATTCTTTTTACTAAAAGAAATTATTCTTTTAGTTTGTTTTGAAGCTAAAAATTTTTTAAAATTTGCATACTTATTAACAGTAACTAGAGGCCAATAGTCTAATCCTGCTCTTTTTAAATATTTATCTTCTAGTTTAAAACCTAAGGGCTCTATAAGATTTAAAGGTATATTAAATGCAGCACATGATCTGGCAATATTACCAGTATTTTGAGGGATTCTAGGTTCAAATAGAGTGACTTCCAATTTTAAGCAGGTATTTCTAAACTTATATCATCTATTTTGATTGCTCTGCCATTTATTGCCAGCCAATTATCTTTGGATATTTTGGTTATTCTCTTTTGAAGTTCGCCGATTCTTTCAATATAAGTATTACCAATTTTATATTCAGAGACCAAACTCCAACCTACTTGTTCTCCAACAATAAATGTTATGCTTTTTCTTTTTATTAAAAGATTTATAAGAGAATACATCTTTGTTGACCATTCATTATGTTCTTTTCCAATATTTTCCATAACAAATCCACCAATCGAGTCTATTAATAATGGACCATCTTCTTTGCTTAATGTATTTAATAGATCTGTGGTTTCAATTAACTTCCAATATTTCGGCCTTCTGTTTCTATGTATATTAATTTTTTCTTGCCATTCTTTATCATCAATATTGTTTTCAGATAAGGCAACATATGATAATTTTTTTACTTCCTTTGCTAGATGCTCTGCGAATTCACTTTTACCACTCTTTGTTCCTCCTGTAATAAAAATAATATGAGATAAATAATCTTTAATATTTAAATCCTTGGAATTCATAAATTCTCTATTATTTAGAGAAATACCACCATGTTGCTAAAGGAATAATCGTGGCAGCAATTAATAATGCAATAACTATATAAGTAGCTGTTGAACTCTCAGTATCTTTGGATCTCATAGTGTTAAAATTCGGATCTATTACCGGGTTGTCAATAGATGATGGCTGACTTTTTTCGTAATTGATAATTGTCTTTTGTTGAGTAACACCAACAAATCTGTTTATATTGCTAACATCTTTTGCGTATGTAGTTGAAGGAATAAGAATAAATATTAAGCCAGTAATGATAAATGAAAAAAGATACTTATTAATGTTTAGGTTCATTTTTTATGTTTTTACTAATTATATATTAAAAACAATATGATTGAGTATTATTAAACGTATTAAACAATATAATATTTGCATAATTTAAATAGAATTAACATATTTAATATATGGGATTCAATGGAAAATCTTTAATATTAATCGGAACAATACTCTTTATTTTTCAGATAGCAAATTTCTTTTCAATAGAAACAATTACTCCTGAGCTTGAAAGAGCTCAAGTGTTAGCTGCAATAGCTTCAATAATTATTATTTTGATTGGTTTCTTATTTAAACAATTCGAGCCTTTAGCTGGTGAGAAAGCTGATTTAAAAGGAGAAACTAAGTTTTTCTTCGAAAAAAACATTCCGGATGAAGTTATTGATGAACTTGCATGGGGATCTGAAGCGATATTAACTTCTACTGCAGCAGCAGCAATATTAATCCATAATGATGGAGTAAATATATTAAGAAGAGGAATTACTTCAAGTAATGAGTTTAAACCTGGAGAAACTTGTCTGAGATCAATAAAAGATATGAAGTTAATATCATTGGCAAACACTAAATTTTATCCAGGAAGAGATGAATTTTTTAATTTTTGTGCCGATATTCCATCTATCTTAATTGTTCCCATTAATAAACAGGCTTTTATATTGATAGGAGGCTGGAGTGCTAAGTGTTTTAGTAAGTCTGATGAAAAATGGATAAATAATTGGTCGAAAAAAATTAATAATATTTTTTCAAAAAATAATATTTAAAAATATATTATTGATTTAACTCTTTTATCTTTTGCTTTAAAACTTACAGATTCAGTATTTAGATTATAGTAAGCATTTTCTGAATTTATTTCATATTTATTATCGTTATTTTCATCTTTTATTATATATTTTACTGGATTGAAGAATTCAATTATGTTATTAGAACCTAAAATAGCTTTTCCTGAATTTAAGATGATATTTTGATTTTCAAATCTTATATTTCCCTCTAATAAATAGTTAGTCTCTTCTATATTCCAAATAAAAGTATCGGCATATAATATATCCTCATCTTTCTTAAGAGTTTTTAATTTTACATTCCCTTTCAATTTAAGAAGTTTATTATTGTCTGATAATGTAGATTCTTCTGAACTAATAATATATTTAGTCTCTTCTCCTTTGAAAATATTTATGGTGGGTTTTTTTAATTTAAATTTTAGTTCAGTAATATTATAACTTGAGTCTGGGCTGGTAATTGAGTATATTTTTTCTCCTGATTGAGAGAAAATATTCATATCTAAAGTATTTATTTTTTGTATTACTTTATTTTCTTCAATGATATTTGGTACGCAACCAAGCATAAAAAAAGGAAGGAAAATTAATAATCTATATATCTTATTCATACTCAAGCTTATTTATTATTGGTGAGGGTTTAGGAAGGCTTGAGTTACTAACTAATAATCCCCATTTTAATTGTTGTTTCCAAGGAATTTCTTTTCTGTATATTGAACCAAGTTGCTCGTTAATTTTTGTTGATAATTCGGGTAATATAGGTATTAATAATAATCCTATTATTCGGGTACTTTCTAATACATTGTAAATAATTTCTTTAACAAGAGGTAAATTATCAATCTCTTTTATTAACATCCATGGTTGATTATCATTCAAATACAAATTTGTATTTATGGCTAGGCTAAGCACTTCATTAGCTGCTAGATCTAATTTGTAAATATCAAAGTTATGTATATAGTTTTTAACTGAAATTTTGGCATAATTCTCTAATTTATTTTCATTTATAATATTTTCATTATTTGGCACTTTATTGCCAAACCATTTTCTAGACATAGATGATGTTCTATTTAGTAAATTACCAATTGTATTGGCTAAGTCATTATTGATAATGTCAACAAATCTTTTATGTTGAAAATCTCCATCATTACCTAGTGATATATCTTTAATGAGGTACCACCTCACAGGATCATTTCCATATTTAGAAAGCAATAAATCAGGGTCGAGTACATTTCCCAAGCTTTTACCCATTTTTTGCCCCTCTCTTGTAAGAAACCCATGCCCGAAAACTTTTTTAGGGACTTTCATATTCGCAGAAATGAGCATTGCAGGCCAATATACAGCATGGAATCTCAGTATATCCTTACCAATTAAATGAACATCAGCTGGCCATCCTCCATTAATTGATCTTTCCAATGAATTATCTGATGTATCAGAACTAATGGCACTTACATATCCAAGTAAAGCATCAAACCATACATAAAACGTATGGTTATCGTAACCAGGGACAGGAATTCCCCATGAGACATTTGTTCTTGAAATTGAAAAATCCTTTAAACCTCTAGAAACAAAATTTATAATTTCATTCTTTCTTTCTATTGGCTCTATAAAAGAAGGTTCGTTGATTATTTTTTCAATTTCTTTTTGATATTTCGAAAGCCTAAAAAAGAGATTTTCTTCATTTTTCCATTCTAAATTTTTTTGATGTATGGGACACTTGTATGTTGATGAGTTTTCTGGATTATCTTTAAATTCTTCACAACCGACACAATACCAACCTTTTTGAACTCCCATATAGATATCATCTGATGATTTTACTCTTTCATAAAATTCATTAACAACAAATTCATGATTTTTTGAGCTTGTCCTTATAAATTTATCAAAGGATATATTCCAATTTTTCCAATTAATATTAAATACTTCTGAGATTTCATCACAATGTGATTTTGGTTCAATACCCTTTTCATTAGCTGTTCTTTGTATTTTTAAACCATGTTCATCAACACCAGTAATGAAAATAACATCTTCACCTACAAGTCTTTTATACCTAGCTATCGAGTCACAAATTATTGTTGTATATACACTTCCTAAATGAGGTTTGTCATTAACATAGTATAAAGGTGTAGTAATGACAAAAGTCATAAAGCTTTTTTATTAATACTAACAGATATTTTTTAAACTAATAACAACCTATTATATTTATTATATTATTAATAAATAAATTCTAAAAGATTACTATCATTTATAATATATTTGACTTTATATATTTTATTACTATATATTTCTATTGATACAAAAAGAGTAATAAGTATTTCTAGTGAATAATCTGGAAAATAAACCAAAGCAATATTTCTTTTATGATTGATCCACTTAACAAATATTATTTTATAAAAAGGTTTTTTTTCATTCATAAAAAATAATTTTAAATACTTAAATTTATCATTTTTAAATATATTATTATTCTCTGATTGTCTATTCTTTGAATAATCAATAATTTCAGAGACTGATTTTATACTTAGAAGTTCGTAATCATTGATTTTATTATATACTTGTCTTTGTATAATTAAATCAAGATATCTTCTTAATGGTGAAGTACATTGTACATACATTTTAAGGCCTAGTGATTCATGGATACCGGGCTTAGTTGTTATATAACTTCTTCCCATATATTGTTTTAATATTATATATTTAATTTCACTATCATTGTATCTATTAAGTATTTCATGTGGTTTGCAATTTAACTTTTGGATCCTAAAAGCAGCTGCTAAATTATATTTATCTATAAATAAACTTGTTACATAACCCATTAATATCATTGATTCTGAAACTATAGATTGTGATATTGTTTTATCTAGTTTTTTTAGTATAATTTTATCCTTATATAATTTAATTTTACTATTAGGACTTTCAAATATAATTGCTCCTTGTTTTTTTCTGAATGAAATACTTTTTTCTAATAAATTTTTTATCTCAATTAATTCTATTTCTTCTTTAGGTTCTAATTCTAATATTTCATTTGCATCTTCATATGTTAATTGATATTTTGGTTTTATTTTTGCTTCAGTTATTTCATAATTATGAATTGAACCATCGTCGTTGAATTCTATTGCTCCACTAATAGTTTCTGAAATTTTATTTTGAGCTAGATTTGCCTTTTCAAGAATATTCTTAGGTAGCATTGGAACATATTGATCTGTCAAATATAAACTGCTATTTTTCAATCTTGCATCGAGATCAACATTAGAGTCATGCAAAAAAAACTTGCATGGATTACTAATGTGTATCCATAGTTTTTTTGTATTTCCATTTTTTATTTCTAAGGAAATAGCATCATCGACTTCATGTGGATTTTCAGAGTCAATAATATATGTTTTTAAATTAGTTAAATCTTTCAAATATTTGAAAAATTAATTATAGAGCTAACTATATTCAATATGAAATTATCCTTCAGGATTTACAAAGGGTAAGAGAGCTACAATTCGGGCTCTTTTTACAGCTAATGTAAGATCTCTTTGTTGCTTTGAGGTTAAACCAGTCATCCTTCTTGGTAGGATTTTGCCCCTCTCAGTTATGAATTTTTTTAGTAGTTCTACATCCTTATAGTCAATAGGATCTCCGGGTTTGATAGGTGATAATTGTTTTTTAAAAATTGAATTAGGCATGATTTGATTCGATTACTTTATTTCTTTGTGTATTGTCATTCTATTTAAATGAGGATTAAACTTTTTTAGTTCTAATCTTTCAGTTGTATTTCTACGATTCTTTTCAGTAGTATATCTTGAGACACCATTTGATCTCTTAGGATCTGTGCTTGTCCTAGCTTCAGTACATTCCAGGGTCACTACAACTCTTGTCCCTTTTTTAGCCATTTTAATTAATACTTTATTGTATAATTTTCTATTGTACATCTTCAACAAACTATTTTGAAGATATAATCATTTCTTTTATCATCATTGATTAAAAATATATATGAAAGTTTCTCAAAATTGGTTGAAAAATTTAGTAGAAATTTCTTCTACTCCTGTAGATCTCTCTGAGAAATTATCTATTGGTGGATTTGAGGTTGAATCATTAGAAGATTGTTCTAAAAATGTAAATGGTGTTGTTTTAGGTAAGGTCTTATCTGTTTTAAAACACGATGGATCTGACAAACTCTCAATTTGCCAAGTCGATATTGGTACTTCAAAGAATCTACAAATTATCTGTGGTGCGCGAAATATTAAACCAAATGTTTATGTTTATGTTGCTACTGTCGGCGCCAAATTAAATGCCGTTGATTTAACTATTAAAAGAAGTGAAATTAGAGGTGTCATGAGTGAAGGAATGATATGCTCTCTGCAGGAACTAGGATTAGAAGACTCTAGCGAAGGGATAGAGATCATTGATGAAGATTTAGCCTTAAAACATGAATTAGGCACTCCAGTGTCTGACTTACTTCAATTAAATGATTTTATATATGATTTAGCCATTACAGCTAATAGACCTGACGGAATGTCGGTTATAGGTATAGCCCGAGAAATTTCTGCCCTTTTAGAATCCAAATTAAGTTTTCCAGAATTAAACCATAAATACAATATTCATTTAAATAAGGGAATTAAACTTTGTCCAGAGGCTATAACATCTAATTGCATTTATACAATAAGCTGCATTGATGGAGTAAATGGAAATAAATTATCACCAATATGGCTTAAAGACCGTATAGAAAAATCAGGTATAAAGTCGATTAATCTTCTAGTTGATTTAACAAACTATATACTTTTAGAACAAGGGCAACCCTTGCATGCGTTTGACAAGGAAAAATTATCTAACTTAATTGGCAAGGATGTTTCTCCAGAAGACTTCTCTGTACGAAAAGCCAAGGATAACGAAAGCCTTGTATGTTTGGATGGAAAAAAATATGAATTAAATGAAAATATTACAGTAGTTACTTGTTCCGATAAACCTGTTGCTATTGCTGGGGTGATAGGTGGTTTAGAGACTTCTGTAAGCAATACTACCTCTTCTATTTACCTTGAGGGAGCTGTTTTTAATCCAGTTACCATAAGAAAATCTTCAAAGGCGGTTGGCATAAGAACAGAATCTAGCAGCAGATATGAAAAAGGGATTTCGTCAAAAAACACAATAAGCGCTGTTACAAGAGCAATGAATCTTTTAGAAGAATATTTTTCTATTAATTTACCCATCATCAATACTTCTAATTTAAAAAATAATGAGGATATTTTTATTAAATTACGGAGAAGTCGAATACATAAAATTCTTGGTCCATTAATCATTAACGATCAATTTGAAAAAAGAAATATATCTGATACTGAAATAGTTGATAAATTAACACTCATAGGTTGTTCTTTAAAAAGTAAAGAATATGGTTGGGATGTAGCAGTAATTCCAAATAGATCACAAGATTTAATAAGAGAAATAGATTTAATTGAAGAAATTGCGAGATTAATAGGGTATGACAGATTCGACTTGAACCTTCCTAATCCAATTAAACCTGGGAAATTGTCATCAGAGCAGTTGGCATTGAGAAAGGTAAAAAATGGATTTACAGAAAATGGTTTTAACGAGGTTCTTAGCTACTCTCTTGTTCCAGAAGATAAAGAAACACTTATAAAGATATCTAATCCTTTGTTATTAGAAACTAGCTGCCTAAGAGATAATATTTGGAAAGAACATTTGGAAATAGTAAACCGTAATATAAAAGCTGGACAAAACAGTTGTTATATATTTGAAATTGGAAATGTTTTTCATAAGAATACTGAGTTCATTCAAAAAGAAGTACTGAATGGTGCAATTTTTGGCAATAAAAGATTTGAAAAGTGGGTAAATTCTAACAAGGATAATGATCTTAATTATTATCAGGCTAGAGGAAAGTTAAAGGAAGCCTTATCATCTTTGAATATAAAAATTGATGATAAACCTACTGATTCAATTGATTTTCTACATCCAGGCAGAACAGCAAAATTGATTATTGAAGGAAAAGATGCAGGTTATTTTGGCGAAATACATCCCAAATTAATACTAGAAAAGAAATCATTAAAAATCGTTTATTTATTTAGCATAAATGTAGATAACCTTTTGGGTGCTAGTACAAGAAAAAATAAATGGATTCCAATATTTAAGCAATACCCAATTGTTCCGAAAATAGAAAGGGATATAAATTTTGTTTTCAGTAAGAAATTCTTAATTAGCGATATAACTTCACTAATAAAAAAAACAGGAAAAAATCTTTTAGAGGATGTTTATTTAATAGATATTTTTGAAGATATTAAACTTGGGGAGGATTATATAAGCTATACATTTAGATTATCTTATAGAGCTCAAGATAAAACATTACTGGACTCAGATATCAAAACAATACACTCAAGCATCATTTCTAATATTGAAAAAAGTTTTCAGACTAAATTGAGAAATTAGCTTCCCAAAAGTCTTATATTAGACTAAAAACTAGTCTAATATTAATTCTAGTATAAGACAAGTAATAATCATATAAAACTGATTAATGTTGTATTATAAAGTACATGATCAGTTTTCTATCTTTATTGCTTTCTTCAGTGCTTTGGGTACAAGTCCCTCAGTGGTCAGACGATTGGTCAAAATGCTCTGTTGATGTACCTGACGCTTCATGTCATTGGTATATAACTTCTCCAGATAATACTTTCGGGGAAGGGTTTGATTGGGCTAATGCTCCTTGGTTTGATGCAAACGGATTAAGCGATGTTCCTAGTATTGACAAGCAAACTGCGATTCAAAAGCTTCAGTCTAATTAGTACTGTCTTTAAGACAGTACGGCAAGACACAAAAGGACCTTATAGTAAGACTTTCTAGTCCTTATTAATATCTTGGACATTGAAAGGACATAGTTTATTGATTTATTGTTCAATTTTTCCTATGCAATAAACAGTTGGGGGGTTTTCGTATAAATTGATTAATTATTATATCTTACATATCTAATTTGAGACTATCTATTAGACTTATAATAAGTCTCATATAAGAAGTACTATACAAAAAATTTTATTTTTAAAAGTAAATTTTATTTTAATTTCATTTATACATAATTATTGTTTCCATTAATTTGAATAAATAATTGACGAAAATTAGAAATTCTAAATTTAACATATATCTTATATGAGACTATTAATTAGACTTATAAATAGTCTTATTTGAGAATTAGTATACTAATTTCTATAAAGATTTTTTAGCAATTGATACGCTTCATTTAATTTTCTCATTTGATCTGTTGATCCTCCAGCATCTGGATGCTTCTCTAATGCTATTGATTTATAGGCCTCCCTAATTTTGCGGAACGTATGAGCGGATCCTGCGGATGTTGATAATTTCAATAATTTAAGTGCCCCATGTACTGTCATTGTTGAGTCCAAAGTTTCAAATGAATTTGATCTATTATTTCGCTTAAATCTACTGATAAACCTTCTCATAAGTGTTGGTATTCTATTTATCAGATCTGATGTAGCAAAAGGGTCTTCTAAAACGCCAATCATTAATAAAACAATTTCAAGGGAAGGATTTTTCTTTATCCAAAATGGGCATAATTCTGACATTAATTTATTGGCTGCACTCCACGTAAAGGGTAGATTTTCAGTTCCATCAAGATTTGGCCATATATCCCTTTCAAACCAATCCATCGATGCTTTTACTACATGATCATTAGGAACTGATCCATATAAGGTTTTCCAATGACTAATTAACTCAATTCGACATTTTATTAATTCAGTTTCTTTAATTGTATTAATTTGAATATCATTAATATTCTCCTTTAATTTTTCACTATTAATACTTCTTCTTAGATTCTTTACTTTTTTTTTAACAAAATTGGGAAGGCTTATGTTTGAGTTGGCTTTTTCTTTATATTGATTGTTATTTGTAAATCTTTTATTCAAAGATATCTCATTAACTTCTTTTTTTACGTCTGATTTAATTAATACCAATGCAGTATCTTCATCAATATTTAAATTTTTATTATTATTATTCTCGTTAAAGTCTATTTCTTGCTGTTGGTTCTTAGGTAATAAATCATCTTCTTGAAGAAGTTCTTTAAGTATCTTTTCTATTACAGGTCCTCTTGCTCTAAATCCCCACTCTTTTCGTAATTGATCAAACCTGGAAATTAGTTCCTCAGGTAAATCAATTGAAATTCTTTTTGTATTTGAGTTGTCAGGAATATTCAATAATATTTTCTTGAATAGTATGGAATTTATTTAATTTTATTCAAAAAAAATTGAAAGTCCATACGGAATATTGTTTTTAAATTAAAACCAATTTATTTTTATGTCACAAGTCAATTAAGTATCTTTTTATAATAAATACAAAAAAAATGTTTAATTGTTATTTCAAGTCATCTAAAGAAAAAAAGAGTTTTTATCAACATAAGAAATTAGAAATGCTCAATTATATTAAGGATTCACTTGAACGTAAAATTGCCTCTGTAACAGCATCTATAGAAGTTCTAGAAAGCCAAATAAGCAGGGATAATGAAGTTGAAGTAACTAACTAGTATTCAAACAAAACTTTCTAGAAGTTTTTCAGGGCCAAATTTCTTTAAATAATTTATATTTGAACTTTCAGTTACTAATAGATATCCTGCGAATCCTAAACCGTTAATACTGAAACCATGAATATGATCATTTTTTCTTTTTATAATAGCGATCCATTTATTAGTTATTAAAATATTGTAAGGATATATCGGTTTCTTATCACTAATAGGGTCCCCAAGTCCTAATTTCTTGCATAATTCTAAGTAAAATTCAAAAAGACATGATGGATTTTCTAAAAAATTAAATTTGGATACAATAATATTTTTTTTAAGCTTACTATCTAGATCTTGATATGAGTTCATCTCTAAAAACCACTTTTCTCTAGGGCATGATATCTCACCTTTAGATCTACGCAGAAGTTGAAAATGCCTGTGAGGTTGACTTGCTCCCGCAATTGGAGAACTATTGAAAAACCATAATCCACTAGTATCTTTATTAACTTGTTGGATCGCTCTCCAATCTTTAATATCTAACCATCCATTTTGAGGTTTCCATTCATTTGTAATAAGTAAAATATGACCTTTTTGTACAGGGTACTTATTTAATATTAGTTGATGATTATCACCAATTTTATCAATTTCTAGTATCGTTTCCCAAGGACAAAATGGATTTTGCTTAGGACCATAAATTTTTTTTTTATTAAATTTTGAAGTATCGAGTTTCCTAATTATGAAGTCGTCTTTTTCATATAAATCTCTTGTAATTATATCGGTTTTGAGAGGATATAATGATTCATCATCAATTGATAATCTAGTTTGTTCTAGTGCTTTTTTCCAATATATTTCTAAACTCATTTAAAAAAATTTATCATTATCATTTTAAAAAAAAAAATAAAATTGTAATTATTTTTTATTAAATTGATATTCTTTCAATTTTTCCAGAGGTACTGATTCTAAGACTACAATATTCGTTGATTCTAATATGACTTTTGGTGCAAGACCGTCTAATAATGCTTGCTTCCACCTATCAAGACAAATACACCAATGATCACCATCTTTTAGTCCTGGGAAGGAATAAATAGGCATGGGAGTTATTAAATCATTACCTTGTGATTTACTATATTTCAGGAAATTATCATCCATTACACAACATATGGAATGATTCCCTCCATCATTTTTGTCATAGTTGCAAAATCCATCCCTGAACCACCCTGTCATAGGTGCGCAACTACAAATCTCAATTTTCTCCCCAAGGACATTTAACTGATTTTGATTATTTATGGTCATAGTTTTTTAATAATAATAAAACACCAACATTTCTTTAAAAAAGGTTGACGAGTATGGGGGGTAAGGAGGTAATAATTCTAATAAGGTTTTTTTCATTATGGATTGGGACTTTACTGAAAACATTGCATTTAAAGCTCTTTATGAGGCTTTTAAAGATAGTGATGAAACTTCCGCATTAGAATTTTTATCTAGTGATGGTGCTTCATATTATCTTGAGTTAACACAAGATGCCGCGGGTGAGGGACTTGATCTGGGTGATAATGAAACGAAGGAAGAACTACAGGAAGAAATTATTGAATATTTAGAAAACAACTAAAGATTTAGCTTAAGCGCTGAAATATTTAGCTTTTGAGTGTAGTGAAATGATAGCTGTAGTACTTTGTTCTGGATGAAGTTGTTCAGATTCATCCATGGTCAAGTTTATTCTTTTTGCATCCAACAATGATAATTGTATGTTTGAATCAGATACTTTTGGACATGCAGGATAACCAAAAGAATATCTAGCTCCTCTATATTTTTGAGCTAGTATTTCTCTATTTTTGTCTGGTTCTTCAGACCTAAATCCACATTCAATACGAATTAATGCATGGACATACTCAGCTAGAGCTTCTGCTAATTGCACTGTAAGTCCATGGAATAACAAATAATCGCTATATTTATCTTCTTTAAATAATTTTTGAGAATATTCACTAGCAATATCGCCCATGGTTACTGCCTGCATAGGAAATATATCTATCGGTTTATCATTTTTCAAATCGCAATAAAAATCAGCTATGCATAAATTATTCCCAGATTTTTGTCGTGGAAAATTAAATTGGGAAATTTTATTTAATGATTTTTCATCAAATAAGAAAATACTATTATCTTTTCTCCCGCATCTGAAATATCCATAAACTGCTTTGGGTGATATAAGTTTTTTCTCTATAATTATCTCTAACCATTTATTTAATAATGGTTTAGCATATGAATCCAAATAGTTATTGTATTCATCTACGCTTTGGTTTTTTCCTTTTTTTATTTGCCATTGTCCGCTAAATAGAGCTTTTGTATCTAAATAAAATATTAACTTATTTAAATCTATATCAACATCGTTCAAGACTTTCGTTCCCAAGAAAGGGGCTTGAATTGGATCTTCTTCATTTATAAATTTAGATCTTATAAAATTTTCTTTTAAATTTAATTTGGAAGTCTCGGTTTGTATGGATATTGATTGTTTAACAGCTTGAGAGTTGGATTTTGATGAGGCTAAATTAATATTTATACCCTCATTGTTAATGAAACCCTCTGTATTTGACCAATTACCCTTTTTCTTATTATCCATATATTCATTCATGAATTTAAGATCAGTGAACGCATCTTTTCCGTACAATATTTTCCCTTTATATATTTTGCTGCAGTCCTCATTTACAAATTTTGGGGTTAAGGCTGCACCTCCTAATATTACTGGTACACTAATATTTTCATTGTTAAAAGCCTCTAAATTATCTTTCATAAAAGCAGTTGATTTAACAAGTAATCCGCTCATAGCGATGCAATCTGCATTGTGCTTTTTTTGTGCATCTATAATTGCTGAAACATCTTGCTTTATTCCTAGATTTATTACGTCATAACCATTATTTGTAAGTATTATATCTACCAAATTTTTTCCAATATCATGTACATCGCCTTTGACAGTTGCAATTAAGAGTTTTCCATTTGATATTTTTTCATCTACAGTTTCCATATATGGTTCTAAAATTGAAACAGCAAATTTCATTGTTTCAGCGGATTGGAGTACAAATGGCAATTGCATTTGACCTGAGCCAAATAAATCTCCTACAACTTTCATCCCATCTAATAAAAAGGTATTAATTATTTCAAGAGGTTTATATTTTTTTAACGCTTTATTTAATTGATCCTCTAATCCTATTTTTTCTCCATCAATAATATGATTTTTCAGACTTTCTTCAAGAGTTTGGTTTTTATTATCTGAAGATGCTTTTTTGAAATCTTGAATGGATAAATCTTGAAAAGCCTTTGTTAATTCAACTAATGGATCATAAATACAAATATCATCTTCAAATTCTCTTTTATCATAAATCAAATCTAAGCAAAGCTTTTTAGTTTCTTCAGTAATTTTTGATAATGGCAAAATTTTATTTGGTGCGATGATAGCAGAATCTAATCCTGCTTTAATGCATTCATCTAAAAATATTGAATTTAGATTAATTCTTGATAATGGTGAAAGACCAAAACTAATGTTTGATATCCCAAGTATGATATGAATATCTGGGAAATTTTCACGAATTTTTAAAATAGCACTAATAGTTTCTTTAGCGTTTAATCTATCTTCTTCTATCCCTGTAGATATTGGCAGAGCTAATGGATCAAAAAATAGCTCATAATCTGACAAACCACATTCTCTTGTTCTATTAATCGCTCGTTTGACAATCTTATATTTTTTTTCTGAATTCCTTGCCATTCCATCTTCATCAATTGTTCCAACGACAAGACCTGAACCATACCCTAAGGCTAAATTTAGAACTTGATCAAACCTTTCATTGCCATCTTCGTAATTGGTTGAATTTATAATACATTTACCACCAGCTGACTTTAATCCACTTTCCATTTTGTCAGCATCTGTAGAGTCAATCATTAATGGTAAATTTATATTGGTAACTAGTCTTGATGTTATTTCTTTCATATCTTTCACTCCGTCTCTTCCTACATAATCGACATTTACATCAAGAACGTGAGCATTTTCTTTTTGTTGCTGCTTGGCAATTGCAACTAAGCCATCCCAATCGTCGTTATTTAATAACTCCCTTACCTTTTTCGATCCACTTGCATTTAATCTTTCTCCTACTATCAAAATTGAATTGTCTTGTTTGTATGGCACAGAGTTATATATTGATGAGGCAGATGGAATAAAACCACTTGAATTTTTCTTGCCATTGTTGTTAGTCCTTTCATTATCAATAATTTCATCTATTATTGAAGAGAGGTATTTTGTATGTTCAGGTGTTGTCCCACAACATCCACCTATTAATTGAACATTAAAGTCATATATAAAATTCATTAACTGCATCTTTAATTCTATTGGCTTTAATCTATAGTGAGCTACACCACCAATGTTTTCAGGAAGACCTGCATTGGGAATACAGCTTATAGCGAAGGGAGAATTTTCAGACAAATATTTAATATGTTCCTTCATTTGCTCTGGACCAGTTGCACAATTAAGTCCAAGGATATCTATATTAAATGGCTCTAATATTGTTAATGCAGATGCAATATCAGATCCAACAAGCATAGTACCTGTTGTTTCCATTGTTATAGATACCATTAAAGGTATATCAATATTTTTACTTTCGAGAATTTCTTTTGATGCTAATAATGCAGATTTAATTTGTAAAACATCCTGACAAGTTTCAATCAAAAGAAGATCAACTCCTCCATCTATAAGACCATAAATTTGTTCTTTATATGATTGCTTTAATTCATCAAAATCTATATGTCCTAAGGTGGGTAATTTAGTTGTTGGCCCAATTGAACCTGCTACAAACCTTGGTTTATCAACTGATGAGTATTTGTCAGCAGCTTTTTTTGCTATAAATGCCGCATTTTTATTTATCTCATAAGCCTTATCCGCAATATCATATTCATCAAGAACTATTGATGAGGCTCCAAATGTATTAGTTTCTATAACATGACAACCTGCTTCTAAAAATGAATTATGAACGTTCTCAACTACCTCTGGCGATGATAAAACAAGGTTTTCATTACATCCCTCTAATTCTTTTCCTCCAAAGTCATCTGCAGTAAGATTTAAGTTCTGAAAAGATGTTCCAGTACCTCCGTCAAAAATAATTAATGGTTTTTCATCTCTATTTAGATAGGTTCTGAAAGATTCCATTTTTAGCTAAAAATTTATATTAGTGAAATTCTTGTTACCCAATTATCATAGTCTTGAGAACGACCTTCTGTTATTTCTATAAGCTTACTTTTTAATTTATTCATTATTGGTCTTTCAACATTTAATTCAGTTGATTCGATTTTTTTAACTGGTGTAATTTTTGCTGCTGTACCAGTTAGAAAAACTTCATCTGCTATTAATAATTCTGTTTTATCAACAGGTCTCTCAATTACATTTATTCCAAATGATTTTGCTAATTCAATTACACTAGCTCTAGTAATCCCCTCAAGGATATCTTGATCAACACCAGGAGTGATTAAGTCTCCATTCCTTACAATAAATAAATTCATACCACTAGCTTCGCTTACCTTACCACTTGAATTTAATAGCAGGGCTTCATCAAAACCAGATAAACTAGCTTCTGTTTTTGCTAATGAACTAGTAATATATGCTCCACTTATTTTTCCTCTTAAGGGGAGAGATCTATCTTCTTGTCTTGTCCAACTACTCATTCTACAAGAAACACCATCTGGGGATAAATAATCTCCTAGTTCAATACAATAAATAAAGAAATCTGTTTCAATATTGTGTAACCTTGGAGCTATACCTAAATCGCTTGTATATACAAATGGTCTTATATAAATAGGTTTTTCTGGCTTGTTTCTTTTTATAACTTCTTCTAAAGCTTTAAAAATATATTCTTCAGAAATTTCAGTTAAGAGTAATTTTGCACTTTGAGATAATCTTTTTATATGTTTATCAGTTCTAAACAAAAGAAATTCTTCTTTGTTTGTTGGGTTAGGTATCGCTCGCATTCCTCCAAATGCAGCAGTACCGTAATGTAGTGCATGAGTAGCTATTGATATTTTTGCTTCTTTAAATGGAATACATTTACCTTCGAACCAGGCGTATGGAAGAAATTCATGCATATTTAATTTATTTAATTAAGGTAAACTTGTTTTATCCAACGTACGTATTCTAAACCTTATTTATATATAAAAATGCACAGGATATTAAATATAGCAGGAAATGAAAAGAATAAGGATGATTTAATTGAGCAACCAGCTGCAGATTTTATTTTTATAACAAGTGTCAAGGCTGATTTAAATCTTATATCAAACTTATTGTTAGAAAAAGAATTTGCTTCATTAAAAAATAATATAAGAGCTTTAGAAATTTCTAATTTAAATTCCTCAGCTCAAATAGATAATTATTTATTAAAAACAATTAATTATGCAAAAGTTGTCGTACTTAGAATATTTGGAGATAAAGGTACATGGAACTATGGAATTGAACAACTTTTAAATTGGCAAGCAGTTAATAAAAAAAGGAAGTTAGTAATCCTATCAGGTACCATTGATCAGGAAATTTCCTTATGTGAAATAAGTAGTATAGATAAAAATATTGCATTAAATATTTCTAGATTACTAAGATCTGGAGGACTGGATAATTATAGAAAGTTTCTTAATTGTTTAAATTTTTTAGTTGTAGATGAAAAATTAATTCCTGATGAGTTTTTAAATATTACTTTTTATGCAGATCCCTATTTACATGATTGGAAAAATGAAAAAGGCGAAAAGATAGGAATAATATCCTATAAATCACTTTTTTTAGCTAATGAAATTGAAGTAAACGAAAAACTTAACTTGCAATTAAGAAAATGCGGACTATCTCCTAAAACATTTTTTATTTCAACACTAAAAGATCATATTATTCAGAAGAAATTAATAGACATTTTTAAAAAAGAAGATATTAAACTAATAATTACCACAACTTCATTTTCTTCATCGCAAATCAAAAATAACGATTTAATTGAAAATTCAACAAATATTTTTACTTCTCTTAAAATTCCAATTTTACAGCTTCTTTCTTCTAATAGATCAAGAAAAAAGTGGCTAAAATCATCTATTGGAATGAATTCATCTGATTTATTAATGCAAATAATTATTCCCGAATTTGATGGACGAATTACAACCTGTCCTTCAGCATTTAAAGAAATAATTTCTAAAAAAAATACACTATATAGTGAAATAAGTACTTACAAAGCTGATCAAGTAGGTATTCAATGGATTTCAAAATTTGCAATAAATTATGTGAAACTACAGAAACTTAATAATTTTGATAAAAGAATTTGTTTAGTAATAAGTAATTATCCAGTAAAGAACGGAAGAATAGGTAATGGCGTTGGTCTAAATACACCATCTTCAATAATAAATATTCTTAATTGGTTAAAAGAAGAAGGTTATGACCTTGGATCTTGTAATTATCCTCAAGATTCTTCGGAATTAATGTCAATGCTTATAAAAACTAGAACTAATGATATTGAATCTCAAAATAATAAACCATTAGATTACTTACCACTTAGTGAATATTTAGAATATTGGAATTATTTAGAACTTGATCCCAAAAATATTATTTTTAATCGTTGGGGTAAACCATCTGATGCGATTGATTTAGATAATAAAGGGTTCTCAATAAATGGTCTTAGATTTGGAAAAATAACATTATTGATTCAACCACAGCGAGGTTATGACGCTTTCACTGATAGAGATATTCATTCTCCCGATCTTCCACCTCCCCATAGATATTTAGCACAATATTTTTGGATTGAAAAAGTTTTTAATGCGAATGCTATTTGCCATATTGGTAAACATGGGACTGTTGAATGGTTACCTGGCAAATCTATAGGTCTCAGCAATAAATGTTTTCCAAATATTATTTGTCCAGCAATACCAAACATATATCCGTTTATCGTAAATGATCCTGGAGAAGGATCCCAAGCTAAAAGAAGAACTGCTGCAACAATTATTGATCATTTAACCCCTCCTTTGGATAGGTCAGAATTATATGGTAAATATTCAATATTAGAAAATTATTTAGACGAATATTTTGAAGCAAAATTATTAAATTCTAATCGGATTGAAATAATAGAAAAATCCATTTTTGAATTAATTAAAAAAGATTTTAGCGAAATTGCTTTAAACAATAAAAATAATCAAATAGAAGAAATTGATTCCTTTCTTTGCAAAATTAAAGAATCTCAAATTAGGACAGGTTTGCATATTTTTGGCAAAAGGCAGAATGACATTAATGAAATAAATTTATTCTTGTGTATTGCTAGAGTACCAAATGCCAACCGAATTGGTGTTATTCAATATATAGCAAAACATTTAAAACTAGATTTGAATCCTTGGACAAATCAATATGATCAAATGTTAAGTGAAAAGGATAAAAAAATATTATTGACTTTTTCCAACAAAAACATTTTAAACTTTAGAATGGCTATTGATTTTTTGGAACAACAAGCAAAGTATTTAATATATTTGTTTTTTTACAAAAAGAATACCAATATAAAAAATCTCGAAAAATATAAAAATCAGAAAATAATAGACTATTTCTTTAATGAAAAAAAACATAATAATTATTTTTTAGTATTAAAAAAAGAGATTCTATATCCAATAATTAATTCTTCATATAATGAGAAATCATCATTTATTAATTCATTAAATGGACAATATGTAAAAAGTGGTCCATCTGGAGCCCCTACGAGAGGTAAAACTGAAGCTTTACCCACTGGTAAAAATTTCTTTTCAGTTGATTCGAGAGGACTGCCAACTGAATCAGCATGGAGTGTTGGTTGTCAATCTGCTTTACAAATACTTGATTTATACAAACAAGATAATGGAGAAGATTTAAAAAATATAGCAATATCAGTATGGGCAACATCCACAATGAGAAATGGTGGTGAAGATATTTGTCAAATACTATATTTATTAGGAGTACAGCCTATTTGGGATGGGCCTTCAAGAAGAGTAGTAGATCTAGAAATCATTCCTTTATCTATTCTCGAAAGACCAAGGGTTGATGTTACTTTAAGGATTTCGGGAATGTTTAGAGATGCATTTCCACAGTTAGTTAAATTAACTTCTAAGGCAATAAATCTTGTTTCTAATCTTGATGAGGATGATAAATTTAACCCTCTTGCTGGGGCATCAAGGGAAGGTGATTCAATTAATCGTATATTTGGGTCAGCGCCAGGTTCATATGGAGCAGGTCTACAAGAACTAATTTCAAATTCTAATTGGGATAATATTGATGATTTTGGAGAATCTTTTCTTAATTGGAGTAAGTGGATTTACAGTGATAATCTTGAACCTATAGAGGATAAAAAAGCATTAGAAAATGCTCTTAAAAATGTTCAATTAGTTGTTCATAACCAAGATAATAAAGAACATGATATTTTAGATTCTGATGATTATTATCAGTTTCAGGGTGGATTATCTTCAGCAGTAAAAAAATTGAGCGGTAAATTACCTGAAATGTATCATGGTGATTTATCTAAATTTGGATTATCTAAAATTTCAAAATTACAAGATGAAATTAATAAAGTTGTTATATCAAGAATACTTAACCCTAAATGGATAAATGGAATGAAGGATAATGGTTATAAAGGAGCGTTTGAATTTTCAGCTACACTAGATTACTTATATGCTTTTGATGCTTCTACTGAAGTAGTCTCAGATTGGTGTTATGAGGAAGTTTATAAATCATGGTTATGTGATCTGGATCTTAGAAATTTCTTTCTAGAGAATAATCCATGGGCTTTAAGAGATATTGCACAAAGATTTCTTGAAATTGTCAATAGAAAAATGTGGAATAATTGTTCATCAGATGTCATTGAAAATTTAAAGAACATAATTATTAATACTGATTCAATAATTGAAAAAAACGAATTCTGAATTATCTACCTAATAGCGAAAGTCCATGACTATCTGTTCCGCATGTTTTTAGCATTGAATATTTATCTGCTAATTTATTTATTTCTGTACATACAAATAAACTAGGATTCCATACTTCATTCAGTTCATAATCGTACCAAACCTCTATTCCATCAATACCTTGTATTTTGGCCTCTGGAATTAATTTATAAAAGGGAATCCTGTATCTAGCTGGATGTGCAAGAAATGATAAACCATCAGCTAAATTTATTGCTTTAATAACTGATTTAATATCTAAATCATTACCTATTGGAGACTCTCCAAGGATGTAGGGATTTAGGTATTTACTTTTTATATCTATTCCCAATCCAATTACATGTACTAAACATCCTAGAATCAAACAATTAATTTCTATTCCCGAAATTAATGTAAAAGAATCTTTAGGATAATTTTTGAGTAAATTATTTTTTTTTATATATTCATGAGCTTTAATTGTATGATGATCGGTTATTGATAAAAATTTCAAGTTATTTTTATAAGCTTGTTCTAAAAGTTCATATGGTTCTAGACTTCCATCACTAAATTTTGTATGACAGTGAAAATTAATATTTTTAGGACAACTATTTTTATTAATATTGGAAGTTAATTTTACTAAGTCTTCCCTATTCATTACTTAATGAATTCTCATTTTTCTTTCTAATCTTTGCATATAATTGTATTGAAGCCAACATGAAAATAATTAATCCAACTACGCTCCATGTAGCAATACTAGTTGGAAAATTATTTTTAAAAATTACTAAAAGTACAATTATAAATAATAATAAAGTAGGCAATTCATTTAATAATCTAAGGTTTTTTGCTGAAATGGTTGAAGTACCATTTTGTAATGAATACATTATTTTGTAACAATAAGAATGATATATTACTAATCCTAAAACAAAAGAAATTTTAATTTGCAACCACTTCTCACTTAACCAACTTGGTTGCATAATAACCATGCATATAGCCATACTTAAAGCTAATATCATCCCAGGTGTTGTGATAATATTAGCCAGCCTTTTTTCCATCAAGGTGTATTGTTTATTAAAGGCAATTTTTAATTCATTATCCATATTTTTAGATTCTTCATGATATATAAAAAGTCTTACTAAATAAAAAAGTCCCGCAAACCAAACGATTACACCAATAATGTGAAGTGATTTAAACCAGAGAAATGCTTCAGCTGCCAAATTAATAGATTAATTTAAAAATATATATTTTTAATATAGTTATATTTAACAAGATCAAGAAATCTATTTTTCAAAAATTAATTAATATTTATAACTCGTTAAAATATTCATATATATCATTTACTGAGTTTTTTCCAAGTCCTTTAACTTTTGATAAATCCTCTTTACTAGCTATTCTTATCGCGTCTATTGATTTAAAATACTCAAGCAATTCTCTTATTCTTGATGGTCCTAATCCACTGATTTGGGACAATTGAGATCTATTCATTCTCTTAGATCTTTTGTCTCTATGAAAAGATAATGCAAATCTATGTGCTTCATCTCTTACCCTTCTTAATAGAAGAACTCCTTTCTGATTTTCATCAGTGTCAAGAGACTTAGTAAAGCCTGGAATAAATATTTCTTCATTTTTTTTTGCTAATGAACATATAGTTACTTCTTCCTCAAGATTTAATTCATTTAATGCTTTAATAGCTGCATTCAACTGTCCTTTTCCTCCATCTATCATTATTAAATCAGGCCAATCTGATAAAAGTTCATTGTCTAATTTACTATTCGTTTTATCATTTAATATTGAAAAATCCCCTCCGCTTTTTTTAAATCTTGACCATTTTTTAAACCTTCTATGTATTACTTCATATATCGAAGCAAAATCATCACTATGTCCTACAAAAACGTTTGGATCTTTAATTTTATATTTCCTATAATGCTGTTTAGAAGGAATCCCATCAATAAAAACGACTTGTGATGCTACAGGGTCACTACCTTGAATATGGCTTATATCATAACCTTCAATTCTTTTAGGTTGTTCGCTTAATTCAAGTATTTGGGCAAGATCCTCAATAGATGATTCATTATCTTGTATCCCATTTAATATTCTATCTAATTCTAATTTCGCATTTTTTAAAACCATTTCTACAGTTTCATGTTTTTTATTTCTTTTTGGGATTAATATTTTTACTTTCTTTTTTCTTAGCTCCGTTAACCAATCCTCTATGGTTGCTTGTTTTGGAAGGTTATATTGAATAAGAATTTCTGATGGTATTTCTACAGCTTCAACATTCATATAATGTTCTTCTAATATCTTTTGTAGAATATGATTTTCATCTTCATTATTTAATTTTTGACTATAGCCAATTCTCCCAATGAGCTTACCAGATCTCATTTGGAAAATTTGTATACTAGCTACATTTTTTTCTGAAACTATTCCAAAGATATCTCTATTAATTGAAGAATCTGGTATTGATATTTTTTGTGATTCAGTTAATAATTTTAAACCTGAAATTTGGTCCCTTATTTTTGCTGCATTCTCATAATCTAAATCATTTGAAAATTGCAGCATTTTTTTTTGTAAAAATATTTCTAAGTCATCATTTCTTCCCTGAAATATCATAGATACTTGTTGCATTATTTTTTTATAATCGTCAGATGATATAACTTCTTGGCAAACACCTGGACATCTTCCTATTGAATAATTCAAACAAGTTCTATCTTTATAGACTGGCCTTGGTCTTTGTCTAAGTGGAAATATCTTTTTTATCGTAAACAATGTTCTCCTTAATAATCCGACATCAACATAAGGTCCATAATATCTATCTAAATTATTTCTATTTCTTCTTCTTCTTGTAATAAATATTCGAGGATATTTCTCACTCCAAGTTATACAAAGATATGGATATTTCTTATCATCCTTTAAAAGAATATTAAAGTATGGTTTGTTTGTTTTAATTAAATTTGACTCTAAATTTAATGCTTCATATTCGCTATCTGTGACTATTATTTCTATTTCAGTTATTTGACGAACCATCAAACTTAATCGGGGAGTTAAATCTGAATAATTATTGAAATAACTACTTACTCTACTGCGTAGTTTTTTTGATTTACCTATATAAAGTAAGTTATTATCAATATCTTTAAAAAGATAACAACCAGATGACTTTGGAATTTCGGATAATCTTGATTTTAATAATTCCTTATTATTAATTAATTTATATTCAATTTTAAAATTATATTTGTTATCTATTTTTTCGATAGAGGAATTACTCATTTATAATGATTACCCTCCATAATTCCAGCCAGTTGAAGATAAATTTAGTGAGTCAACATCATTATTCAGATAAGCAGATTGAACCTCTCCTACAAAAACGGTATGATCTCCATGCATAACACTTCCAACAACATTACATTCAACCCCACCAACACTATCAACTAAAATAGGCAATCCAAGCTCACCTAATTTAAATTCAACAGATTCAAATCTACCTCCTAATGCTTTTTGAGGTTTAAAGAAAACAGCTGCTAGATCCTTTTGATCACTTTTTAGAACATTTAATGAGAACTTATTGGTGGACTTTATTATTTCATGACTTGAACCCTCTGCTCTAACAGCCATTACAACTAATGGTGGGGTGAAGGAACCTTGAGTCACCCAACTTGCAGTAAATCCATTCACTTCATTTTTAACCTCGTCTCTAACGCCACAAATAAATAATCCGTGAGGTATTTTTCTTAATAAGATTTTTTTTGCTTCTAGATTTAATGTCATAATTGATTTATCTAATAATCTTATTTTAACTAAATTTCTTATTCGATCATAATAAATTCATGAAAATTCTTTATCCAGGTACATTTGATCCTTTAACAAACGGGCATCTTGATTTAATAGAAAGGGCTGAAAAAATATTTGGCAATCTAGTAGTTGCTGTTTTAGAAAATACTTCTAAAACACCAACATTTAATCTTGAAAGAAGAATAATACAAATAAAATATTCTCTTTCTCATTTGCCTAATATTGAAATTATTTCTTATTCTGGTCTAACTGTTGATTGTGCAAATGATCTAAAAGCTAATCTTATTCTTCGAGGATTAAGAGCAATGAGTGATTTTGAGTATGAACTTCAGATTGCTCATACAAATAAATCTCTTAATAATGATATTGAAACTATATTTTTATCGACAAATACAAATTATAGTTTTCTTAGTAGTTCTTTAGTAAAAGAAGTTGCAAAATTTGGTGGTGAAATTAATCATATGGTACCCCCCTCTGTTGAGAAGGATTTAAAAGAATATTTTAAATAATATATTTATTAACAAGATTTCAAGTAATAAAGATCACGTAATAATTTAAAAGCTTTTTCTTTATCAATTTTATTAGAATTTTGGATAATGCTTATAATTATTGGCTTTTCATTTTTATATAAAAAGCCGGATAATGCAAAGACATTTGAAAGAGTACCAGTTTTGCCAAAAAACTTTCCAGATAATTCACTATTTACAAATCTTTTAGCTAATGTTCCTCTTACTCCCGTAATTGAAAGTGTAGATTGATAAGCATTAAAATCATTAAAATATCTCATTTTATCTAAAAACAATACAACTAACTTTGTTGTAATTTTATTTTTTCGAGACAATCCACTAGCATCTGCAAAGTATGCATTAGTTGCTGGGAGGCCTTTATTTTCAAGCCATCTTTTCAATTTTATATAGTCATTGTCGTTCCATGTATTTGAGGCATTTTTAAAGAGAGTTTCAGCTGTAAAATTATGGCTTTCAGAATTTGTTAGAGTTAATAATGAAAGAATTGGAGTTGAATATATTTTATTTATCTCTTTAATATTTTTTAAATAAAAAGTTTTTTCTGAATCAAAAAAATCTATATATATTTTTGAATTTGGAAATTTATTTTTTAAATAATTTTTAATAAAATTTTTTAATGCATAAATATCATCATATTTATTGTGATTACTTTCTATTGCAAGAGATGTAATTGGAGATCCATATTCGTAAAGTTTATCAGTATTTGTCCAACCATTAGGCCAATATAATTTTGAATTAATTTCTACAATATTAAACTTAATAATTTTATTTTCTTTAACATTTGAAATTAGTTCGATTATATTTTCATAATTAAGATCTGGATCACCCTGACCGAGTAAATAATAATTGTTTTTATTTTTAAATAAGGAAGTTATTAAATTATTATTTAATTTATATTTACTTAAAACATAAGCTGATGAGAATAATTTTTGATTAGATGCTGGCAACCTTGGAACATTCTCATTGTAGGAACTTATTATTTCCCCTTTATTATTAATAATTGATACACTAAAAGAATCATCAAGCGTTTGATTCAATAAAGCATCATAAGTAGGACATATTTTATTTTTAGTAATTATTCCCGGGAAATTAAAATAAATACTATTTAAAAAAGTTATTTTCTGATTTGTTAGTAAATATCTTATTAGGAAAGGAGATGTTACTAATACAATAACAATTAAGAAAAATGAATAAATTTTTTTTATCACATTCAATCTATAAATTTACAAAAATAGATTCATTGTCGGGTTTAAATTCAAATTCTTTTTTAAAAAAATATCTTTTATTTTCTTCTTTGAAAAGCAACCAGTTATTTGGATAAATATGCATAAGAGCAGCTTTATTTAAAGGCTGAAGAAAATAAATATTTTTCCATGTTATGACAAAGTTTTTACGTCGCTCTCTAATAACACTTCCTATACCAATATTGGCATCTTCAAATTTTGGATTTAATGAATAATGCTTACCTTGATAATTATCAGACATTGGTTCAAATGAATCGAAATCATATGGCTGAGGTAGTATCGATATCATTGCACTATCAATATTATTTATATTATTTGATTCATTAAATGATTTAAAAGTAAAGATTTTATCTTTGATATCTGGATAGTCTCTTTGAGCCAAAGCCACAGCACCTTGATCAGCAAATGTTATGAATACATTATTATTTTTAGACAATATCTTGTAGATAGTTATTCCAATTCTGTTAAACTTCAATCCTTCAAAATTTAATTCTATAGTAAATCTTTTATTTGAATCTAATAAACTTGGAATAATTGCATCCTCCATATTCTTAAGAGATTCATTTAAATCTTTAGGTAGTCTGTAATTGGTTTCCATTAAAATTTGTCAATACATATTTGAATAAGTTCTAAAAATTTATCTATTTCTGACTTATTGTTTATTGAACCTAAAGTAACACGAATATTTGAATATAGTTCATCATCTTTTAAACCAATATTTTTAAGTGTTGAGCTAGGTTTCCCAGATGAGCTTGAACAAGCACTTCCACTACTTATGGCTATTTTATTTTCAGACATGAAATTAACAATCTTATAGGCCCTTATAGGCTCAAATAGTTTATTTAATAGTAGAAACGAAATATGATTGGGAAGTCTATGGTTAATACTACCCGTAATCTTTATATGATTATTGTCCTTAATTTTTTTAAAAAAATAATTTTTAAGTTTATTAATATTATTAGAAGGAAATTCAGTTATGTAATCACATAACTTTATTTTTCCTTTAATATTCTTTAATGATTCATACATTCCAGCGATTAATGGCAAAGCTTGTGTACCTTGTCTAATTGAAAATTCCTGAGTAAGTGATATGTCTTTATTTTTTAAAATTTGTCTAGACTTTTCTTTTGTTAAAAGAATACCGATACCTTTTGGACCTCCAAATTTATGAGCAGATAAACTTAAAAGATCACATTTAAGATCTTTCCAACTGAATATTCCATTACTTAATATTTGAGTTCCATCTAAATGAAACATTATATTTAATTCTTCACATTTGGAACCTATAAATTGAACCGGTTGTATTGTCCCAATTTCACTTTGTCCCCAAATAATTGATACAATCTTAGTCTCATTTGTTAAAATTTCATCGATATTAGAAATATTTAAAATTCCATCATTATTTACCGTCCATTCGTAAATATCCCAATTTTGTTTTCTTAGTTTATTAGCACAAATAGTTGTTGCTTGATGTTCAACATTCGAAATAACAACTCTACCATTTTTAAAGTTCTCATAAATATTATTAAATACAATATTTGTTGATTCCGAAGAACCAGATGTAAAAATTATATCCTCTGGATCTGCTTCAAATATATGTGCAATTTTAGATCTAATTTTTTCAAGATATGTAGAACATTTTATCCCTAGCTCATATGTAGATGAAGGGTTATGCCAATAATTCCTATAAGTTGAATTAATTATATTTAAAACATTCTTAGATAATGGAGTTGTGGATGCATTATCTAAATAGATAAAATTATTTTCCATTAATTTACTAACATTGATCCTGAGAAAACCTTTTTAGCATTACCGGTCATCATGACTTCAAAATCGTCTTTTGACCAATCAATTTTAAGATTACCTCCTGGTAAAGTTACTATGGTTTGTGGATTACAAAGTCCTAATTTATAAGCTGCTACATGGATAGCACAGGCACCTGTTCCACAGGCTAAGGTTGGTCCTGCACCTCTTTCCCATACTTTTACTTTGATATTATCTCTATTTATGATTTGACAAAAATGTACATTAGTTTTTTCAGGAAATAATTCATTTTTTTCAAATATAGGACCTAGTCTGTAAAGAACAATTGACTCTATGTCTTTTACAAAGAATATTAAATGAGGATTTCCCATTCCTACGGCATAACCCATATTATTGAAATTTTTCTCAATAAATTCGTGTGAAGGAATTGAATTGATTTTTTTTTCAATTGTTGTTGGAATATTTTGACTTTCTAAAATTGGAACTCCCATTTTTACTGTAATTTCATCATTTATATATTTTGCAATTTTTAAACCTGCTTTAGTCTCAATTTTATATTCTATATTTTTATTATTCATTGAATCATTTACGTGGAGATACTCAACTAAACACCTAATTCCGTTTCCACACATTTGTGCTTCAGAGCCATCAGAATTAAAGATTATCATTTTTGCATAATTATCTTCATTAGGTTCTTCTATAAAAATTACACCATCTGCTCCAATACCAAATTGCCTGTTGCAAATTTGTTTTATATCAAATATTTTATTTGACTTGTAATTTTTATATAAATCATTTCCTCTAGAATCAATTACTACGAAATCATTTCCGTTACCTTGATATTTTTCAAAATTTATATTTTTCATTTGTAGATAATATATTTTAAATTTTAATTATAAATTATTCCTTTTAACAAACTATTTCTATTTTATACAATGGATATTAAAATAATAATTTAACAAATAAAAAATAAGTGATTTCTCCCGATAAACAATATGAGACAGATACCAATTTATATAATCCATCTGAAATAGAAAAAAAATGGCAGTCAATATGGACAGAAAACAATTTATACAAAACCGATGAATTAACTGAGAATAGCGATAAATTTTATGCTTTATCAATGTTTCCTTACCCTTCAGGTAATCTTCATATGGGACATGTTAGGAATTATGTTATTACAGACTTAATAGCTCGTTTCCAAAGGTTTAAGGGAAAATCTGTTTTACATCCAATGGGTTGGGACGCTTTTGGTTTACCTGCTGAGAATGCAGCGATTGAAAGAGGAATTAGTCCAAGTGTCTGGACTAAAAAAAATATTTCTCATATGAAGTCACAATTAAAGCTTTTGGGACTATCAGTTGATTGGGATAGAGAATTTGCAACTTGTGATGAAAATTACTATATTTGGACACAATATCTATTTTTAGAGTTATACAAGGCAGGTCTTGTATATCAAAAGGAATCAGAAGTTAATTGGGATCCGATAGATAATACAGTCTTAGCGAATGAACAAGTTGACTCAGAGGGTAAATCTTGGAGATCTGGGGCGCTAGTTGAAAAAAAATTATTAAAGCAATGGTTTTTAAGGATTACTAATTATGCGGATGAGTTATTGAAGGATTTAGAAAAATTAGATAACTGGCCAGAAAGAGTAAAAATAATGCAAGATAATTGGATTGGAAAGTCAATTGGTACAAATATTAATTTCAATATCAATACCAATCCAGAAAAGAAAATAACTGTATTTACAACAAGGCCAGATACTTTATTTGGAGTTACTTATTTAGCAATTTCTATTAATCATTCATTAATTAAAAATATTTCAGATCAAGAAACCATACAAGATATAGAAAATCTTAAACAATATTTGAAAAATAATAAAAATAATGAACTTGAAAAAATTGGAATAAAAACTAGTTTAATAGCAATAAATCCAGTTAATTCAGAACCTATTCCTATTTGGGTGGCAAGTTATGTTCTCGATGAATACGGTACAGGTGCTGTTATGGGCGTGCCTGCTCATGATCTAAGAGATTTTGAATTTGCCAAGAAAAATAATATTGATATTAAACATGTAATAATAAAGGATAAAAGTGAAAAAACTAAAGAGCTTGATGAAGCTTATGTGGAAAATGGATATCTTATTAATTCAAATCATTTCAATGGTATAGCAAATACTATTGCTAAATTAAAAATTTCAGAGGAGGGCGTAAATAATGGATGGGCCGAAAATAAGATTCAATATCGTTTAAGAGATTGGTTAATATCTAGACAAAGATATTGGGGATGTCCGATTCCTATCGTTAATTGCAAAAAATGTGGATCTGTTCCTTTAAACCAATCGGAATTACCTGTTGCATTACCAAAAGATATAGATATCTCTGCTAACAAGATTAATGCTTTAGGTGATAATTATAATTGGATAAATACAACATGTCCAAAATGTGGAATAGCGGCAAAAAAAGAAACTGATACTATGGACACTTTTATGTGTTCATCTTGGTATTTTTTAAGATATCCATCGTCAAGATGTTCAACTAAGCCATTTGAAAAGATTGAAATTAATAATTGGTTGCCTGTAGATCAATATGTTGGAGGAGTAGAGCACGCAATCTTGCATTTGTTATATGCAAGATTTTTCACTAAAGCATTGCGAGATAATGAACTATTTGAAATTGATGAACCATTCAAAAAGTTATTAACTCAAGGAATGGTTCAGTCCGCAGCCTATAAAAACAATAAAACGGGTAAATATATTTCTCCTTCAGATATTAATGACCTATCAAATCCTACAGATCCAATTGACAACTCTAAACTCGAAGTGCTTTTCGAGAAGATGTCCAAGTCTAAATATAACGGAATAGATCCTGAATCAGTAATTAAAAAATATGGAGCAGATACAGCAAGAATGTTTATATTATTTAAAGCACCACCAGAAAAAGATTTGGAATGGGGAGATTCAGATGTTGAAGGACAATTTAGATTTTTAAGTAGGATTTGGAAGCTTTATATAAGTTGTTCAAAAGATATCAATAGTAAAAGTAAGTCCTATCCAAATAAAGAAAAAACTTTAATAAAGTCAATGAACATTGCTATAAAAGAAATTACAAATGACATATCAAATAACCAATTTAATACAGCGATTTCAGAACTAATGAAGTTTTATAATTCATTATCAAATAACATTAATGACGTAAACAATAATTTAAAAATAGATGCTTTAAAAACATTTTGTATTTTATTGGCTCCATTTGCACCTCATATTTCTGAAGAAATATGGCTTCTTATAGGATTTAAAAATTCTGTTCATTTAGAACACTGGCCTTCATTTAATGCCGAAGCACTAAAAGAAGATTCATATGTACTAGTAATACAAGTAAATGGAAAAGTTAGAGACAAAATAAATATTAATAATGAAATGAATGAAGATCAAATTAAGGAATTAACTCTTAAAAGACCCAATATATTAAAATGGACTCAAGATAAGGAAATAAGAAAAATAATTATTGTTAAAGGAAAAATTATGAATATTGTTGTTTAAGAATTTCTTTTTTGAATAACTAATGAATTTGGATTTGACCAATCGCCCTTAACTAAATAATCTTCATTACCGAAACACATTTCACGAAGTATGAAAAATATAGGTTCACTAACTGAATTATCAATTAATGATGTTATTTCATTGATAGAATATTCGCCTCCTTTCTCTAATAAATTACTTACTTTTTGTTGATAGTCAATAATATTTGCAGCTGCTTTCTTTCCGGCTTCAACTCCAGGTTGATCATAGGCATTTATATTTACTAATTCAGCGTAGAAAGATACAGATCTCTCAAATAAAGCGATTAAGGCACCTAGTGAAAAACAATTTAATTTTTCTAATGTGATAGTGATACTTTGTCTGTTTTCACTAGAAAGTGCGGATCTAGTTCCCTGCAAAAAACCAGAAAGATATTCTTTAGGATTCTCTTTTCCATCAAAAATATTAGTCGATGGAGAATCTAATAATTCAATAAAAATACAAAAGAAGTTATCAATACCATCTCTCAGTTGCTGAACATAAGCATGTTGATCTGTAGATCCTTTATTACCAAAAACGGATATCCCTTGATTAACTACTTCACCATTCCTATTAAATTTCTTTCCTAAAGACTCCATTACTAATTGCTGAAGATATTTACTAAATACCTGTAACCTATCTCTATAAGGTAAAACAACCATATCTCTCTTTCCAACGCCATCTCCAGTTAAATACCATGCAGATGATAATAATGCTGCGGGATTATTTTTAAAATCACTAGTACGTGTGGCCTCATCCATTAATGATGCACCTCTAATAAATTCAAATATATTTTCATTAATAAGAGCTAATGGAAGTAATCCTACAGAGCTAGTAATACTAGTTCTTCCTCCAACCCAATCTTGTAAATTGAATATTTTTAACCAATTTTCAGAAATGGCTTTATTAAATAACTTACTATCTTTCATAGTTATAGCTATAGCATTAGAATTCCATTCAAGTGAATTGTTTTCACAATGACTCTTAATAATTTCCATAGCAATTCTAGGTTCAGGCGTACCACCCGATTTGCTTACTACTACAAATAATGTTGTGGATAATTTTTCAGCTAACTCTTCTAACTTTTCGCTAATTAAAAAAGGATCAACATTATCGATATAAGAAAAATTTAATCCTTTAGAGCACTTCTGCAGTGACTCTGTAATAAGTAATGGGCCTAATCCACTTCCACCAATTCCTATCCATAGAACATCAGTATATTTCTGATTATTCTTATTCTTAATATTTCCATTTAAAATTTGTTTGCCAAATTCAGAGATTTCATTTATATCTGCACTAATCTCCTCTCCTATATTGGAAGATGGAGAAATTGATGGATTTCTAAGCCAATAATGTCCAACTTGTCTATTTTCATCAATATTTGAGATTGCACCATTTTCTAATTCTTTTATTGATGACAAAACATCTGTAAATTTCTCTTCTAAAGTGACAATGTCGTCATTTGTAAAAATAATTTTGCTTATATCTAACCAAATATTTAATTTTTTATCAAACCAAAGATAATTACAAAATTTATCCCATGAGTTTAATTCTTCATTCATTTTATATATTTTTCCTTTATTTATGATTTAATTATATCTTTACGAATAGTACATAGAATTAATTCTTTTAAATTTGTTTAAATTTATATCTTTAAATTTATATGTTTTTGAATAAAAACAATTACAGTAGATTGTTTTTTTTATTTCATATGAATTTATCATTGGATAAAATAAAAATTTTGGATAAATCATTTAATTACATAATTTCGCCTGAGATATCTAAATTTAGAAGATTTTCACCAAAATTAAAAATTGGAGTACTTGCTTCTGGGAAGGGAACAAACTTTCAGGAGTTAATTAATCTCTCAGGAAAAGGAGAATTAGACCTAGAAATAAAAATTCTAATTACAAACAAAGAAGATGCTGGTTGTATAAAAAGAGCGGTAAAAGCTGAAATACCTCATAAAATAATAAGAAGTGAAGACTTTTCTCATAAAGAACTATTTGAATTAGAAATTATAAATACATTAATTAATCATGATGTTGAACTTGTAGTAATGGCTGGCTGGATGAAAATTGTCACTCCATTCTTTATTAACAAATTTAAGAATAAAATTATAAACATTCACCCATCATTACTTCCTGCATATAAAGGAGGTTCTGCAATAAAGGATTCGATATTAAATGGTTCAAAAATAACTGGTTGCTCAGTACATTTTGTTGAGGAGGAAGTGGATAGCGGTTCTCTTATAATGCAAGCTGCTTTATCAATCCAACACGACGACAATATTGAAACACTATCTAAAAAAATACAAATACTTGAACATAAAATTTTACCTCAATCAATCTCTCATGCTGGTTTTTTGATAAGAAGTAATTTTATGGAAAGTTATTAGTTAACTCAAGGCCATCATCCATTGAAAATCCACTCATAATATTTAAATTTTGAATTGCCTGCCCAGTCTGTCCTTTTAACAAATTGTCAATTACAGATAAAATAACTATTCTTCCATTTCGAATATCAACTTTAACAGAAAGGAAAATTTGGTTTGTATTTTTTACCCATTTTGTGGATGGGAATGTACCTACAGGTAAGACTGTAATATTCTTAAAATTCCTATAATAATTATCCAAAAGAATTCTGCAATCATCTGATGTTAATCCAGGATCTCTTAATCTCCCATATATAGTCGAATGCATACCCCTTGAAATTGGAACCAAATGAGGAGTAAAAAGAAGTTCGATTTTATTTCCAGAAATTAATGATGCTACTTGCTCGATCTCTGAAGTATGTCTATGGTTTATCAATCCATATGCTGACAGTCCTTCTCCACATTCTGATAAGAGTAGCTTTTGGTTTGGTTCTCTCCCACCTCCAGAAGTTCCGCTTTTAGAATCAATAACTATACCTTCATTTTCAATAATTCCTTGCGAAAGATAAGGAACTAGAGGAATAAGAGCCGATGTTGGATAACAACCTGGACATGAAATTAATCTTCCATTTGAAATTGCTTCTTTATTTATTTCAGGAAGACCGTAGACTGCTTCTTTACATAAATCATCATCATTCCTTTTAAAAGCAACAGCTTCTTTTGAATATACTTTTTCCCATTCAACTAGCGACTTATATCTATAATCTGCTGATAAATCAATAACTTTAACTCCTCTATCTAATAATTTCCTTGTCAAAGTAGAAGATATACCATTAGGTAAACAAAGCAAAGCTACATCAGAATTCTTTGAGATATTCTCTACTGATATTTTTTCTATATAAGGATCGGTATCAAGATAAATAAAAGGGAAGTTATCATTCCACTTTGACCCAGAAGTTTTATTACCGCCTAAAAATGAGATTTTGTAGTTTTTATTATTTTTTAAAAGATTTACCGCTTGAATACCGCCGTAACCAGTAGCACCTACTATTGCAACATTCATTTCTTTGAATTGGCAGAATTTGAGATAGGATTATAAAGTGTTGAATTTAGGATAACTAACACACTATTTTTCTATATTGATAGGAATAATGAAAGAAACAAGTCCCAAATCAAATAATGGAACAATTTTGGATATAAATGAATCTTTTAAAATTGAATTTGATCCTATAAGCGATGCATTAGCTGCAATAAGAAATGGTGAATGCATAATTGTGGTAGATGATGAAAGAAGAGAAAATGAGGGTGATTTAATTTGCGCCGCTCAGTTTGCTACTCCTCAACAAATTAATTTTATGGCTACTGAGGGAAGGGGCCTTATATGCCTAGCTATGCAAGGAGAAAAACTTGACTCCTTAGATTTACCCTTAATGGTGGATAGAAACACAGACAAGAATCAAACAGCTTTTACGATATCAATTGATGCTGGCCCTGAAAATAATGTATCGACTGGTATTTCAGCTGAAGACAGAGCCAAAACAATACAAGTTGCTATAAATCCAAATACAAAACCTGATGATTTAAGGAGGCCAGGACATATTTTTCCATTAAGAGCTAAAAAAGGGGGAGTTTTAAAAAGGGCAGGACATACAGAAGCGGCAGTAGATATTGCAGCAATGTCAGGACTATATCCAGCTGGAGTAATTTGTGAAATACAAAATCCTGATGGTTCAATGTCAAGACTTCCACAACTTAAAGAGTATGCAAAACAGTGGGGGATGAAATTAATATCAATAGCCGATTTAATAAGTTATCGATTTCAAACTGAAAGATTTGTTTTTAGAAAATCCGATGCTGTTCTTCCAAGTATTTTTGGAAATTTCAAAGCATATGGATACATTAATGAACTTGATGGTTCAGAGCACGTTGCATTAGTTAAACAAAAATCAAAAAAATTAAGCGAACCTGTATTAGTAAGAATGCATTCAGAATGCCTAACTGGCGATGCTTTTGGTTCATTACGTTGCGATTGTAGACCACAGTTAGAGGCTGCTTTATCAAGGATAGAAAAGGAAGAAGAGGGCGTTGTTGTTTACTTGAGACAAGAAGGTAGAGGTATTGGTCTTATAAATAAATTAAAAGCTTACAGCTTACAGGATGGTGGATTAGACACAGTAGAAGCTAATGAAAAATTAGGATTTCCTGCTGATCTAAGAAATTATGGAGTAGGAGCACAGATATTAACTGATCTAGGTATAAAAAAATTAAAATTATTAACAAATAATCCTAGAAAGATTGCTGGATTAGGAGGTTATGGAATTGAAGTTATTGAGAGAGTTCCATTAATGATTTGTCCAAATGATAATAATGCTGAATATTTAAGTGTTAAGAGAACAAAGCTTGGCCATATGATTGATGTAGATAATTCTAATTTCAGGAATATTGATCCATTTATATCTATTTTTCTTGACGGAAACTATAAATCAATTCATCTAGTTCCAATAAAAAATAAGGTTAATAAATTCTGTAAGGATCAAAACATTAATATTAAACTGGAAAGTACTCCAAGATTATTGGCTTTTTGGAATCGACCAAAATTAGTATGGAGAATCATACACGATCGAAATAGAACTAATACTAATATTACCGACGAAGAAATAAAGAATATAGAATTATTAATTGAGTTTTTATCTAAATACGAAGATAGTAAAAAAATTGGGATTATTGTTTCTAGAAATATTGAACAAGCATTACATCCCAAAAATAGCATCAAACTTATCAATACTAAATTTACTATTAATAATGAAATTCTATATTCATCTACAAGAAAATTTAATTTAGATAAAGAGACATTTAGTATAGTTTTTGAAGGCTAAAATTACTACTTTAGAGTTGCCTTTAGAATTTTTGAACCGTTAGTAAGCTTAAGCACGACATCCATATCTTCTGTCTTACCAAAAACAGTATGAACTCCATCGAGATGAGGCTGTGGTTCATAAACAATGAAAAACTGACTACCACCAGTATCCTTGCCTGCATGTGCCATAGAAATTGAACCTTTTAGATGTTTATTTGAATTAATTTCACATTTAATGTTATATCCAGGGCCTCCAGTTCCAGGCATACCTGATGCTCCATCGCGAGTATTTGGACATCCACCCTGAGCCATAAATCCAGGAATAACTCTGTGAAATGCAAGACCATCATAAAAACCATCACTGATCAACTTCGTGAAGTTGTTAACGGTATTAGGTGCATCATCAGAGAATAATTCAATATTAATGTTCCCTAGTTCTGTTTCAAATAATGCTTTTGTCATTTTTTATTAATTTATTTAATACTAATATTTTAATCCTTAAAGCAACTTTTCAAGGTTTTCCTTAATGGTATTTATATCAATTTTTTCCTTATTATTAATGTCCCTCCCCCAATCATCAACTTCTAAATTTTTCTGGGGTGGAGAAATTAGTAACCTATCTTCAGCTGTTTTAGGAACAAAATTCTTCTCCACTAATTTACATTCATAATCTAATTTAATACAAAAATTTTTTATTTCTTCTATGTCGATCATTTCGACTGTTGGTAGAGGGAAATCTTGAGCTTCAAGTAGACCACAGTATCTTGTTGCATCTTCCTTGTCTTCAAACATAAGAACTATAGTTCTTCCTTTAAGTTCGATTGAATGAATTCCTTCCTTATCTGTTCCTGAATTATATAAAAGAACAAATGCGTTCATAAGTTTCGATTTTTCTTTTTATATAATATTTGATTAAGAATCAGAAAGTGATAATTCTTGTAATCTTGTATATAAAGCAATTTCTTCATCATTAATATCAGCTGGTATAACTACCAAGATTTCAACATATTGATCACCTACATTTTCTTCGAACGTTAAACCCCTACCCTTCAAACGTAACATTCTTCCGGTAGATGATTTTGGAGGTACTTGAAGGGTAACATTTCCATCAAGGGTAGGAACCTCTACTGCACATCCAAGAAGAGCATCATGAGGGAACAACTCTAATTTATAAAGAACTCGTAAACCATCAATTCTTAGACCACTCTCGGTTTGAACTTTTAACTGTAAATAATGATCTTTTCCTCCTCTTGCAATATTTTCAAGTCTTAATCTCCATCCATCTCCAGCGAAAGGAGGTGTATCAACTTCAACTACAGTTTGATCCTCAAGTTCTATTAAAATTGAAGCTCCACGTAAGGCCTCATCAGGAGTTAATTCGATAATTGTTTCAATATCTTGATGGAGTTTAACTGGAGGTGGTTCTTCTGGAGATGTTGTAGGGTATTCATAATTATTAAATTCTTCATTATCTATATTTATCGATTCATCCTCAAATGATCCATTATTGTTTTCTTCATAATTCTTAGAGTTGTATTCATATCCAAATAATGAATCAAGATAATCTTGGAAATCAGGAAAACCTGTCTTGAAATTGTTATTTTCGTAGTCTTCCCGAATATTTACCTCCGAATTATCATTTCTTTTATTTGGATCACGTAGATATTCGTATGCTTCGTTAATTAATTTAAATCTTTCTTCTGCATTTAGATCATTTTTATTTAAATCTGGATGCCATTTTCTTGCTTCTCTTCTAAAGGCTTTTTTAAGTTCATTATCGTCATAATCATGGGATAAACCCAAAATAGACAAATAGTCTTTTTTAGAGGAAATAGTCATTGTCCCATGGATCATCATCCCTAGAATTACCATACCTCGAATTTCTATAATTTCTATTCATTTGATTATCCCAAGGATCATCATCCCAATAGTCATCTGAAAACAGTTCATCCTTTAGTGATCCAAATGTATTTTTAATACCCTGTAATGGATTATTATCAGTTTTCCTTTCTGTTGCAAATTTTCTGTTCAAACCAAATAATGCTTCTTGGAGAGCACTTACTGAAATTTCTAATTCTTGAGGATCATCATCATCTATGAATTCTTCTACATCTTGAATGGCTAATTCTACAGCTCGTTGTTGTCTTTCAGCTCCATAAGGTCCAAATTCTAAAGAAGCATCCCTAAGCCTTCTCTCAGCTTGAGCAATAAGAGTTAAAGCACTATTTTTTCTATCAATGACAGATCTCCTCTTTCTATCTTCATTAGCTTTTGATTTAGCTTCTTCAATTATCGATTTGATTTCTTGTTCATTTAAATTAGAACCTCCAGAAATTGTTACTGTTTGCTTTCTACCAGTTGTTCTATCAGTTGCACTCACTTCTAAAAGACCATTAGCATCAATATCAAATGCTACCTGAACTTGCGGTATTCCTCTAGGTGCTGGTGGTATTCCTGATAACTTAAATTTACCAAGTGACTTATTTTCAGAAGCTAATGGCCTTTCACCTTGCCTTACTTGAACTACAACTGAAGATTGATTAGCTTCTGATGTACTAAAAACATCAGATTGTCTTACTGGTATTGGTGTATTACGAGGTATAAGTACCTTCATAAGACCACCAATAGTCTCTAAACCTAAAGATAAAGGTGTAACGTCATTTAGCAGTAAATCTTGTAAATCACCACTAATAATTCCGGATTGTATTGCAGCGCCAATTGCAACGACTTCATCTGGATTAACAGATTGACAAGGATCATTAGGAACAAGAGTCTTGACTAATTGTTGAACCATTGGAATTCTTGTGCTGCCACCGACAAGAACTACTTCATCTATATCTTCTGCGTTCCATCCAGAGTCATCTATGGCTATTTGCACAGGCTCTAATAATCTGTCTAAAAGATCTTGGGATAATGATTCAAATATTTTTCTATCTAAGGTCTCTTCAATATGTAATGGCCCCTCTTTACTAGTGGTTATAAAAGGTAATGATATTTTTGTTTTTAGCAAACCTGATAATTCACATTTCGCCTTTTCAGCAGCTTCAGTTAATCTCTGCAAAGCTTGTCTATCCCTTCTTAGATCTATATCATGTTTAGCCAGAAATTTTTCAGCAAGCCAATCTACTATTTTTGAGTCAAAGTTGTTTCCTCCTAGTTGGGTATCTCCACAGGTGGCTTTAACATCAAATACACCATTAGAGATTTTTAATAATGAAACATCGAATGTTCCTCCCCCTAAATCAAAAACCAAAACATTATTAGAGGAACTTTTTTCAAAACCATAAGCTAGAGCAGCTGCAGTAGGTTCATTTAGGATTCTATCTACTTTGATACCAGCTAAAATTGCAGAATCCTTTGTGGCTTGTCTTTGAGATTCATTAAAGTAGGCAGGGACAGTAATTACTGCAGAGTCAACAGTATCACCTAGATATGTTTCGGCATCGTTGATTAATTTTCTAATTAAAGAGCTCACTAACTCTTCAGGAGCATACTCTCTTTCTGTATTTGGACTAAGAACCCTAACATTTCCAGTATTATTTGACTTGACATTATAAGGAACTGAAATACTTGTATCATCAAGTTCATCCCAGTCGCTACCAATAAATCTTTTTAAATTATAAAAGGTATTCTTTGGATTCAAAACAAGTTGTCTTCTTGCTTGGTCACCTATTACTATTTCTTTGTCTTTTGTAAAACCAACTATTGAAGGTGTAGTTCTAGAACCTTCAGAATTTGCAATAACTATTGGACGACCGGCTTCTATAACTCCGACAACAGAGTTAGTAGTACCTAAATCAATTCCAACTATTTGCCCCATGATTTTAGATCGCTAAATTAAAGCAAAATTTACTAATAATTTAATTAATTTTTTTCTTAGATATTTACATATAATAGTAAAAACCAAATATTTTCAACTTAATTTAAATAAATAAGATTATTTATAACCTCTCAAACTGATTACTATATTATTTTAAATATCTATTCAAAAAAAAATTATTGATGTAATCAACAAAAATCAACTAATATAAAACGGAGAGAGAGGGATTCGAACCCTCGATAAAGTTGCCCCTATACAGCATTTCCAGTGCTGCGCCTTCAACCACTCGGCCACCTCTCCCAAGAAATCCATTTTAACCCTTTATCATCCCACATTTGAGGAAAGTTATTTGAATAAGACTTTTACAGTCACGATAAAAAATAAAGAAACCGGAAAGTTATACAAAGAACAGGTAAATTGTGATGAGTATATTCTTAAGGAATTTGAAAAGAAAGGGTTTAGGCTTCCTTTTTCATGTAGAAATGGTTGCTGTACAAGTTGTGCAGTTAAAATAATATCTGGTACGTTGCAACAACCTGAAGCCATGGGGGTATCTCAAGCCTTAAAAGACAAAGGTTATGCACTGCTTTGCGTTGCTAAAGCTACTACAGATCTGGAGTTAGAAACAACTTACGAAGATGAAGTTTATGATTTGCAATTTGGACAATATTTTGGGAGAGGAAATACAAGAGTTGCACCACCATGGGAATTTGAGGAAGATTAATTATCATGTTTAAACTAAGCGAAATAGAAGAACTCACAAATCATATAAGCTTATCTAAGTTGTATGAAATAGCCAAAAATTCTGCTCAAATTGGGAATGAAATTCTTAAAATAAATTACAATAAAATTCAACAAATATCATCTAAAGGTAGGAAAGGTGATCTTGTAACCAATGTAGATTTGGAAGTTGAAAATAAAATAAAAGAATATTTAATAGAAAAAACACCCAATATATCTATCAATGCTGAGGAATCTGGGAAATTAAATAAATCTTCTGATTTAACATGGTGCATAGACCCATTAGACGGTACAACAAATTATTCCCATGGGTATCCTTTTTTTGGAACTTCTATTGGTCTTGTATATAAAAATAAGCCAATTATAGGAGCTATATCAGTCCCATATTTAAATGAACTATATTCAGCATGTATAGGTATAGGATCGTTCTGCAATGATACTAAAATTAAAGTATCGAGTCCTCGTAACCTTTCTGAAAGTTTACTAGTGACTGGTTTTTCTTATGACAGGTTTGAGACAGAAAATAATAATTATGCTGAATTTTGTTACTTAACACATAAAACTAGAGGAGTTAGAAGAGGTGGAGCGGCAGCAGTTGACTTAGCATTTGTTGCTGCAGGAAAGGTAGACGGATACTGGGAAAGGGGGTTAGAGGTATGGGACCTAGCTGCCGGTGCTATTATTGTTAAAGAGGCAGGTGGAATTATTTCGAATTATCCATCTGGCGAATTTAATTTAAGTTCTGGAAGAATTCTTGCATGCTCACCCCGCCTTGAGGATGAATTAAAAAATGAACTAGATAATGTTTCTCCATTTAATAAAAATCTTTATACCTAAAATATAAATCTTTAAATATTAAAATGACTGATATAAAAGAAATTAAATTAGTAGATGTAAGGAATAACTCCAATATTATAAATAATTTAAATAATATTTATAAACTATGGGGTTATGAAGAAGTCTCACCTTCTTTTATAAACACTTTAGAGACGATAAAGGGTCGAGGTGTTATCGAAGAAAATGAAATTGTTGGAATAGTAAGTAATAATTCATTATGTCTTAGACCAGAAATGACAACATCTATTGTCAAATTGTCATCTACTAGATTAATAAATAAGAAAAGACCTATAAGATTATTTACTAATGGAATAGTCTTTGATAAAAAACAAAATAATAAAAATTTATTTAAGTTGCAAGAAAAACTGCATAGTGGAATTGAATTAATTGGATATGATACAAAATACCCAGAAATTGAAGTTATTAATATATTGTTTGATGCAATAGATAATATTAATTTGAAGGATGATTGTAATTTAAGTCTATTAGTTAGTACCACAAAAATTATGGACTTGATATTGAATAAATATAAAAATAATAATTTTGAAGAAATTAAGAAAAGTCTAGTTAACCTTGATCAAGATAAATTATCTAAATTAGGAATTGAGGAAGATGATAAATATATTCTTAAAGATTTATTATTCACAAGAGGTGAACCAATTGCAATATTAAAAAAATTGAAAAGTATATATGGCAGTAGTAAAACATTAGATGACCTAAATTTTTTATTTGAAATATTATCAAAAATATCAAATAAATATGGTGTTAAATTACAACTTGATCCTACTTTTCAACCTCACTTGAATTTATACGAAGGAATAGTTTTTCAACTTATAGGGGATAGTGGTAATAATAAAAACGTGATCGCAAAAGGTGGAAGATATGATGAACTTGTAAGATTCTTTAGTCCTAATGAGAAAATCCTAAATGGAATTGGATTTACTATTTCAATAGATATTTTAAGAAATTTAATTAAGGAAGAAAAGACAGATAAGAAAAAAATTTTATTAATGTTTAAAGATTCTAATTTGCTAGAAAAAGGTATGAATAAGCAAAAAGAACTACAGAAAAGAGGAAATATTGCTGTCTTACATTTAAATCCATGTGATGACTTTGCTAAAGCCACTTTAATAATGAAAGAAAATAATTGTAGTGAGATTTTATGGGTTAAATAAAACCTTTTAAGAGTTTATTTAAGTTTTTAAATTCATATTTTGTTCGGACAATACTCCTAATTAAACTTGATTAACTAGTTTTTAGGAAATAGGATTTAAAATGTTAGATTTTTTTTTAAATGGAAAAAGGCGAAATTCGTATTAATACTGAAAATATTTTCCCAATTATTAAGAAGGCAGTATATTCTGACCATGAAATCTTTTTAAGAGAACTTGTTAGTAATGGTGTTGACGCAATAAGTAAACGAAGAATGGCCTCTATGGCAGGCGACTGCGAAAATACTGAAGAAGCTCAAGTAAAAATATCTATTGACCGTGAAAATAATACCCTAACAATTTCTGATAATGGAATTGGAATGAATGATGAAGAAATTAAGAAGTACATAAACCAAGTAGCATTCTCGAGCGCAGAAGAATTCCTAACAAAATACAAAAAAAATAATGATGAATTTATTGGTCATTTTGGACTTGGTTTTTATTCAAGTTTCATGGTGGCAAATAGAGTTGATATATTAACTAAATCAGCAATTGGAGAATCAAAAGCTTTCAAATGGTCTTGTGATGGATCACCAAATTTCACGTTAGAGGAGTCGGAAAGAGAAACAATTGGTACAGATGTGATACTTCACCTACTTGAAGAAGAAAAAGAGTTTATTGAGCCTGAAAGGATTAAATCATTAATAAAAAAATATTGTGATTTTATGCAAATAGATGTCTTATTGGAAGGTGAGGCAATTAATAAGAAAAATCCTCCTTGGAGAAAACAACCTAGTGAATTAAAAGATCAAGATTATATTGAGTTATATAAATACCTTTATCCTTTTCAGGGAGATCCACTGTTATGGATTCATCTAAATACAGATTATCCATATGACATTCAAGGGATATTGTATTTTCCTAAGTTGTCTGGAAGAGCTGATTGGGAAAAGGGAGAAATTAAACTATTTTGTAATCAAGTATTCGTAAGCGATTCAATAAAAGAGATAGTACCAAAATACCTTTTGCCTCTAAGAGGAGTAATTGACTCTACAGATATCCCCCTAAATGTCAGTAGAAGCGCATTACAAACAGATAGAAAAGTAAGATCTATATCATCATTTATTTCAAAAAAAATCGCTAATAAACTGAAGGATTTGATAAAAAAATCACCAGAATTTTATGCAGAAATTTGGGATTCCATTTCTGCTTTTATTAAAATTGGCGCTATCGAAGATGAAAAATTTGCTGATTTAGTAGATAACAGCATAATTTTCGAAACAATCATAAATCCAGAGAAAGACTTAAAAAAAGATATCGAAAATAAATCACTTATCAAATCAAATGATAAATATTTTACAACTCTCGCAAATTATAAAGAACGTAATAAGATAACTGATTCTAAAAAAATAATTTACTGTTCAGATTTGATTGCTCAGTCAAGCGCATTAAATATCTGTTTATCTGATAGCAAAGAAGTTATTAAATCAGATCCCTTAATTGATGCACAATTCCTTCCTTGGTTAGAAAGTAAAAACGAAGATTATCAATTCCAAAGAGTTGATTCAGAAATCAATGAACTAGAAGATACGGAATCTAAAGAAATTGTAGATAAGGATGGCAAATCAAATACAGAAAATCTTAGAGATACAATTGTAAAAGCACTTAACAATGAGAAAGTAACAGTTAAAGTGCAATCACTTCCAAGTAAAGGTGCTCCACCTGCAATGATCTTGCTTCCAGAACAAATGAGAAGAATTAACGATATGGGTGCTTACATGGAACAAAAGATGCCTGGCTTACCTGAATATCATGTGCTCTTAATTAACAAAGAACATCCACTTATTGTTGGCCTTAATAAAATTACAGGCAATAAAATAATTATTGATGAAAAAGATACTATTGAAAATCCATTGGCATCTAAAATTGCTAATCAAGTTTACGATATGGCTAAACTTTCCGTTGGTGGATTAGATCAAGAACAGATTATTAATTTACAAAATAATAATGCCGAATTAATTTCAGAATTGCTTAATTCAACGATTTAAGTCGTATGTTAAAATTTTTAAAGATCTAACTCAAAAAATATGTCAAGGGTTTGCGAACTAACTGGGGCAAAAGCCAATAACGGAATGGCCGTCAGCCACTCACATATTCGAACAAAAAAATTACAACAAGTCAATCTTCAAAAAAGAAGACTTTGGTGGGAAGAAGGAAAGAAATGGGTGAATATAAAAATTAGTACCAAAGCGCTAAAATCTGTACAAAAAGTAGGTTTAGATAAATTTGCCAAATCAAATGGAGTTGATTTAAAAAAATTCTAAATTTGATGAGAACTCTAGTTGTAAGTATATTAATATCATTTTTTCTTTTAATTAATTGTAATTCAACATTAGCTTTTGACTTTGCTCCTGAAGTTGGGGATTCGGCTCCAAACTTTCAGTTAGAAGGTTTTAATAAAAACATAAAATCAAAAAAAATTTGGGAATTAAGTGATTTTCAAGGTAAATGGCTTGTTATATATTTTTATCCAAAGGATTTTACAGCAGGTTGTACTCTTGAAGCTAAAGGTTTTTCAGAATTAAAAAAAGATTTTTCAAAATACAATGCCGAAATTATTGGTATTAGTGCTGATAAAAAAGATTCTCATGAAAGTTTCTGTAGCGAAAAATCAATAACCTACACTTTATTATCTGATCCTGAAGGAATTATTAGCGATAAATATGGTTCGTGGATTCCACCATATTCAGATAGAAATACTTTTTTGATTTCTCCAGAAGGGACAATTTCTTATAGATGGATAAGTGTTTTACCTATAAATCATGCTAAGGAAGTACTTAACGTACTAAAGAAAAAAATATAATATTTTGCACGAACTATCATTTGGAACTTGGTTAATACATATCTCATCAGTAATTGAATGGATTTATGCAATATTTATAATTAAAAAAATTAGTAATTTTGAAAAATATACAACTTTTTTTTGGTTAAGCTTAGCTATGATTCCTAATTTTATTAGTGCAATGTGTGCAATTACCTGGCACATTTATGATAATCAACAAGCATTGTATGGTTTAGTAACTCTTCAAGGTATCATGACTTTTATAGGTAACTCAACATTAGCGCTAGCAACTATTGTTATATACAAAAAATCTTTGACTTATGAATGATTTTTTTTTAAGGATTTTAGAAAAATTATCTAATTATGATAATACAGTATTATTTTCTGCTTCAATTTTTCCATATTTAATCTTTTTGTTTTACTTATACAAGATCAAATCTGTCAATATATTAGTAAAAACAGGCTTTTCCTTGACAGTGTTATTTGTATTAATAACTATAGTTTTGTCTATTTTTTCATTAACTTATTACAATAAAACCCTTGTAGAAGTTGACTTTCTACATGGTTCGGCTGAGTTTTTCTTGACCTTAAGCGATTTTGTAATATTATTTGGATTCATAAAGATGTTAAATACTTTAGAAGTAAACAACTCTTAAGACCTTTTACAATTTTGTGTTTTTTGGCAAAAAGTATTAGAGAATATATAAAAATAACGTAATTTTATGCTTACTACATTATTTGCAGCTGCAGATCCAGCAACATTTTCTTGGTCTCCAAAATGCGCCATGATAATGATTACATGTAATGGTATTGCTTATGCAATAGCTAGAGCAAATATTCAAAAACCTAATGAAGGTTTTGAAATACCTAATTCAACATTCTATGGTGGTTTAAGTCACGCATCTGTTGTTGGAGCTAATTGCCTAGGTCACATATTCGGAATAGGTGCCATCCTTGGATTAGCATCACGTGGTGTTTTATAGAAATTTATAAAATAAATTTTTAATTATTTAATTTAAATTTCTGAATTATTTTATCTGCCATCTGATCAGGCATAAGACCTAATTTTTCTTTACTCTGATCAGGTGATGCATGATCAACTAAAACATCAGGTATACCTATTCTATATACAGGAATATTTACTTCATTATCGTTAAATAATTCAACGATAGCTGAACCAAAACCACCTATTAAGGTTCCTTCTTCCATCGTTACCACTTTTTGAATCCTACTTGCCAAAGGAATAATAAGATTTTTATCGAGAGGTTTAACAAATCTTGCATTTACAATACAAGTATTAATGTTCATACCTTTTAATATCTCTGCTGTTTCAATAGCTGAAGCGACCATTGATCCATAAGCAATAATTAAAATATCATTTCCCTCTTCTAGTATTTCAGCCTCACCTATATTCAATGGTTCCCAACCTTCATCCATTACAGCAACACCTAATCCAGAACCTCTAGGTATTCTTAATGCTGTAGGTCCCTTATGGTTAATTGATGTTATTAACATTCTCTGCAATTCAGACTCATCTTTTGGGGCCATTAAGACAAAATTTGGTATGGATCTCATATAACTAATATCGTATTGCCCTTGGTGAGTAGGGCCGTCAGCTCCAACAATTCCAGCTCTATCAAGTACAAAAGATACAGGTAAATTTTGTATCCCTACATCATGAATTAATTGATCAAAAGCACGTTGCAGGAAAGTGCTATAAATAGCAACAACAGGTTTAAGACCATCGCACGACATTCCTGCGGCAAGAGTAACTGCATGCTGCTCAGCTATGCCTACATCAACGTATTGCTCTGGAATATTCTTTTGCAATATATCTAATCCTGTGCCAGTAGCCATAGCTGCTGTTATACCAATAACTTTGCTATCTTGTTCACATATTTTTAATAATGTTTGACCAAATATTTTGCTATAACTTACGGGCTTTGGTTTTTTTGATGGGATAGATTTACCTGTCGTCAGGTCAAATGCAGACTGAGCATGGTATCCAACTTGATCTGCTTCTGCATAAGGATAACCCTTACCCTTTGTTGTAACAATATGAACGAGAACAGGTTTTTTAAGTCTATGCGCAGCATTAAATGTATTAATTAAATTTTCAATATCATGACCATCAATTGGGCCCATATATGTAAATCCGAGTTCTTCAAAAACTGCTCCAACCTTAGGAACAGCTAAACGTCTCACACTGCCCTTAATATTTTTTAATTCTTCTGGAATATCCTTACCAATTAACGGAATATTTTTTACACTTTCCTGCACACTATCTGATAAAAATTGTAATGGAGGACTAAGTCTAACTTTATTTAAATAAGAAGAAAGTGCTCCAACTGGAGGCGATATTGACATGTCATTATCATTTAAAACTACAACTAATGGAGTATTAGGTAAATGTCCGGCATGATTTATAGCTTCTAAAGCCATTCCACCAGTTAATGCTCCATCTCCTATAACTGCTACACATTTATGATTTTCACCTTTTCTATCTCTTGCTATTGCCATTCCTAAAGCAGCTGAAATTGATGTACTTGCATGACCTGCACCAAAATGGTCAAATTTACTTTCACTTCTTTTAAGATATCCTGCTACTCCATTTTGTTGTCTAAGTGAATCAAATTGACTGAAACGACCTGTTATTAATTTATGAGGATAACCTTGATGACCAACATCCCAAACAACCCTGTCGCTATCAAGATCTAGAGTTTGATATAAAGCCAATGTCAATTCGACTACACCTAATCCAGGGCCAAGGTGTCCACCACTTGTAGATACTACTTGGAGATGTCTTTCTCTAATTTGACAAGCAATTTCCTCTAATTGTGAAACTGTTAAGCCATGTAGTTCATTCGGATGGCTTAACTCACTTAAAAGCATTACATAAAAATAGTTATACATATAATTTAAAACGCCGAGGTGCAAAATGAGTAATTTTTATGAAATCGATCATGTAATGTTTTATTAGATTAATAATTAATGCTAAAAATATGTATATGAATGATTATTTTGAAAAAATACTTCAGGCTGAAGTCTATGAAGTAGCAAAAAAAACACCACTAGAAAAAGCACATAATTTAAGTAATAAGCTTAATAATGAAGTTTTCTTAAAAAGAGAAGATCTTCAAGATGTGTTTTCATTCAAAATAAGAGGGGCATTTAACAAAATGAGTAAGCTCACTAAATCGCAGCTTGCTCAAGGAGTAATTACATCAAGTGCTGGAAATCATGCTCAGGGGGTAGCACTAAGTGCTCTCAAGTTAAATTGCCAAGCAACCATATTAATGCCCCTTACAACGCCTCTAGTAAAAATTAATGCAGTAAAAAATCTAAAGGCAAAAGTTATATTATATGGAGATAATTATGATGAAACTTATAGAGAGGCAATAAGGATTAGCAAAGAAAGAAATTTATGTTTTATTCATCCTTTTGATGATCCTGAAGTAATAGCAGGACAAGGAACTATAGCTATTGAACTTGAACAACAATTAAAAGACAAACCTTATGCTATTTATATTGCTGTTGGTGGTGGCGGATTGATATCAGGAATATCCTTATACATTAAGAAAGTTTGGCCTGAAGTAAAAATAATTGGAGTAGAGCCTCAAGACGCAGATGCTATGTCAAAATCCTTAGAAGAATCAAAAATTGTTGAATTAGCTTCAGTAGGACAGTTTGCAGATGGAGTAGCCGTTAAAAAAGTTGGTAATAATACTTTTGATATTGGAAGAAAATATATAGATAAAATGATTAGGGTTAACACAGATGAAATATGTGCTGCAATCAAAGATGTTTTTGAAGACACTAGATCGATACTAGAGCCTGCAGGTGCATTATCAATTGCTGGAATGAAAAAAGATATTTTAAATTCGAATCATTCAAATAAAAACATGGTTGCTATTGCATGCGGTGCAAATATGAACTTTGAGAGGCTTAGATTTGTAGCAGAAAGAGCGGAACTTGGAGAATGCAAAGAGGTTATGATGGCAGTTGAAATTCCTGAATGTGCTGGTAGTTTAATAGATTTTTGTAAGTTGCTTAAAAATAGAAATTTAACTGAATTTAGCTATAGAATGTCCAACTCTATAAATGCACAGATCTTTGTAGGAGTTGAAGTTAATGGAATAGTTGATAAAAAAATTCTCTTGGATGAATTTAGGAATTCGCAGTACAAATTTATTGATTTAAGTGAGGATGAATTATCCAAAAATCATCTAAGACATATGGTAGGTGGACGATTACCAAAGAATCTCAAAGAAATTAATAATAGAAGTTTTGTTGAGTTGTTATATAGATTTGAATTTCCCGAAAAACCTGGAGCATTAATAAATTTCTTAAATAATATGAAATCTAATTGGTCAATAAGTGTATTTCATTATCGGAATTACGGTGCTGATGTAGGAAAAATTGTTATTGGAGTATTAATCGATAAAAGTGAAATTACGGAATGGAACAATTTTGTAAAATTTTTAGGTTACAAATACTGGGATGAAACTAAAAACGATACATATAAATTATTCCTTGGTGCACCAGAATAAATATGAGTTATCTTAGGAAAGATTTCGGTAATAACAATTATTAAATCTGATCTAATTAATAAGCAACTATCTGATATAGATCTAGTTACCAGAATTGAAGCTGTCCTTTATTTGAAAGGCAGACCAATAACAAAAAAAGATCTTTCAGAAATTACTAATTCTGATATAAATTCAATAAATGATGCAATTAAAGATCTTAAAAATAAATACTCTGATCAAAAATCAGCACTTGAATTAAATGAAGTAAATAATAGTTTTTGTCTCGAACTCAAATCTAGTCTTAATGATTTTGTAGAGGACTTACTTCCTTCAGAGTTGAAAACATCAGAATTAAGGACATTAGCAACTATTGCTATCAAAAAAAAGATCTTGCAATCTGATCTTATACTTCTTAGAGGCTCAGGAGCTTATGATCATATTAAAGAATTATTAGAAAAGAAATTCATTGTAAAACGTAGGCAAAAAGATGGTAGATCATATTGGTTATCTTTATCAGAAAAGTTTTTTCAAACTTTTGCTGTGAGTAATGACTATCTCTCAAAAATAGGAACCCGCAATAATAAGCAGCAACAATAAGTAAATGTTAGAATAATCTAAATTACGAAATAATAATGTTATCTGAGATTTTCGCAGTATTAGGCCAAACTTTATCTATTTATTCTTTCATATTAATTATAAGAATTTTACTTACATGGTTCCCAGGGATTGATTGGAGTAACGGTGTTTTGTCTGCATTAACGTCTATCACAGATCCTTATTTAAACATTTTTAGAGGTATTATCCCTCCAATAGGTGGATTTGATATTTCATCTTTATTAGCTTTTTTACTTTTAAATGTTATTCAAAACTTAATTACAAATCTCCAGTATGCAAGTTTAGGTTATAGCTAAATTTATCTATCGTCACCAGAACCGCTAATCTTACCCTTAGCAGCTCTTAATTTTAATTTTTCAAGATTTTGTAATGCAACATCTTCCAAATTGAAATTTAATTCTGTACAAAGATTTGATATATACCATAAAACATCTCCTAACTCTTTTTTTATTCCTATTTTTGATTCATTATCAAATATTCCATTTTTATCTCTAATTACTTTTTTAACTTTTTCTGCAACTTCACCAGCTTCGCCAACTAAACCAAGAGTAGGATATATATTATTTGAACCTAAATTTGGGTATTGTGCTGTTTCTCTTGCTTTTTTCTGATAAGTTTTAAAATCCATAACTTAAACAACTAACTTTGGGTATGGTAAATTTATTTATATCTAGCAATATTATTTATATATGTCGAATATTGATTTAAAAAGAAGAACAAAAATAGTAGCAACTATTGGACCTGCAACTCAGTCTGAAGAGATAATTACAAATTTAATTAAAGCAGGAGTAACAACATTCAGATTAAATTTCTCACATGGAGATCATAATGATCACGCTGAGAGAATTAAAACTATAAGGGAGGTTTCACAAAAGCTAGATATTGATATTGGTATTCTGCAAGATCTTCAAGGACCTAAAATTAGGTTAGGACGATTCAAGGATGGTCCAGTAAAAGTAAAAAAAGGGGATAAATTTACACTAACCTCCAATGAAGTTGAATGTTCAAATACTATTGCGAATGTAACTTACGAGAATCTTTCTCAAGAAGTTAGTGAAGGGAAAAGAATACTATTAGATGATGGTAAAATTGAAATGATTGTTGAAAAAGTAGATACTAAAGCTAATCTTTTAGAATGTTTGGTTACTGTAGGTGGTGTTTTATCAAATAATAAAGGTGTAAATTTCCCAGATGTTCAATTATCTGTAAAAGCATTAACAGAAAAAGATAAAGAGGATTTAAAATTTGGTTTATCTGAGGGAGTTGACTGGATAGCTCTGAGTTTCGTAAGAAATCCTTCCGATATTAATGAAATTAAAGATTTAATAAACAAAAATGGTCATTCAACTCCAGTAGTTGCAAAAATAGAAAAATTTGAAGCAATAGATCAAATTGATGCTGTATTACCTTTATGTGATGGAGTTATGGTTGCAAGAGGGGATTTGGGAGTAGAAATGCCTGCTGAAGAAGTTCCACTTTTACAAAAGGATTTAATAAGAAAAGCTAATTCATTAGGTATACCAATAATTACCGCGACTCAAATGCTTGATTCCATGGCTTCTAATCCAAGACCGACTAGAGCCGAAGTAAGCGATGTCGCCAATGCAATACTGGATGGAACAGATGCAGTAATGCTTTCAAACGAAACTGCCGTTGGCGATTATCCTGTAGAGGCAGTACAAACGATGGCAACAATAGCAAGAAGAATTGAGAGGGATTATCCTCTTAAAGCTATTGAGAGCCACTTACCTAGCACGATACCAAATGCTATTAGTGGAGCTGTAAGTAATATAGCTAGACAACTAGATGCAGGAGCAATAATTCCTTTAACAAAATCAGGTTCTACTGCTCGAAATGTAAGTAAATTTAGACCGCCAACTCCTATTTTGGCAACTACAACTGAAAGGAGTGTAGCGAGAAGACTTCAACTTGTTTGGGGAGTCACCCCGATAGTAGTAAATAATGATGAAAGAACAGCAAAAACATTTAGTTTAGCTATGCAAATTGCTCAAGAAATGGGAATATTAAAACAAGGAGATTTAGTCGTTCAAACTGCAGGTACACTAACTGGTATAAGTGGCTCTACAGATTTAATAAAAGTTGGTTTAGTAAGGAAGATACTTTCAAGAGGGATCTCAATAGGTGAAATTGGAGTTACAGGTAAAGCAAGAAAAATAAATACTAAACTTGATTTGTCATTAATTTGCCCTGGCGAAATTTTATTTGTTAATAAAGAATTATTGGAAAATGTTCCATTGAGCAAAAATATTGCAGGTATTGTTACGAACCAAAATGTAGATGATGTTTATGCCTTTTTTAACAAAAACAATAAGAAGATTTCTACAATCTGTAATGTAGAAAACATTGATAATAATCAAATTATTAATGGTGATCTAGTAACTTTACAGCTTAACGAAGGTGTAATTTATATGGGACAAATTGAAGATGATGAAGAAGCTATAGATAAATATAAATATGTCTAGGAATATCTCAATAAAGGAAGCCCTAGGCATGGCGACCAAAACATTAGTCTCAAACAAATTAAGAAGTTCGTTGACTATGCTAGGAATAATTATAGGAAATGCTTCTGTAATTACACTTGTTGGGCTTGGGAGAGGTGCTCAAACATTAGCAAAAAATCAATTAAGTAATTTAGGAGCAAATGTATTATTTATTGTTCCTGGAAATAATGACACAAGAAGAAGAGGTATTTCATTTCCTAAAAACCTAGTATTAGAAGATGCAGTAGCAATAAGTAATCAAGTCCCAACAGTTAAAAAAGTTGCTCCTCAAATCTCTGCTAACGAAATAGTGCAATCAAATTCTAAAAGTCTAAATATATCAATTGCAGGAGTTACTCCTGAATTTCTTGAAGTTAGAAGCTTTGAAGTAGATAAGGGAAGATTTTTATCAAAAAGTGATGTTAATAGTGCAAGAAGTTATGTAGTAATAGGTCCTGATCTTAAAGACGAATTTTTCAAAGATAAATCTTCATCACTTGGGGAAAAGATTAGAATTAAGGATCATACATATGAAATAATTGGAATTTTAAAACCCAAAGGGGCTGTATTCGGAAGTAATCAAGACAAAAATGCTTATATTCCATTGACTACTATGGTTAATAGGATTACAGGGAAGGACCCTACATATGGTGTAAGTTTAAGCTTCATAAGTGTTGAAGCAAAAAATAAAAATGCAACCAGCGCAGCAAAATTTCAAATTACTAACTTATTAAGGCAAAGACATAAAATAATAAGAGATGATGATTTTGCAGTTAGATCACAAGAAGATGCATTAAACATAGTAACTAATATTACGAGTGGACTAACGTTTCTCTTAGCAGGTATTGGTGCAGTATCTTTAGTAGTTGGAGGTATAGGAATAATGAATATTATGCTTGTTTCTGTTAGCGAAAGAACTGAAGAAATAGGTCTTAGAAAGGCAATTGGTGCCAAACAGTCGGATATTTTAATTCAATTTTTAATTGAGGCATTGATTTTATCTACAATTGGAGGATTAATAGGAACAACAACTGGATTATCAGGTGTTTTCATATTATCTCTGATTACACCACTGCCTGCATCTGTAGGTATTACAACTACTTTATCCACAATGATTATTTCAGGATCAATAGGTTTGATTTTTGGTGTTTTACCCGCAAAAAGAGCTTCTAAATTAGATCCGATTGTTGCCTTAAGAAGCTTATAAATAGAATTTATAATCATGTTCAATTTTTATAAATTAATTGAGATATTGGTATGTCTTCAATCAATAATAATATCAACCCTAATTCCTATTTATATTCCACTCCCATTTACTGACAAATCAAGTATTAACCTTGATATACCTATCACATGGCAAATTCCAACAATTATTTTACTAACACTTTTATTTAATAGAAAAGTTGTTTTTAGAGCATTTAATATATATATAATTTTAGGGTTATTTATATTGCCAGTTTTTCATGAAGGTGGGTCAATAGGATATTTGCTCACTCCAAATTTTGGTTATTTATTAGGTGTATATCCATTAATCAAAGTAATTGATAATTTAAATACAAGTAATAAAATAAATGTTGGCAACTTTTTAAAAAATGGATTTATAGCAATAGGCGCTATGCATTTAACTGGAATATTTTACAACTTTATACAAGTTATATTTTACAATCAATTTAATATATTTTTATATAATTTAGGGAAATACTCTGTAGGTAAAATTGGATTTCATTTTTTAATGCTTTTCCCACTATTATTACTTATTGAACCTATAAAATGGTTAAAACATAGCAAATAATGATTTATAAAATACAACCAAAATTATATTTTTTATCTTTAAGTATTTTTATTATTCTACTAGATCAATATACGAAATATTTAATATTTTACAATTATAAAATATTGATAAATAAAGATTTTATTTTATTTAGATTAGACTTTGTAAAAAATTACGGAGCAGCTTTTAATATATTTAGTGGCAGTAGAATATTTTTATCTTTCATAAGCATTATTTTTTCAATATTACTTATTTATTTAATATTAAGGAAAAATAATTTAAACTCATTTGATCTTTATTCTTATAGCTTTATTCTAGGTGGGACTTTTGGTAATGGAATGGATAGAATATTAAAAGGTTTTGTAATTGATTTTATAGATTTAAATTTTATAAATTTCCCGTTATTTAATATTGCTGATATATCTATTAATATAGGTTTTATTTTCTTAATTTATAGCATTTTTAAAAACAAAGGATAATATGAATTACTTTAAATTAAAGTACATAAAATATTTTATCTTTATATTATTTCTATATATTTTATTTTCGATATTAACAAGAATAGTAAATATTTATACGCTTTTATTTTTAATAATAACTATGTATATCTTTTATAATATTGATAAGAAATTATTTAAGAAAATAGTTTATAAAGTTATATACAAAAATAAAAAGAATACACTTTCATTCAAGAATACATATGGTGCTGCAAAGATAAGTTTGGAAGGGATTGAGAAAATAAATAAAAAAATTAACGATAAAGTAAAAGTTGAATTAATAAATTACCAAAAAAATAAACTAGAGTCACAATTAAAAACAGGAGATTATAAAGTTACTCTTTTTGGAGCAGGTTCCTCTGGGAAAACATCAATAGCAAGATCTTTATTAAAAAATATTGTCGGACAAACTTCAGCGAAAATAGGGACAACAAAGGAAATTAATAGCTATAAAATACGTATCCCAATCTTAAAAAGAAACATTAATATAATTGATACACCAGGATTATTCGAACCATCTAAGTTAGGCGAAGAAAGAGAAAAAACAACAATTATACAAGCATCAAATTCTGACTTAGTACTCTTTGTGTTAGATCAGGACATAAATAAATACGAAAACTATTTAATTAAAGAATTATTGAAAATAGGAAAAAAAATAATAATAGTGCTAAATAAATGTGATTTAAGGTCTTGGGATGAAAATAACCTCATCAAAGAAAATATAATTTCTATAACTTCAGCTAAAAAAAATAAAATTTCAGTTGTTAAAACAATTGCAGTACCTCAACAATCACCTTATGTAAAATCAGATGCCTTAAATTTAGTTCCAGAGGTAGGAAGTTTATTTAAAGAAATAATTGAAACGCTCGATAATAATGGTGAAGAATTATTGGCAGATAATATCCTTTTTCGCTCAAATAAGCTAGGTATTAAAAGTAAAAATTTCGTACAAGAACAAAGATACTTAATGTCAAATAAAGTGATTAATAAATATATGTGGGTAACAGGAGGAGTCATTCTAGTTAATCCACTTCCAGCGGTTGATTTTCTTACTACTACATCTGTTAACCTTCAAATGATAATGGAATTATCAAAAATATATGAAATAAAGCTTACTAAAAAAGATGCAAAAGATTTATCGAAATCATTGCTAAGCGCATTGGCTAAACAAGGAATACTAAAAGGTGGGCTAGCCATTCTTTCTCCTGCTTTAGCTACAAGTTTGACGAAAATAATAATATCTAAGTCGATACAATCAATTACAACAGGCTGGTTAATAAAAATAGTAGGACTAAGTTTGATTGAATATTTTAAAAATGGGCAAGATTGGGGAGATGGAGGAATTCAAGAAGTTGTAGATAAAATCTACAGAATAAGTAAGAGAGAGGACATTTTAAATAACTTCGTAAAAGAAGCTATTTCAAAAATTGAGATAAGAAAATATTTTAAATCAAATAATATTTTGCCTCCATATCCTATGTAAAATTTGATAATTGATCATTTAGATAAGTTCTAAAATCAAAGATAGTTATTAAAAGTAAGTAAGCAATACAAATGGCTATAGATATAAAACCTGTTACTATTGCAATAATTTTTGGTCTACCGAAATTCATTGTTAAGCATGTAGAATTTTCAAAAGTTCTTCAATATGAGATACATTAGTATTGTAATTACCCATGACAACTCTTAAATAATATTTACCTTTAAATTTTGGTCTAGAAAGCATAAAATTATTTTTCATTAGTTCATTAACTTTAGTTTGAGTCCAGAAATTTGTGTCTTTTGTAGTAAGTCCCTTTGGTAAGAAAGAAATAATATGTAGAGGTCCTGAATATATTTCAAACTTATTTTTATTAATATTTTTTATAAAAAAGTCTTTTCTATTAATTGATGAGTTTAATATATCTTCCATTCCTTTTAAACCTAAAGATCTTAATCCAAGCCAAAGTTTTATAACTTCTGCAGGTCTAGAACCTTGAATACCTAATTCTCCTCTGTTTATAATGTTTTCCTTAGATGATATGTATGGAAGTCCAGTCGAAAAGGTCTTTTCCAAAGTACGCATGTTTGATACCAATAACAGAGAGGAAGTCTTTGTAATGCCAATTATTTTTTGGGGATTTATTGTTATGGAATTAGCCTGATTAATATTATTTAAACCTTCTATTGGAATAGAAGTTACTCCAAAAATCCCACCAATAGAGCCATCGATATGTAGCCAAATATTTCTTTCTTTGCATATATCACTTATATCCTTAATAGGATCAATTGCTCCTCTTACAGTTGTTCCTAATGTGGCAACAATAGCAAAGATTTTTTTATTATTTATTAAACATTGATCTAAGGAATTTTTTAGATTATCTATATCCATACAACCTTTATTGTCAGTTTTAATCTTTACTAGATTTGTATCATTAAGACCCATAATTCTTGTGCATTTAATGAAGGAAGAATGAGCATCTTCACTTACAAGTAATACAGAATTAGGATCTGAACCTAATCCAGCATTATGTCTAGCTGCTATAAGTGCATTCAAATTACTTAAAGTACCTCCGCTAGCTGCTATGCCTCCTGAAGAATCATTAAAGCCTATTTTTTTAGCAAACCATTTGCATAATGACTCCTCAAGTAAAGTAACACTTGGAGATAACTCGTAAGCAAGAAGATTATTATTTAAACCAGCAGCAATTAAATCTCCTAAAATAGAAAAAATCAAAGGTGGGGGATCAAGATGAGCTAGAGAACCCGGATGAACGGGATTAAATGAATTATTCAAAAGGGATTGAATCTCAGAAAACAAATCTTCTGTAGAATTACCAAGCTCATCAGGCATAAAGCACTTGAAATTCTCATCAAAGGTTAATGGACCATCTTTCTCGGAATTAGAGAACCAGTCACAAAGAATTTGAGTTGCTCTATTGAGGAGAGTAATGAAGTTATCGTTAGTCCCTAAATACGAAGGGAAGTATATATCTTTTTTATTAATTAAATCTTCAGTCATCAGATAAGATATCTATTAATAAGTCTATTCTGAATATTGTTAAATGAGGAATATTTTTGAAAATGGAAATAGTAATAATGATCTAAATAGAGGAAGAAAGAATTTAAATTACATTAAATGGATGAATTCTATATTAAGAAGATCAGAAGAAATTGGAAAAGTTGAGCTGCCAATCTCTTCAATAATTTTAGATGAAAGAGGAAGATGTATTGGAAGAGGGGTTAACAGGAGAAGTGTAAATAAAGACCCATTAGGTCATGCTGAAATAATGGCATTAAGGCAGGCATCTCTAATAAAAAATGATTGGAGGTTTAATGAATGTATTACTATCACAAATTTAGAACCATGTACCATGTGTGCATCGGCGCTTATTCAAGCGAGGATGGGTAAAGTTGTTTTTGGTGCTTACGATAAGAAAAGAGGTGGATTGGGAGGATCAATTGACTTATCAAAGCATAAAAGTTCTCATCACAAGATGGAAATTGTAGGGGGTATCTTAGAAGAAGAATGCAGTCAAATTTTACAATTATGGTTTAAAAAGTTGAGGACTCAAAAATAGAATATTTCTTTAACTCAGTATCAAATAGGTTTAATAATCTGTCGACATTCTCTTCACTTGAGTTAAAGCCCATTAATCCTATACGCCATACCTTACCTGACAATTCTCCAAGTCCATTTCCTATTTCTATTCCAAAGTTTCTTAAAAGATGATTTCTAAAACCATCTCCATCAACTGCTGGTGGAATCTTAACTGTTGTAAGAGTTGGCAATCGATAATCCTTTGATACATGTAATTCCATGCCTAAACTTTCTAAACCATTCCACAGTTTCCTTGCATTAGTATTATGCCTATTCCAAACATTCTCTAAACCTTCATTTGCAATTAATCGTAAACCCTCTCTAATAGCAAAATTCATATTTACAGGGGCGGTATGATGGTAAACACGATCTGAACCCCAATATTTATTTAAAAGAGATAAATCTAAATACCAGTTAGGGACTTTTGTTTTTCTTGAACTTAGTTTTTCTTCAGCTCTCTCATTCATTGTAAAAGGACTTAATCCAGGCGGGCAACTTAATCCTTTCTGGCTACAACTATACGCTAAATCTATTTTCCATTCATCTATCAATAGTTCTAAAGCGCCAAGGGAAGTAACTGCGTCAACTAAAAACAAGGAGTTATTTTTTCTACATACATCACCAATTCCATCAAGAGGTTGTAAAACCCCACTAGAGGTTTCAGCATGAACAATAGCAAATATAGCTGGTTTTTTAGTCTCTATTTCATACTTGATTTCTTCATAAGAAAAAGATTCACCCCAAGGTTTTTCCATAACAGATACTTCTGCTTTATATCTAGTAGCCATATCAACAAGTCTGTCTCCAAAATATCCTTTTTTAGCGATAAGAATTGTTTCTCCTTCCTCTATAAAATTCGCTATTGAAGCTTCCATAGCTGCACTTCCAGTACCACTCATTGGGAGAGTAAGACGATTATTGCATTGCCAGGTATATCGTAGAAGTTTTTGAACATCAGACATTAATGAAATATATGCTTCATCTAAATGACCGATTGGATTTAGGGAAAGAGCGTTTAAAACTTCTGGATGTGCGTTTGAAGGACCAGGACCTAATAAAAGTCTAGAGGGAACATAAGTCTTTGAGAAATGAGATAAATTCTCTTCATTTAAAGCAGAAATAAGTTTTGCCTCTGTCAAAGCATTACATTCAATTACTTTTAAATTAAACTAATATCGCCACATAAGCGAGATTTATTTAAAGAAATTCATTCAATTTAAATATTTAGGTAAACAATTATTAAACTTATGACTTGAAACACTGAAAGAAGTCATCTAGTCTTAAAAAAAGTTACCGTTGATACATAACAAGAATCATCAAGTTATTAATTTCATATAAGGTATTAAAAAATTATGTCTAAATCTCCTCAAGATGTTTTAAGTCAAATTAAAGACGAAGGAATTGAACTCATCGATTTAAAATTCACAGATATTCATGGAAAATGGCAACATTTAACACTTACATCAGACATGATAGAAGAGGATTCTTTTACTGAAGGCTTAGCGTTTGATGGGTCATCAATAAGAGGTTGGAAAGCAATTAATGCATCTGATATGTCAATGGTGCCTGATTCAAGTACAGCTTGGATCGATCCTTTTTATAAACATAAAACATTAAGTATGATTTGCTCTATTCAAGAGCCAAGAAGCGGTGAGCCTTATGATAGATGTCCAAGGGCTTTAGCTCAAAAGGCATTAAAATATTTAGACTCTACTGGCATAGCAGATACTGCATTTTTTGGACCTGAGCCAGAATTCTTTTTATTTGATGATGTTAGATATGACTCTAAAGAAGGAGGTTGTTTTTATAGTGTAGATACTATTGAAGCACCATGGAATACAGGGAGAATAGAAGAAGGTGGGAACTTAGGATACAAAATACAATATAAAGAAGGATATTTTCCAGTAGCTCCAAATGATACTGCGCAAGATATCAGATCTGAGATGCTTCTTCTTATGGGTGAATTAGGTATCCCTACAGAAAAACATCACCATGAAGTTGCTGGTGCCGGCCAACACGAGCTTGGAATGAAATTTGATTCTTTAATAAAAGCTGCTGATAACGTTATGACGTATAAATACGTGGTTAGAAACGTAGCTAAAAAATATGGGAAAACTGCAACATTTATGCCTAAGCCTGTATTTAACGATAATGGGACTGGAATGCATGTTCACCAAAGTTTATGGAAGAGTGGACAGCCACTATTCTTTGGTGAAAGTGCCTATGCAAATTTATCCCAAACAGCTAGATGGTATATCGGAGGAATACTTAAACATGCCCCTTCATTCCTAGCGTTTACTAATCCAACAACAAATAGTTATAAAAGATTGGTTCCAGGATTTGAAGCACCTGTAAATCTAGTTTATTCTGAGGGTAATAGATCGGCTGCAGTAAGAATACCTTTAACTGGTCCAAGTCCAAAAGCTAAAAGATTAGAATTTAGATCAGGTGACGCACTTGCTAACCCATATTTAGCTTTCTCTGTAATGATGCTCGCTGGTATTGATGGGATCAAAAATCAAATAGATCCTGGTGATGGTGTAGATGTTGATTTATTCGAACTTCCTGCAGAAGAACTTGCAAAAATTGATACAGTACCTTCATCTCTTAATGATTCACTTAATGCACTCAAAGCAGACAAGGATTATCTATTAGCTGGTGGAGTATTTACAGAAGATTTTATTGATAACTTTATCGATATAAAATACGAAGAGGTACAACAATTAAGACAGAGGCCTCATCCACATGAATTCTTTATGTATTACGATGCATAATTAAAAAATCTTTTCTATAAAATAAGTCAATTTGAGAAATATCACAAAATATTCTCAAATTGATTTTTTTTTTGTTGGAATATATATATATATATTTAAAAATGGCTAGGGAATCTATCTCAAAAATTGCATATAAAACGCTCCAACAGAGTAAAAGTATAGCTGGATTTGCCCATAAGCAAATCAGTTCAAGGTTAATGAATTTTATTCTTCCCGATTCAAAGCTTGATAATTTTGATATAGATAAGGATCTTCTATTACAAATCCAAAAATCAATGGATAGCTTAAGAGAGGAAGATTGGAATGACGCTGAAAATAATATTTATCCAAAAAAATTATTGTTTGATGAACCATGGTTAAGATATTTAACTCAATATCCTAAAATTTGGCTAGATATGCCTAATACATGGGATAGACGCAGAAAACAAAATTTTGATGATCTTCCTAAATCTGTTGAAAAAGATAATTATCCACAGTATTACTTGAGGAATTTTCATCATCAAACAGATGGTTATTTATCTGATTTTTCAGCTAGTATTTACGACTTACAAGTAGAGATACTTTTTAATGGAAGTGCTGACTCAATGAGGAGGAGAATAATTAAACCAATAAAAGAAGGTCTTGTAAATTTTAGTAATAGAAAGAAAAGTTCTATAAAAATACTTGATGTGGCTACAGGTTCTGGAAGGACATTAAAACAATTAAGGGTAGCATTCCCTAAAGAAAAAATTACAGGAATAGATCTATCTGATTCATACCTAAAAGAGGCAAGCAGATATATTTCAGATTTAGATGGGGATTTAATTGAATTAATAAAAGGTAATGCTGAAGAATTACCATTTGAAAATAATAGTTTTCAATGCATTTCCTGTGTTTATTTATTTCATGAATTACCAAGAGCAATTAGAGCTAAAGTATTAAATGAATTTTTCAGAGTTCTTGAACCTGGAGGAACATTAGTATTAGCTGATTCGATTCAAATAAGCGATTCTCCTGACTTTACATCCATAATGGAAAACTTTTATAAATCTTTTCATGAGCCTTTTTATTGTGATTACATAAAAGAGGATATAAATTCTAAAATTGAAGAAGTAGGGTTTAAAAATGTGAATTCAAATTCCTTTTTCATGACTAAGGTATGGTCTGCTGTAAAGTAAATTAAAACTTTTATGACATATTGGGACAAAGATACTATTAAGCTTGTACAAAGTCTTAATTGTAAGTTAAAAATTGATCATTCAAAATGGCATAAAGATAAAGGGAATAAATATAAAAGATCTGCAGAACTTATTTCTGCGGGGTTATGCCAATTAATTATTTCTTGTAATGATAAAGAAACTATTGAGTATATGGAAGAAAGTATTAAATGGTTAAAAGAAATTAATGTCGATCAGCCTTGTCCGAGTAAAAATCATCTTTTTAAAGCCAACTGAAGCCTGTTCCCTTTACTACTCCATCTAATGTCATCAAAACATTCATTAATAATATATAAACCACGGCCATTTACACTGTTTGTTTTTATTGGTAATTTGTAGTTTCTATTATTTTTTTCTAAACCATTCCCTCGGTCTTGAATTTGCCAAACACACCAATTAGGAGTGATTATTCTTCTTACTCTAATACTTTTTGAGGAATCTAATTTATTTCCATGTTTTACTGCATTAACAAGAGCTTCATGTAAGCCAAGTTTGATGAGATAAGTTGATTGAGATTTATTTATTGGTTCTAATAATTGATCAACAAATTCATTTAATTGTAATGAGGATTCAAATTCATAATTTGACCAATTTATTTTTGGCCTCTTAAAAAGTTTTATTAAAATATTTTTGCCCTGAAATAAGGACATAATAATATTTTGAAACTAACTTAATTTTATCTTATTAAATACAACAATTTCAAAGTATATTATTATGTCTCTCAGCTATAGCAGGATGCCTCAGTATTGAATCCATAAGTCTAACCCCTCTTAGCTGATTTATTAAAGGCATATGTCCATCAGGAGCCTTCAGTGACCAACAAAAAGATTTAGGATATCTTGTCCATAAACCCTCTTTTTTCCAGCCTATTTTAGGCCACAACAATTCATACTTTATTCCTACTGATTTTAAAATCTTTGCTTGAATTGAAAAGCCAAATCTTCCAGTAGAATAAATAGTCCATAATCTATCAATTGTTTTAAGATCTTTTCCAGACATATTCTTAACCTCACTGTAGAAAACATATCCACGTTTTTCAGCTAATTTTCCTGCCAACTGTCGCAGGTAAGAACTTGTTAATCTATCTGCCTCTTCAAATTTTTGCTCAACTAACATCAATTGCAAATATTCATAATTAATATCAACATCTGAATAAGTATTAAACCAATTATTGAATTTAGTGTTTTCAAAGAAATTAGGTTTATATTTTTTTAAAACTTGCAATAACCAACCAGCGGCCCAATCATCTCCATCACTATCAAAGATTTCAAACAATGTAGGTCCAATTTTAAAAATATTTTCGACTTCAGATTCGATTTGAGTTAACAAATTTATTCTTTTTCTTTGATTAGAATCTACAAATGTTTTAATAAAATCTAATGTAGCATTACTATAGTTATCTTGTTCTTTGTTAGTCATTTTAAATAAATTAACCTAAAAATAAAAACTATCCATGTATTTCAAAAGAAAAGAACTAGAGAAATTTAGAAGTTTTAAAGGACCTCTTATAGATGTTAGGAGCCCGAGTGAATATTATAAAGGACATATGCCTAATTCTATTAACATTCCATTATTTAATAATGATGAGAGATCAATTATTGGTACAATTTATAAAAAAGAGGGTAGAAAAAAAGCAGTAATAGAGGGATTAAAATTTTTTGAAAAAAAAATGGAATTTCTTCTTGATAATTTATTTTTGAATATTGATTCATATAAAACTATTCCTGATATCAATAATAATGAATTATTTATCAGAATATATTGCTCTAGAGGAGGAATGCGGTCACAAAGTATTTCTTGGTTACTAGAAAAATATAAATTAAATCCAATAACACTTAAGGGAGGATACAAAACATACAGGAAATGGATATTAGATTGTTTCTCAAAAAAGTGGAATATTATAATTATTGGTGGGAAAACAGGTTCTGGGAAAACAAGGTTATTGTCATTACTAGAGAAATATAAATATCAAACTATAGATCTTGAAGGATTTGCTTGTCATAGAGGAAGCACATTTGGTGGTTTAGGAATGAGAGAACAACCTACAAACGAACAATTTGAAAATAAAATAGCAGAAAAATTATATTCCTTTCAAACTATTAATAATATTTTTGTAGAAGCAGAAAGTGCGAATATTGGTAAATGCAAAATACCTCATGAATTCTTTAATCAGATGAAAAAATCAAGGAGGATTGAGATATTAAGGAGCGAATCAAACAGATTAGATGAGTTAATTAATACTTATAGTGTATTTAAAAAAGAGGAACTCAAGGACTCTGTACAAAGGATTAAAAAAAGATTAGGTCCTCAAAGAACAAAAATAGCTCTTGAATCAATAGATGAGGAGAAATGGGATTTAGTATGTAGATCAGTTTTAGATTATTACGATAGGTGTTATGAATATGAAAAGGTTGGCAAAGAAAATATAACGTTATTAGATTTAACTGATAAGAATTATGATGAAAAAATCATAGAGTTATTAAATAATATTTTATAAAATATTTGCAAACGAAAGTAAAAAATATTTCTTAAAATAAAAATTATTAATGAAAACTTATGACAGCAAATAAAACTGCAAAAATACAATTTTATGAAGGAACCGATGAACCTGTAGTTCCTGAAATAAGGCTGACTAGGAGTAAAGATGGTACAAGTGGCCAAGCATTATTTCAGTTCGAGAAACCTCAGGCACTATCTTCAATTACAGACGGGGAAATCACAGGTATGCGTATGATAGATGCTGAAGGTGAAATATTAACCAGAGAAGTTAAGGTTAAGTTTGTTGATGGAGAACCCATATTCTTAGAAGCTGTTTATATTTGGAAGAGCACTTCAGACTTTGATAGATTTATGAGATTTGCAAATAGTTATGCAAAATCAAATGGATTAGGATATTCTGAGAAGAAGTAGAAAACTATCTAATTTGAGTAGCACATTATATTTTAAGTTAGCAGTTATTATAATCACATCTATAATAATTTGGCTTCTTAGAGATTTCCTACTCCTAATAATTTGCTCTTTAGTAATTTCAAATATTGTATGTAATTTATGTAATCAAATACAAAAAGGGTTGAAAATTCCCAGACCCTTATCTTTATTTTTTGTACTAACAGTTATATCGGTAATAGTCTTTACAATTTTTATTCTTGTTTTACCTCCATTTGTAAAAGAATTCAATGAAATATTAGTTGATATTCCAAATGGTTTATCTAAAATAAATATTTTACTTAATACAAATCTGAATAAATTGAATAGCCTATTTTATGGCGAAGAATCAGAAAATGTTATAGAAATATTTAATCTTATTAATAATGTAGTAGCCATTCCAGATGCTGCAACTATCGCTAAAGCTATCCAAGAAAGTTTTAAGAACTTAATTAATTTGGCGGGGAATCTGGGCTCAGGTCTTTTAAAACTGATCTTCGTATTAGTAGTCAGTTTGATGATTTCTATTGAACCAAAACAATATAAGGAAAATATACTTCTACTTATACCAAAAAATTATCGTAATAAATTTAGAAATATTCTGGATAAATGCAATATTGCATTAGCAAACTGGACCTTTTCTATGGTCGTAAGCTCATTATCAGTAGGTTTATTATCATTAATAGTTTTGTCTATATTAGATGTCAAATATGTTGTCTCAAATGCTTTAATAGCAATGGTTCTTAATATCATTCCGAATATAGGTCCAGTTATTAGTGGTATATTTCCAATCTCAATTGCACTACTAGATAATTTCTGGAAACCACTAGCCGTTTTAGGAGCCTATGTAATCATTCAAAATATTGAAAGCTATATAATAATGCCATCCATAATGAAGAAAAAAGCAAACCTACTTCCTGGGTTAACCTTAATATCACAATTTGGATTTACCTTCATTTTTGGTCCATTAGGGTTAATATTATCTCTACCTCTTGCTGTTGTAATCCAAGTTTTAATTAAAGAATCAATTAATGATATTTAAAAATTACTTATTTAATTTTTTATATAAATATGGATAGGAGAAAAGTATAAAGAAAGCCAAAGGATGTTTAGCCAAAGCAAAGTACAGGGAATTAAAAGTAAAATGATCAAATAATATTCTTAGCTCAGTAGAAAGATCTATTAAAACTAAAGAAAGTAAAATTATTAAATAGTAATTCAATTTCATAAAGTTATAAGGAAAAGCTTAATCTTTAAGCAACAAAGATGGAGCCAATAAAATACTTGAATAACTTCCAACAATAATTCCTAATGATAAGGCCAAAGAAAACCAAAACAGCGAGTAAGATCCAAACAAAATTATGCTTAATAAAGGGATAAGGGTTGTAATACTGGTAAAAGTTGTTCTCCTAAATGATTCGTTTACTGATAATTGAATAGTTTCGTTATAGCCTTCTTCCTTTGATTTTAAATTCTCACGAATTCTATCAAAAATAACAACAGTATCATTTACAGAATAACCAGCAATAGTTAACAAGGACACCGCAAATAAACTATTTACCTCGACAGATAATATAATTCCCAACCAAGAGAATATACCGAAAACAATTAATAAATCATGAAATAAAGCTAATAATGCAAATAATGCATATTTTTTATCAAACCTAATAGTTATATATAAAGATATTGCAAATAAAGAAACTAACAATGAAGTAACACAATTGGTAAGTAGTCTTTTCCCAAGCTTTGGACCTATTAATCTTGAATCCTTACTCTCATAATTTAGAGGCCCAATAATATTATCAAGATTAGTAATTAGATTATTTGATTCTTCGATACTCAAATAAGGTGTTCTTATTGAAATTAATTTATTATTATTTTGGAATTGTAATTTAATATTATTTATAAAGTTTTTATTACTAGAGATCACTCTTAAATTATCTAAAACAAAATCAGGGGAAAGATTAGAACATTCTTCTTCACAAACTCTTTCTATTCTTAGTTCATTTCCCCCAACAAAATCCATCCCTAAATTTATAGGTTTCCTATAAGAAGTATTAAAAGTTGAAAATAAAATTCCTAAAAGACTGAACAAAATAAGAAAAGTTGAAAAACTAATTATCTTTCTTTTATTTTTTATTAGTTCAAGATTGTAATTCATTGGAAAATTAGAAACAAAAAATTTAATTTGAAAAATTATTCTTGGGTAGATAGAGATTTTTTTGTCTTAAAGATTGATAAGTTGTAAAAAATCGCAAAATAGTTTTAGAACAATTTAATGAGGTAAACAAGCTTATTAGAACTCCAATACCTAATGTTGCCGCAAAACCTTTAACAAAATTTGTTCCTAATAAAAACAATACAAAACAACTTAGAAGAGTTGTAATATGACCATCAACTATGGATGAATTAGCTCTCTGAAAACCGCTATCAATAGATCTTGTAAGAGTATTGCCATCATATAATTCTTCTCTAATTCTCTCAAATATTAAAATATTTGCATCAACAGCCATACCAATGCTAAGTATAAGCCCAGATATTCCAGGTAAAGTCAAAGTTACAGGAATTAAAGAATATAGGGCTAAGTTAAAGAAACCATAAAGTACTAGAGATAGAACTGAAACGAAACCTAGAATTCTATAATTAAAAATCATAAATATACCAACAAAAATTAATCCACTAATAGCTGCATAAAGACTTTTTAAAATATTTTTGGATCCCAATAGAGCCCCTATAGTGTTAGTTTCTACTATTTCAATTGGCAATGGCAATGAGCCTCCTTTAAGTTGAACTTCTAATTCTCTAGCATTTTCAGCGCTAAAATTACCGCTTATTGTTGCCGATCCACCTGTAATCCCAGTACTAGCGAACTGATTACCAACACTGGCTTCACTTATTGATTCACCATCTAAAATGATAGCCAATAGTTGATTAGTGCCAGCGATTGACTTTGTGATTTCTGCAAACTTTTCACCTCCTGAATTACTAAAAGTCAATAAAACTTCCCAATTATTATTTGTTTGTTCTTGTCTCCTTCCTGCGTTAATAAGATCCTTACCAGATAAATCTGTTTTAATAAATAAATTTGTAATTTCTTTATCAACATATTTTTTGATTTCAATTAACTTCCCATATAAATCATTATTAGTAGATGAGTAATTCAATTCTTGCTCTATTTCTTTAAGATTATCTTGAATAACTTTTAAGAAATTATCATCATTTTGATTTTTTTCTGCAAAGGAATATTGTTCAATTAATTCTTTAATACTAAATCTCTGTAGTTGCAGTGATTTTAAATCTGTAGATGTTCCTTCTTTTTGGGTTCTAAATTCTAATAAAGCAGTCTTACCTAATACCCTTGAAGCAACTAATGGATTTTGTTCACCTGGTAATTCTAAAATCAATTGATCTCCACCGAGGGTTTGCAAATTAGACTCAGAAACTCCTAAATTGTTAACGCGCTTATCTATAACCGAATTAACTGCTTCAAGTTCATCCCTTGTTACCTTACCTTCCTCTTTAATAATTTGTAGTGTAAGTTGAGAACCCCCTTGTAAATCCAATCCCAACTGTAAGGGATAATTTATTAATAGATAAACAGATAAAGTAAGTAGAAATAAAATAAAAAAAAGCCAACCTTGCCTTCTTTTCATTGTCTATATACTCCCACTAATTAACTGTTCAACTTTTTCAACTATTTGATGTGGTTGGATTATTGTCAAATTCTCAAGATTTCCATTATAAGGAGTTGGAATATCCTGACTAGATAATCTAATTGGTCGGGCATCAAGATCATCAAAACACTCTTCTGTTATCAAGGCAATTAATTCTGCACCAATACCTCCAGTCTTCATACATTCTTCAACAATAATTACTTTATTTGTTTTTCTTATTGATTTTGAGATGGTTTCGATATCAAATGGTTTTAAACTTATTAAATCTATTAACTCAACATCTATTCCTTTTTTTTCTAATTCTTCAACAGCTTTAAGACAGTGATGTCTCATTCTTGAATAAGTCAATAAAGTAATATCTTTCCCTTCTTTTACAACGTCAGCCTGATCTAAAGCGCAAGTATAATCACCCTCAGGTAATTCTTCAGACAAATTGTATAGAAGAACATGTTCGAAAAATAGAACTGGATTATCATCTCTTATAGCTGCTTTCATTAAACCTTTAGCATTTGTGGGTGTACTACATGCCACAATCTTTATGCCAGGAACTGCATGAAAATATGCTTCAAGTCTTTGACTGTGCTCAGCACCAAGTTGACGACCAACTCCTCCAGGTCCTCGAACTACTGCTGGTATTTTATAATTTCCGCCACTAGTATATCTAAGCATACCCATATTATTTGATATCTGATTAAAAGCTAAAAGCAAAAAACCCATATTCATTCCTTCTACTATTGGTCTTAAGCCAGTCATTGCTGCACCCACAGCCATGCCTGTAAAACTATTCTCTGCAATTGGAGTATCTAAGACTCTTAACTCTCCATATTTTTCATATAAATCTTTAGTTACCTTATAAGATCCTCCATATTGACCAACATCTTCCCCCATAACGCAAACATTTACATCATTTGCCATTTCTTCATCAATTGCCTCTTTCAAAGCATTAAATAATAATGTTCCAGCCACAATTAATTACCTAATTAATCACACATATAATCCTACCACTTTGAATAATTCAACCTCCTTCAGCGAAGGTTATGAGTAGTAATATTGATAAAATCATTCCAGGTGACAGCAAAAGGACTAAAAGGCCTAAGTCATGTAAAGACATTCAAAGAAAGTGTTTTCTTAATAATATTGGCAATTCAATTTTTCTTCAGAAAAAAACTGCGAATAAATACAATAAAAAGTCCTATACCTATAAAAGCAAAAGAGAAAGTTAGCAAAAAAGATAATCCAATTATTAAGGTATTAATACTAGAAGAAATATTTTGGACGATTTCAGAAGAATTAGATGGTTTATGTACTGAAAAATAAATTGCAATTTTATTACTTAAAAAATAAAAAAATATAAATAATAAAAAACTTGTTAATGATCCTACAATAAAATTTAATGGTCCTTTTTCGGGAATGTTTTTTTCAATATTCTCATTACTATTATCAGCCACAATAGAATTTTGTATAAAAAAATTTTTAAATGAATGTTATTCCCTTTTCAAGGAAAGTGCAAACCCATGAATCGTAACCTTTATTTCTAAACAATTTATAATTCGCAGTTAATTCTTTTTTAGCAGTCTCTATATCTTTAAAGAGTGCAAAGCATGTAGGACCTGATCCACTCATTGAAAATGTGAGACAATTTTCTAATTTAGAAAGTAAATATAATGCCTGCTTTACAGAATCATTTTCATTTTCAACAACTAACTGCAAATCATTTTTAATAGATAAATGTTGATTATCAAGATTTAAGTTATTTAAACCATTTTCTCTTAAATTTTTTCTTATGTTCTCAATCATTTCTCTATCAGTAAGGTATTGATGACAAAATCTATTACTATATTTTTTATAAGTTTCAGCTGTAGATACTGATACATTTGGATTTTTTAAAAGAATTACTCCATATTCAAAGTTTGAATCTAATTTCTCCAAAACTTCTCCTCTTCCAAAACATAATTGAATACCACCATTTATAAAAAAGGGAATATCAGATCCTAAAGTTGATGCTAATGAACATAATGCTTCTTGACCTAAGTTCAAATCCCATAACTTATTAAGACCAATTAATGTTGCTGCTGAATTACTGGATCCACCAGCTAATCCTGCGCCAATTGGAATATTTTTTCTTAAAAATATATTCGCACCGTAATCTATATTTGATTTTTTCCTTAATAGATTTGCCGATTTAACAATTAAGTTATCATCAGATAAGCTTAAATCATTACAATCAGACTCAAGTTTAATTAAACCTTCATTATTAATTTCAAATTCTAAATAATCAGAAAGATCGATATTTTGCATAATCATTGCTAACTCATGAAATCCATCCTCTCTCTTACCAATAACTTCAAGGTGCAAATTTATTTTGGCAGGAGATTTTATATTAATTTTCGTTTTAGCTAAATCTTGCATATACTTAAATTTTTTTTTTAATTTTAATACAATTTTCTGCAAGCTTAATCCATTGGTGAATTGAAATATCTTGTGGTCTTAAATTAAAACAAACTTTTGAAGATTCAGATAATTCATTTATCTCTTCATTTGAAAGTATTGAATTAAGAGTATTTCTAAGCATTTTTCTTCTTGAATTAAATGAAATTCGAAGAAGTTTATCTATATATTTTTCTAGACTAATATCTAATCTTAAATCATTTTTAATTGGTTCGAAAACTACTAAAGAAGAAAAAACTTTTGGAGGCGGACTAAATGATGAAGGCGGAACATCACATATTCTTTTTATTTTTGATAAAAGTTGTATTCTTATACTAAGCGCACCAGCATTGGGACTACCTTCTTTTGACAAAATCCTATCTACAACATCTTTCTGCATTAAAAATATTATTTTTTCGTAATTATAGTTTCTTATAATGCCCAATCGACCTATGAAAATATCCAATATTGGGCCAGTTATATTGTAAGGAATATTTGCAATCACTTTTGTAATCTTCTTATTAATCGAATCTAAATTTACAGAAAGAATATCTCCCTGCTGCAGTGAAAACTTATCATTATTATTGAATTTATCATTTAATAAATTTATTAAATCTTTATCTAACTCAATTGCATGTAATTTTTTAATTTCTGAATCTAACAACTTAGAGGTTAAAGCTCCTTTACCAGGACCAATTTCTAAAATAAAGTCATTTTCATTAAGAACAGCAATTTCTTTAATTTTTTCTAATATTTTTTTATTTACCAACCAGTGTTGTCCAAATCTTTTTTTTTGATGATAGTTTTTAGAATTCATCTAAAAGATAAATAATATGTTTAAATTAAATATGAATTTATTTAATACTTTATATCATGAGCTTATCAAAAAAAAATTTAGATAAACTCAATAAATTTAAAAAAAAGAAAGATTTAAATAACGAAAGTAAAAATATAAATAATTACACAAATATAACTAATAATGATAATTTAATCACCAATCCACTTAATTCAGAAGATCCCAATAAAATTTTTTATTCGTTAATTGATAATTCAGAATCTTTAGAAGAGACTTCAAACGTTAATAATTCACTAAGAAAAAGTGAGATTAATCAATTTAATGTGAATTCCAAAAAAGATAATTTTTCCAAGAAATTAACAACCGAAGAGGAACTATATGATGAATTTAATTATCTTCTTGATGAATAATTAGTTTTAATATTTACTTATGCTTCAGAGTAATAGATTAGCAATTTATGCTATCGGCAAAATAAAGAAACTTTGGATTAGAGATGGAATTAATCAATACAAAAAAAGAATGCCTGAACTTATCATTAATGAGTTAAAGACTTTTAATTTAAATAATCTTAGATCCAATAACAATATTATTATCTGCCTAAGTGAAGAAGGGAAACAGTTTAATTCAGTTGAACTATGTTCTTTACTCTTAAACTTTAAAAATAAAAAAATAAATTTCTTAATCGGTGATACTGATGGAATTAGTTCAGATATAAAAAAAAATTCAGATCTTATACTAAGTTTGTCTCCTTTAACCTTTCCTCATGAATTAGCTAGATTAATCCTTATCGAGCAAATCTATAGAGCTATTTCTATATCTAACAACTCCCCTTACCATCGTTCTTAGAAAGATTTGATTTGATTTTATCTAAAATTAATCTATAAAACATTAACAACCAACTATTTTTTTTGATTTTTTATTATATAGTACATATATACTATTAATTCAAGTTTTGGATTCCTTTGATTCAACCACTAAAAAATTCAAAATCCCCTTATTAAATGATTCGGTATCTGCAGGATTTCCTTCTCCTGCAGATGACTATACAGAAGAGAATATTGATTTAAATGAACATTTAATATCTAATCCGTTTAGCACTTTTTTTCTTAGAGTTAGAGGTGACTCAATGATAAATGCAGGAATTAAAGATAAAGATTTAATAATAGTAGACAAAAGTTTAACAGCCAAGCCAGGGAATATTATCATTGCAATGATAGACGGGGAATTTACAATAAAAAGATTATCTATAAAAAATGATGAATTATATTTAAAAGCAGAAAATCATAATTATCCTGATTTTAGATTTAAAAACCATATTGATGTACAGATATGGGGCGTTGTTATTTATTCAATACATAGCTATTTATGAGAATTTCAAGCATTGATGCTATAGCTCTTATAGATGCTAATAATTTTTATGCGTCATGTGAACAAACTATTAATCCTCATTTGAGAAATAAACCAGTAGTAATTTTATCTAATAATGACGGATGTATCATTGCGAGAAGTCCCGAAGCGCGAGCTTTGAAAATTAAAATGGGAACTCCTTATTTTAAGGTCAAAGAAAAATTAAATAAATTAGATGTAGCAGTCTTAAGCTCAAACTACTCGCTTTACGGCGATATGAGCAGAAGACTTATGAATTTACTAAAAAAATACTGTGAACAAATAGAAATTTATTCTATTGACGAAGCATTTGTCTCAATTTCTAGACCTAATGATAAAAATCTATATCCTTGGGCAAGAAACATAAGATCATTAATATATCAGAATCTAGGCATCACACTAACAGTAGGTATAGGAGAAAATAAAGTAAGAGCAAAAATTGCTAATAAATTAGCTAAAAATATTGATTATTCAGCTGGAATATTTGATTTATCTAGAACTAGAAATGAGAATAATTATTTAAAAAGAATTAGTGTAGATAACATATGGGGAGTCGGGAAACAAACCTCTAATTGGTTGAAAAGTAAAGGTATTAAAAATGCGAGAGAATTAAGAGATATGGAAGAAAATGAAATTATTAAGAAACTAGGCATAGTAGGGAAAAGATTACAATTAGAACTGAAAGGCTATAAATGCCTGCCTCTAGAAAAAAGCAAGAAATCAAAAAAAGAAATTCAGGTAAGCAGGAGTTTCGGTACCCCTATCACAAAATTAGAAGACTTAACTCAAGCACTGGCGACTCATGCAATAAAAGCATCTGAAAAAATGAGAAGTCAGAATTTACAATCATCCGACATTAGAGTATTTGCCAGAACCAGTAAATATTCAAGTCAAAATTATCAAAGAAGTGCTCATAGAAAACTTACAAATGCGACAGACGACACAAACAGCATTTTAAAAATAGTAGTTGAATTATCTAAAGAAATTTATAATCCCGAATATAAATTTTCAAAAGCTGGTGTTTTAATGCAGGATTTAACTAATAGCGAATATTTACAGCAATCAGTTATCAATTACAAATCTCAGAAAGACCTAAAAAAATCAGCAACTCTCATGAGAACTATTGATTTATTAAATAAAAGATTTAATAACAATGCAATTACATGGGCTATTACAAAAACGCAAAAAAGTTGGAAGATGAATAAGAATTTCTTAAGTCGCTCATCTACAACTGATATAGAACAAATCCCAACTATAGTAAAGTAAACACAATAAAATGGAATTTATAATATTTTTAAGCAAATTAGATAAAGAGATTCTAGACTTATTAATACAAGCAAACTACATAGTTGAAGAAAATAAAATTGAATGTCTCTCAAACAAAGAGATAAAAGGACTACACAATTTTGAAGAAAATAAAATAATAATATGTACTGAGAATGCAAAAAGGAAAACAAATTATATAAATAAAAAGCGGCAACCAAACAAAGATAACTTCAAAACAGAATTAGCAATAAGAAAAGCATTAAGACATGAAGCCACTCATGCCATACAAAAATGTAATAACAATAAAACGGTGGGGGATATAAAAAATTTAGAAGGTAAATTACATCAAAGTAAGAGGAACGCATTAGAATTCTCTACTTCCAATTTTTCTGGAACTTATGCAAAAGAAGTAGAAGCTTATATTCTTGAAGATAAACCCAAAAAGGTAAAAAATATGATTAAAAAATACTGCCTATAAATTTAAAGAAAAGAGATTAACTAGCAATGAAATTACCACAGCGTTGTTTGTCTAAAAAATTTATATGTTGTCTTTCTAAGTAATATAATTCCTGAAATTTAATGGCATCAGAGTTTAATTCCTTAAAAAGATCATCTATCTCTTTATTTGTATTTGAGGAACCAGAGGAAGGATTATCAATTAAAATAGATATACAATTTTCTAAAGTTTTTAATCTTTGAGATCCCCAAGATTCGATCAAGTGTCTACATCTTTTTAAAGAATTATATTTTTCAAGAAGTGATAAAGTTCCCAGTAAATTGTCCTTAGGATTACTAAGCAATGTTAAAAACAACTCATTTGGATTAACAAAAATATTAATTTTATTTGATGATTCAAGATTATCAAGAGCTAAGTAGTCAGGCAAAAGTGAAATTAAGTTAATAGCAGAAAACTCTTTTTGAAGAATTTGACTATTTGATTGTTTTAAATCATTTAAGTAGTTTAAACCTAGATTATTTTGTTCAATTTTTGAAATAGCTTCCCATAAACTTTGAATATAACTAGTATTAAAACCATTAATTTCTCTTTTAAGAAATTCATCACGAATAAATAGCCTAAGATCTGGACAATGTAAATAATAAAAGATTATTTCCGATTCATTTTTCTCCCGTCGGGAAATTTCATTTGGTTGTTCAAATTTTTTTGATCTACCATGCCAACGAAATCCCTTTACTTGATTTCTTAAATCTTGTTCAAACTGTATTGCTAACCTAGCTTGTCCCTTACTTAATTGTTCGGAAACTTTTTGTAGATAATGAGTTCTGGTTGATGAATGAGGTAATTTACTCAACAATTTTACCAATGACGAAATAACACTCTGGAAAATTTCAGACTTAGTTAAATCTTTATCTTTAAAGATCTGATCAATCTCCCAATCAATCCAAAAGGATGAATTATCAATTAAATTAAAATAATCTTCAGGAGTATGACTATTCAAATATTCGTCAGGATCTTTAAAATCTTTTAGTTGAAGTATCTTAAGATTAATTTGATCATGGAGAGATAAGCTTTCGACTTCTTTTATTACTCTTTTCGTAGCTAAAATTCCAGCATTATCAGAATCAAAATTCAAAATTATGTTTTTATTATCTGTACATCTGCAAAGTTGAGAAATTTGATACTTATTTAATGCGGTACCCAGAGAGGCAACAGAATTAGTAATCCCCTTTGAATGAAGAGAAATAACATCAAAGTAGCCTTCAACAAGAATAGCTTTATCTCTTTTCCTAATATTGCTAGAAGCTTTTTCGAATGCAAACAACATTTTGCCCTTTTCAAATATCTCTGATTCAGGAGAATTAAGGTATTTAGGTTCCTGACCATCAAGAGATCTTCCACCAAAAGCAACTACTCTTCCCTGCATATCATGTATTGGAACAATTAATCTATTTCTAAAACGATCATAAATCTTATCCGAATTATCTTTAGAAATTGCAAGGCCTGAAGCTAATATTAAATTAATAGGAAATTTTTCTACCTTGGATAGATAGTTGAATAAATCATTCCATGAATTTGGGGCAAAACCTAATTCAAAATTATCAATAATCTTCTTACTCAAGTTTCTCTTTGATGTTAAATATTTCATAGCTTCAACACCAAGAGAATTATTTAATTGAGACTTAAACCAATTTTTAGTGACTCTTAATATTTTATAAAGCTCTTCCTTTCTAGATAATTGTTTTTTATAAGCTTCTACTTGGGGACCCTCGAGATTTTCAACATTAATATTATTTTTTTTAGCGAGAGAAAGTACAACATCTGAAAAATTTGCACGAGTAAATTCCATTAAAAATTTAATAGAGTTACCACCAGCACCACAAGAAAAACAATAATAGAATTGTTTACTAGGTGATACTGTCATAGATGGCTTATTATCATCATGAAAAGGGCAAATCCCAACAAATTCCTTGCCTTTCTTCTTTAAAACAATATGTTCAGATATAACGTCAACAATATCTGCCTTTTCTTTAACCTCTTGAATAGTTCTTGGGTGTATAGAATGAACCATTGAGATTATTATCAAAAAATAAATAATGATTTAATTGTTATAGTTCAAAATCAAATAAGAATCTACTTAATTTCACAATAAAACTATTTTAAAAATGATAAATATCGCAGTATTAGAAAAAAAATTTAATTCTTTGAATAAATTTAATTTGGTATTTGCTTCATTCTTCTTTAGTTTGATGACTTTGTGCGTAAAAAATATTGATGAAAGGATACCTATTTATGAATTAGTTTTTTTCAGATCATTTATAAGTTTAATGATTACATTATTCATAATTAATCTAAAAAATATAAATCCTTGGGGCAAAAATAGACCATTACTTATCTTAAGAGGTGTTTTAGGAACATTAGCTTTAGTTTGTGTTTTTTATGCGATAAGAAATATGCCCCTTAGTATATCTACAGTTATTCAATACACATATCCCATTTTTATATCTATATTTGCTGGCATATTTATAAACGAAAAAATAACTCGGAATATAATTATTGCTTTAATTATTGGCTGGATTGGAATATTAGTAATAATTAATCCTAGTCAATTATCTTATATAAACGTTGAAATTGAAAATGTTTCGATTTCAATAGCATTTCTTGGTGCAATCTGCACTGCATTGGCTTACGTTACAGTTAAGAAACTTTCATTTACTGAAGATGTTTATGTAATTATTGAATATTTCCCACTTGTTTCTTTTATAACTCTATTGCCAATTGTATTAATGAACTGGGTTACCCCAAATTGGAATGAATTAGTTTGGATAATGGGTATTGGCTTATTTACTCAATTAGGTCAGACTTTCTTAACAGTAGGTTTAAAAAATTTACCTGCTTCTGAAGCTTCAACAATTAACTATTTGCAAGTTTTATTTGGGTCAATTTGGGGAGTTTTGTTTTTCAGTGAAATAATTAACATTAATTTTTTATTAGGGGCCTCATTAGTTTTATTAGGAACTATTATTTCTACTACCAAAATAATCAAAAAGACATAGAATATGAAAAGAATAAAAAAAACAGTGAAATTTTTCTATTTAGCTTTATTGTTTTGCTTCTCTCCTATTCCTCAAGTTAAGGCAACAACTCCCAAGTCAGTAACTTGTACAAGAACTGAATATAGAGAAGAATATATTCCCGGAACAAAAACAAATCCAGGATACGTAAAAAGCTATGAAGTAGATGTGGTAATCCCCTGTGGTGGACAAAGACAAGCTGAAATAATAGATGATAATGACTGCAGTGAAGGTACAGTTATTGGAGGTCTTCTTGGTGCTGGAATAGCACTTTCCTCCTCTAGAGGGAAAGATAGATTTTGGGCAGTACCTGCTGGAGGAACTGCAGGAGCACTAATTGGATGTCAGGTGGATGGTGGTTAATTGATTAGTTGGATTAGTGGAGAATTGGTTGAATTATGGCAAACTAATCAAAAATTTTTTCTTTTAATAAATTGTCAAGGATTAGGGTACGAAATTCAAGTCTTAGAATCTTTATTTCTCAAATTAAAAACGAATCAGATAACTAATAAAAACATCACTCTTTGGATAAAACATATTAAAAAAGAAGATTCAGATTTATTATTTGGATTTAGCTCGAAGGATCAAAAAAATTTTTTTATTGAAATTTTAAATATTAGAGGTGTTGGTTCCCAAATTGGTATGGGTATATTAAGTAAATTTTCCATTAGTGAAGTAATCAATGCAATTAATACACAAAACAAAAAATTAATTTGTTCCGTACCTGGTATAGGACAAAAAATGAGTGAGAGGTTAATTTTAGAATTAAAAAGTAAATTTAGAAACGAATTAAAAATTCAGGAAGAAAAAAGCAAAGATGAATTTCATATTAAGGATAATAAAATTAATAAAATTGTGAGTGACATTGAATTAACCTTAAAGTCCTTAAACTACACTAAGAATGAAATAAAAAGTATTTTGCCAATCATTAGCAAAGAAATAGATAGCCTTACTAAAAAGGAAAAAGATACATCATTTGAAAATTTATTAATGTTAGCTATGAATTATTTAGATAATGATAGTAGTAATATAGTCAGATAACGTAGTAATATAGATTTAAGAAAATTAATTTTATGTCATTAGATACGGCCGAAAAACAGAAACTTATTGAAACCCATCAAGTTCATGCAACTGATACTGGATCAGTGGAAGTTCAAGTTGCAATGCTCTCTAAAAGGATTTCAAAATTAAGTGAACATCTACAAGGCAACATTCATGATTTTGCCTCAAGGCAAGGATTGTTAAAAATGATTGGTAAAAGAAAAAGATTGCTATCCTACATAAAAGACAAAAACGTTCAAAAATATCAAGATCTAGTAAAGAAAATCGGAATCAGAGGCTGATTTCCATTAATGAAAAAAAAACAATCACAAAAAAAGATACTTAAGACAAAGAAAAAAAATGTATCTGAGAAAACTTCTTTTGCCAATCTAGAAAAAACATCTAATACATTAATCACCCCAAAGCAACCATCAAGTGGGATCCCTAAATATGTAGCTGATAGAATGGCAAGAAGAATATTTTTTACCGCTGGAATACCGACAATAATGGGTATGTCCGTTTTTGTTGTGAGCTACATTATTGTTACAAAAAATATTGCTGAAATACCTCCTTCTTCAACAATTGCAATTTCAGCATTGTTTTTCTTGTTGGGTCTTGCAGGATTAAGTTTTGGAATATTATCAGCTAGTTGGGATAAGGAGCCTGGTTCTTTTTTCGGAATTGAAAATATTCCAATGAACATACAAAGAGCAAAAGCAGCCTTCAAGCCTGCTACTCAAAACTTTGAAGATAAATAGCTAAATTAGGAAACTAAAGATTTCAAATTAACATGGAATGATTTATTTTCCAATAATTTGCATGCACCTTGGATATCTCCAATACAGAATTGTTCACCAAATTTAACGTAGGTAACGCTATTTTTACTTCTTACTGCAGCTAAAACTGGAATCTTAATTCCACATTTACCTTTATCTGGCTTAAATTTAATTAAACAGTCTCTTAACGTATTTTGTACTCTTACATCTGATGCTTGAGAACTTTCAAGATTAATAATAAGTAATTTAAGGTTATCTATTTCTCTGCAATCATCGATTATTAATTGAGTTTTATCACTTTTTTTATCTATCGTTCCCCAGACTAATAATCTAGTATCAGTCAAAAGAAATTCTGATAATCTGACATAGGTTTTAGGAAAAACTATTGCTTCACAACTGCCAGAAAGATCTTCAAGCTGAACTATAGCCATCCTATCTCCTTTTCTCGTAGTGATTTGCTTCAACTCAGGGATCATACCAACTAAAGAGACTTTGGTTCTATCTTTTGTTTCTTCTAACTGCGAAACACTAATTGGAGATACAAGTTTTGCTGGCTTAGTTAAATGTTTTAGCGGATGATCAGATAAGTAAAAGCCTAAAAGCTGCTTTTCAAGCTTTAACTTATCAATAAGTGAATAATCATCAACCTTAGCTAATTGTGAATCTGAAAATGCTACATTTGAAAATTCTTCTTTAGAGTCAAATAGATTTCCTTGGCCAGATAATCTATCACGATTTCGTGAAGAGGCCCATTCAATGACATGTTCTAGATCTGACAATAATTGAGCTCTATTATTATTATTTGAAAACTCATCAAGTGCTCCACAAAGAATTAGAGATTCAATACTTCTTTTGTTAAGAACATTTGAAGGTAAACGATCACACAGATCGGATAGTGACTTAAAACTTCCGGAATTATTACGATTTTCAATTATATTTCTTATAGCAGAATCTCCTAAGTTTTTAATTGCAGACAGACCAAATAAAATCTGATTATTTTTAATAGTGAAATCAATTCCAGAGAAATTAATGCTTGGTGAAATAACTTCTATTCCCATCGAATAACAATTAGAAATATATCTTTGCATCTTGTCACTGGAGCCAGAATTCACACTTAAAAGGGCTGCCATATATGCAACAGGAAAATGGGCTTTTAAAAATGCAGTTTGATAAGTTACTGCACCATAAGCAGTTGAGTGGCTTTTGTTAAAACAATATTCTGCAAATAAAACCATTTGATCAAAAAGATCATTCGCTAATTTTTCATTTACGCCCTTTTTCATAGAGCCGTCTACAAATATATTCCTATGCTTAACCATCTCTGATACTTTCTTTTTTCCCATTGCTCTTCGAAGTAAATCAGCATCACCAAGAGAATAACCGGCTAAGTCTTGAGCAATTTTCATAATTTGTTCTTGATAAACCATAATTCCATAGGTTTCGGTAAGAATTGACTTTATGAAAGGATGAGGGAAATCAACCTTTTCGTTTCCATTTTTTCGATTTATGAATTTAGGTATTAGGCCAGCATCAAGAGGACCAGGTCTATAAAGAGCTAAGATAGATGAAATATCCTCAAGTGAGTTAGGCTTAAAGTCCTTTACAACCTGTTTCATACCAGAAGATTCAAGTTGAAATATACCTTCAAGATCTCCTCTACCAATAAGCTCAAATGTTTTATCATCATTTTGGGGTAAGTTATCAATATTTATTGTCTTTCCAGTGGATTGATTAATCAGAGAAACTGTCTTTTCAATCATCGTAAGATTCTTAAGACCCAAGAAATCCATTTTCAATAGTCCAAGTGATTCAATATCATCCATAGAATATTGGGTTATTATTTGTCCCTCATTATTCCTTTGAAGAGGTACAAGTTCGTCAAGAGGATCTGACGCAATAACAACTCCTGCAGCATGGACTCCATATGTTTTATTAGTTCCTTCAATTCTCAAAGCCAAATCAATCCATTTTTTTACCCTATTGTCATTAATATATTTATCTCTAAACTCTTGGCTAGGTGAATTCTTATCAATCATTTCATTAAGTTTATGGGGTTTACCTCTTACAACGGGTATTAACTTAGCTAATTTATCTGCCTCTCCATAAGGAATATCTAGAACCCTTGCAACATCTTTTAAAACCGCCTTAGAAGTCATTTTATTAAAAGTAATTATTTGAGCAACTTTATCCTCTCCATAGCGATTAGTAACATAATCAATAACTTCATTTCTCCTATCAATACAAAAGTCAGTATCAATATCTGGCATAGACTTTCTTGCAGGATTTAAAAATCTCTCAAATAATAATCCATGCTCAACAGGATCTATATTTGTGATTTGAAGAGCATAGGCTACTAACGAACCTGCTGCAGAACCTCTACCTGGTCCTACTGGGATAGAGTTATCTCTAGCAAATTTGATATAGTCCCAAACAACCAAAAAATAATCTGGGAAACCCATATCTTTTATGATTTTCAATTCCGAAGATAATCTTTTTTTATAATTCTCATCAACTTCTGTCAGAGTATTTTTTTTAAGTCTTTTTAAAAGACCTTCATTAGATAATTGCGTTAGTAGAGAAAATGAATCTGTGTCTTCGTTAAGCGGGAATTTTGGCATTCTATATTTACCAAACAAATCAAAAACTTCAATTTTTTGCGAAATTTCTACTGTATTGTTCACTGCCTCTTTAATTGATTCATCATCAATGTGATCCTTAAAAAGTTCAAGCATTTCATTTTCACTTTTAATATATTCTGTACCGGTATATCTCAATCTTTTTTCATCGCTTATTAGTTTTCCCGTTAATACACAAAGCAAAGCATCATGTGCTTCAACATCCATATTTGATAAGTAGTGAGCATCATTGGTAGCGATAACTTTTATTTGATGCTTCTTCCCAATTCTTAATAATTCAATGTTAACAATTCTATCCTCAATAGAGCCGTGATCTTGTATTTCCAGATAAAAATCATCTGCAAATAAATTTTTATACCAAAGAGCTATATCCTCTGCCACATCTAATCTTCCTTTTAAGATGGCCTGAGGGATCTCTCCGCCAAGACAAGCTGTAGAAATTATAAGACCCTCGCTATATTTACTTAAAAGAAATTTATCAATACAAGGTCTAGAAAAAATTCCTCGACCTCTCATCCCATTTAAGTGACTAATTGTTGTTAACTTTACGAGATTCTTATAGCCAGTACGGTTCTTTGCTAAAACAACCAAATGATATCTTTTTTCTTTTTTAGGTTGAGGATCATCAATAGAACCATTAATCACATACATTTCATTACCAATAATTGGTTTTATACCTTTCTCCTTACACTTCTTGACCAAATCAAGAACTCCATACATAACTCCATGATCTGTCAGGGCAATAGAATCCATTCCAAGTTCGCAAGCTCTATCTACAATTTTAGAAATTTGACTTGCCCCATCAAGAAGACTGTAATCACTATGATTATGAAGTGGAATGAAACCCATACTCAATCTATTTATATATATAAGATAGAGAAAATTTTTAAAAGGTCTATATTTTGTGATTACAAATTAATTATTAATACAAATTTAGAATCAAAGTCTATTCTTAATTACTTGAGCATCAATTTCAAAAATATGTGCTGCATTCAATATTTTATCCTCTTCCAATACATTACCTATTAATTGAAGTCCTATAGGTAATCCTTTAGTATCAAAACCACAAGGGATACTGATAGCTGGGAGTCCTGCTAAATTTGCGGGAACAGTTAAGAGGTCAGACAAATACATGGAAAGAGGATCGTTGCTAAAATCACCTTTTAAAAAAGCGGTAGTTGGACAAGTCGGAGTTAATAAAATATCTACTTTTTTAAAAGCTTTATCAAAATCATTTCTTATTAATGTTCTAACTTTTTGTGCTTTCTTATAGTATGCGTCACTGTATCCTGCGGACAAAGCATAAGTTCCTATCAAAATTCTTCTCTGAACTTCATCTCCAAATCCTTCAGCTCTACTTTTTGAAGTCATATCTATAAGATTAGAACCTTCTTCTGATCTGAAACCATATTTAACTCCATCGTATCTAGCTAAATTTGCAGATGCTTCAGAAGGGGCAATTACATAATATGTGGCAATTCCGTCGTTGAACCTAGGACATTCAACTTCAATAATTTCGGCTCCTAAGTTTTTGAATCTTTCTACTCCACAAAGAACAGAATCTTTAACTTCGGTATTAAGACCAGGATGTTCAAAGCATTCTTTAATGATTCCAATTTTTAAATCCTTTATAGACTTATTTAAATTAATCAAATAATTTGGTACTGGTTGATCAAGACATGTTGAATCTAAGGGATCTTTACCAGATATTGAATAAAGAATTTCAGCGGCATCTGAGACAGTATTTGTAATTGGACCAATTTGATCAAGAGAACTAGCAAATGCTACTAGTCCCCATCTACTTACTCTTCCATAGGTAGGCTTAAGTCCTACAACACCACAAAATGAAGCTGGTTGTCTTATTGATCCTCCAGTATCAGAACCTATAGCTGCAGAACATAATCCAGCAGCAACAGAAGCGGCACTGCCTCCAGAACTTCCTCCTGGAACTCTACTAATATCCCAAGGGTTTGAAGTAACGCCAAATACAGAAGTTTCTGTTGAACTGCCCATTGCAAATTCATCCAAATTTGTTTTGCCTAAACAAATGCCACCTGAGGACCATAATTTATCTGAAGCTGTGGACTCATACGGTGCGATAAAACCTTTGAGCATTTTACTCGCACAAGTGGTATGGACACCCTTAGTGCAAATATTATCTTTAATTGCTATTGGCATTCCTGCAAGAGGAGGAAGTATTTCTTCATTTTGAATTAATTTATCTATATTTTCAGCTTGCTGGATTGCATTATCTTTTGTAGTACAAATATATGAATTAATTTCAGGATCATCAGAATCGATTTTTAAAAAAATATCATTTACTAATTCCTTAACGGAAGCTTTTTTAGTAATAATTTTCTTTCTGAGAGAATTAAAATCCATTTCTCATCTTATTTATTAAAATTTTAAGAATATCAAACAGTTAATGGCTCTTCTTTTTTACAACGAATTAAACTATGTTCAATTTTAGCAAAACCTTCATCAGAAAGATCTTTAATAAAAAAAGACATGTTTTCCCTTAAACTACGTTTTGTAATAAAAGGACCATACCAATAGGTAGTTTTAGGCTGTTCAGTCTCAATTTTAGCCCACCAAGCTAATCCGAGTTTGTTTCCAAAATTTCTAATCAATTTTATTGGCCTTAATTCAGACCTCAGTTCTTGTTAAATTCTATACAATTTTGTAGTAATATTTCAATAATTTATCATTAATTATATAAATATATTGAAACAACAATATTTTAGAAAATATTATAAAAATTATTTTTAACAAAAAAATTATTTATTTGTCAAATGAAAAAGAGAAATTGCGGCTGCAACAGATGCATTTAAACTTGATGTTTTTCCTTTAAGAGGAATCTTTAATAAAAAATCGCATTTTTTTTGAGTAAGCAAAGAAATACCTTTATCTTCAGCTCCCACTATTACTACCAAGGGAGTCTTTTCATGAAACTTTGAGATAGATAATTGACCATCTCCAGATAATCCAATAACCATAAAACCATTTTTCTTTAGCTCTTCTAATGCCCTATTTAAATTAACAACTCTACTTACTGGCAAGTGTTCCAAAGCTCCTGCAGCAACCTTCGCAACCGTTCCTGTTAATCCAGCAGATCTTCTTTGAGGAATTATTATACCCTTACAATCAAATGCCTCTGCTGATCTTATAATTGCACCAACATTATGTGGATCAGTAATTCCGTCTAAGGCAAGAATAATTGGATTTGAAGTGTTCCTTTTAGAAAAATCGATTAATTTTTCTAGGGAAATTGTTTTAGAGCATGCTAATTGCAACGCGACACCTTGATGTGAAGCACCAAAAGTCAATTGCGAAAGCCTATTCCAAGAAACTTCTTCAATAAGGACACCTTTTGATTTAAGTTCTTTGAGTAAAATATAAAATTTCTCTGAAGAAAAGATTTCTGAGGTACACCAAATCCTGTTAATAGCTCTTTGATTAATAAGAGCCTCAAAAACCGAATGTTTCCCCCATATCCAATCATCAAAATTTTTTTTATTTGCAAGGTCTTGATAAATATCCTGAGAGTTGGAAGAGACTTTAATATTAGATTTATTTATTGGCTTTGATTTTTTTAAATATGAAAAGTTATCTTTCTTTTTATAACTTTCATCTAAATTGTTAACCCCTTGATTTTTAGAAGAATGGATGGGAAATCTATTATGTTTTTTTGATGAATTTGTGTTTTTTGAGTAGAAATTAGAATCAGAATTATTTTTGTCCTGTTTTCTATTTTTTCTTGAATAATTATTTTTTGGTAAGTTTTTCATTAATTCAATTCATTTTGATTTCAAGGTGCTCAAAAAGAGCTGACAATCTTTGAGGGTCTTTTAGAAATAGCCAACCGATCAGGGTTTCAAATCCAGTTGCTCGGGAATAAATGGTAGGGTTTGAAGACTTTGGGTATTTCTTTGTTTTATTTCTAGCACGTCTAATTAAATCCATTTCATTTTCATTCAACAAATGTTCAATTTGACTTAAAGATTTTGATTGAGATTCTGCTTTTACCTCGTTGACTACTGATAAATGAAGTTCTTTTGATTTCAAAGGGAAATGTATATGTCTTAGTCTTTGATGAAGTTCCCATACTGAATCCCCAAGCCAAGCAAGTTGAATAACACCTATTTCATCAGGAGCTCCATATGGAGCCAAGTTTTGAATCCAATAATTCAATTTTTTAAGTAAATTAATGCATCTTCAAGACTCGCTTTTAAATTAAGAAAATCGCCTAAACGCACGAGTTTAATTGTTTGAGCAACTCTTGAATTACCAACAACCGAGAAACCTAACTTCAACTTTTTACATTCTTTAGCAGTCTGAACAAGAGCTCCAAGACCCGAAGAATCTACAAAATCAATTTTTGTAAGATCAATAACGAATGGAAGCTCATTTTTTAAATTATTAGTTACAAAAGTCTTAAATTGTTTTTCTGAGAAGGCATCAAGTTGCCCTTTAAAAGTAAAAACAATAATATTTGCTTTTACATCGAGGTTTCCTCTTAAAGAAACAGTTAGCTTTTGGAAATCTTCTATGACCTAATTCCTCCAAAAAATTAATGTATCAAATGTAATAATCAAATCAAAAGAAAACAATATGTCAACATCTTTCTAACATTAGAGAAACAAATTTTTTAAATAAATAATCAGAGTCATGTGGACCAGGTCCTGCTTCTGGATGATACTGAACACTAAAAATTGGCTTATTATTAACTTCCAATCCTGCAACAGTATTATCGTTAAGGTTATAGTGAGTGATTTTGACTATGTCCTTTGAGAGAGAATTAGGGTCAAGAGCAAAACCATGATTCTGACTTGTTATCTCAATTTGATTATTGATTCCACAAGGATGATTTAGACCACGATGTCCAAAAGGTAGTTTATAAGTAGAACCTCCTAGGGCTATTCCAAATATTTGATGGCCAAGGCAAATTCCAAACATAGGTATTTCACCATATTCAATAAGTGATCTTGCTAAATCTATACCTTCAGTAACAGAAGAAGGATCTCCTGGACCATTTGAGAAGAATATACCATCCGGCTTATTTGATATAACATCTTTCAATGAAGAACTTGAAGGTAAAACTAAAATTTCACAACCATGAGAAACTAGTCTATTTAAAATTGATTTTTTTATTCCAAAATCAATTGCTACTACTTTTAGTTTATTAGTATTTTCAGAATATCTTTTTCTAACATCAAAATCTGTTCCTGTAGGATTCCGCCATAAATATTGTTGCTTTGTAGAAACTTCTTTTGATAAATTCAAGCCCTCCATTTTTGGCGTTTCATTTATTATTTCTAAGCAATTGTCTAAAGTTCTTTCTTCAGAGGTAAGAACCGCATTCATCGAACCATTAGATCTTAAAATTTTAACAAGAGCTCGTGTATCAATTCCATAAAGACCAATAATTTTTTTTTCAACTAACCATTCATTAAAATTCTTCAGGGATCTCCAATTACTATTATTTGTTGAATAATTTCTAACAATTATTCCTTTAACACAAATACTTGATTCTGAATCTTCAGTATTAATACCAGTATTTCCAACTTCTGGATAAGTGAATGTTAATATTTGTCCGTAATAACTTGGATCAGTAATAACCTCCTGATACCCAGTCATTCCAGTATTAAATACTATTTCGCCAACAGCAGTTCCCGAATATCCAAAAGAAAATCCAGGAAATATCAATCCATTACTTAAAACTAATTTTGCATTTTTCTTATAGGAATTAATCATTAAGGTGAAATTAAATCATCTGAGGATAAATAAGTTTTTAAGAGTAAAAATTTCTCCCAAGGATTTCCTTGATTAATTGAAAATAAAGCTTTATTAAAACCTTTATGTAAATCATCCTCAATTCCTGCTGCCCATAAAACTAATGCAGCATTCAAGGCAACAACATCTTTATGCGATTTTTGTCCAGAACCATTTAAAACAGACTTTAATATTTCCTCATTAGAGTCACTGCCAGAAACAACAAGCTTGTCGTTTGGAATATTTTCATGATTAAAATCTAAGATATTTATTTTTGAAAATCGTAATTTTCCTTTCTCTACAAATACTAATTTATTGTCTCCTTGAAGTGATGCTTCATCAAGGCCGCCAGAGCCATGAACTACTATCACTCTATTCATTCCCATTTTCAATAGCGCACTTCCCATAGGCTCTAAAAGATCTTCAGAAGCAACACCTAATACTTGCGCATTAGGTCTTAAAGGATTTACCAATGGTCCAAGTTGATTAAATACAGTCCTTATTCCAAGGGCTTTTCTTAAAGGAGCAAGTTTAATTAAAGATTTATGCCAAACAGGTGCAAACAAAAAAGTTATTCCAATTTCATTAACGGCTGAGATTACTTTTTTTAATGAACAATTTAAATTTAAGCCAAGATTCAACAAAACATCAGCAGAGCCAACCTTTCCACTTGCACTTTTATTTCCATGTTTAGCAATTTTTGCACCACAAGATGCAGCCACAAATGCTACCGCAGTGGAAATATTAAATGTATTAGCTCCATCACCTCCAGTTCCACAAGTATCTACCATATACAAATTTGGTCTTGCTACTGGCAACTCGCAAACTTTCAAGAGTTCCTCGGCCATAGAAGACAATTCAACACCTGTGCAGCCCTTAGCTCTCAAAGCGCTCAAAAAAGCTCCTGTTTGAACATCAGATATTTCATCATTAAGCCATCTTTGCATTAACAAACTAGAAGTTAACTCATCAAGATTTCCTCCCTCCAACAAAATATTTAAGATTTCAGCGTTAGAAATGTTAAAAGACATTTATTTATTAAAGAAAAATGTGAAAATGAAATTCAATTTGAAGTATCAAAACCTGACCCAACTAATTCTTTATTTGTATTAGAAGGCCTGAAGCTTTTTGACCAAATAATTTTTGTTTTAAAAAAAAGGTCATTTTTAGTAATTTTCCAAAATTTTAAAATCTTTTCGATATCATTTTTAATTTCAATTTCACCAGGAAAATTTGTATAACGATTTATTAATCTAGCTAAATTAATAAAGTCAATATCTTCTGGTTTTTCTTTAGTAATAAGAGAATCTATAATATTCTTATCTGTTGCATGTAAAGGATGAGTTTGTTCGTTACTCATAGATAAATAATCAATCATTTATAAAATTAGCTCACATATTTAAAAATGAAACATTATCTTAATCATATCGGCAAAATTAAATATGAAAAATTTAAAGTTTAAAGTTATATCTAAATACCTCAGACCATACAAAAAAGAATTTTTATATGGAGCTTTAGCTCTTTTAATAGTAAATATATTGAGCGTTGTAATCCCTCTAGAAGTTAAAAATATAATTGACCAATTGCAAAATGGTTTCTCTTCAGATTTTGTGATTTCTAAATCATTATGGTTGGTCTTATTAGCAACTTCTATGGGTTTAATAAGACTATTTTCGAGACAGATTGTTTTTGGAATAGGTAGAAAGGTTGAGGTAAATCTTCGTCAGAAACTTTTCGATCATTTGCTCATTCAAGACCCAGAATGGATACAAAAAAAGGGGAGCGGGGACATTATAAGTAGAGCTACAAGCGATGTTGAAAACATAAGAAGGCTTTTGGGTTTCACGGTTTTAAGTTTAATCAACATTGTCTTAGCTTATTCATTTACTATTCCATCGATGTTTTCGATTAACAAAACATTAACAATATCCGCTTTATTAATATTCCCATTAATCCTTGGAATTGTGAGCTTATTTGGCGGGAAAATGGTAAATCAAAGAAAAGCTCAGCAAGAATCATTATCCAAACTTAGTGATCTGATACAAGAAGATCTTTCTGGAATAAGCGCTATCAAAATTTATGCACAAGAAAATTCTGAGAAGAAAGAATTTGATATCTACAATAATGCTTATCGAAATTCTGCGATAAAACTTGCAAGAACAGCAAGTACTCTATTCCCATTGCTTCAAGGTATTTCGTCAATTTCACTATTAATTTTATTAGGATTAGGAACTTTTCAACTAGAAAGTGGATTTATTTCAATAGGTGGATTAGTAGCTTTAATTCTTTACGTAGAAAGGCTTGTTTTCCCTACAGCTCTTTTAGGTTTTACATTGAATACTTTTCAACTAGGTCAAGTAAGTTTAGATCGTGTAGAAGAGATCTTCCAAAACAATCCAAATATTGTAGATGGAGCAGAAACCAAATTTTTAAGAAAAAAGATAAAAGGCTTAATAGAAGCAAAAGACTTAACAATAAAATATCCAGGATCAAAATTTAATTCACTAAATTGCCTCAATTTTAAAATTTACCCTGGAGAACTTATTGCAATAGTTGGACCTGTAGGATGTGGTAAAACAACACTAGCAAAGTCTCTTGGAAGAACTATTGAAGTTCCTGACGGTCAATTATTTTTAGATGAAATTGATATAAAAAACATTAAATTAGGAGATCTCAGAAAAAATATTGCAATTGTTCCTCAAGAAGCATTCTTATTTACTACTTCAATCTCAGAAAACCTGCGTTTTGGAGAACCAAACGCTTCTAAAGGAACAGTTAGAAAAAGTGCTACAAAAGCAGGTTTGATTGATGATATCAATAATTTTCCACAAAAATTTAAAACAATTGTTGGCGAAAGAGGTATTACACTAAGTGGTGGACAAAGGCAAAGAACAGCTCTTGAAAGAGCATTACTTGTGAATTCTCCTGTTGTAGTTCTTGATGATGCCTTAGCAAGCGTCGATAATAAAACAGCCGCAACTATAATAGATGAAATGCGAGAAAGAAGTAATAAAACAATTTTAATGATTAGCCACCAATTATCTGTGGCTGCCACTTGTGACAGGGTTTTAGTAATGGATAAAGGAGAAATAATACAAGAAGGGAATCATAAAAATTTAGTAAAGAAGAAGGGTCTATACAAGCAACTTTGGGAAAGAGAACTAGCAACTAACATTGTTAAAAGCTAAAATATATTTTTGACTTATGATGTAAAAATTTAAATTATGTTCAAATTTCTAAAAAATATCATGAATAATGAGGAACCAACTTTAAATAATGATATTAATTCAATTCATAGAATATTAAAAACAGATATTACGAGAAATCCTAATCCACAAGAAGAAGAAATAATATTTGGATGTGGTTGTTTCTGGGGAGCTGAAAAATGTTTTTGGAAACTTCCAGGAGTGGTCACAACCTCCGTAGGTTATGCTGGTGGAGATAAAAGCAACCCGACATATTATGAAGTATGTTCAGGTTTAACTGGTCATTCAGAAGTTGTGAGAGTGATTTGGAATAAAAGTGAAATAGACATAAGCGATTTATTAAAAATGTTTTGGGAATGTCATGACCCTACTCAAAAAAATAGACAAGGTAATGATATGGGTACTCAATATAGGTCAGCAATATATTTTAAAAAAGAAAATAATAAAAAAATCATAATAGCGAGTAAAGAACAATATCAAAAAGAACTAAATAAAAAAAATCTAGGTTTAATTGAAACCGAAATAAAAATGATTGATACCTATTTTTATGCAGAACAGTACCACCAACAATATCTTGCATCCCCAGGAAGTAGGCAGTATTGTTCTGCTTCGCCTACAAAAGTTAAGTTAGGAGATTTTCCTGGAAGTAAATATAAATTAAAAGAGCATATTTGGGAAAACTTTAATTGGCAAGTTGATAAATGTGTATTGAGATCTGATAACAATCCAATAAATAATAACATTTAAATCCATCTAATCTTTATAGTAATAAAACGGGGCGTAGCGCAGTTTGGTAGCGCACCACTTTGGGGTAGTGGGGGTCGTGGGTTCAAATCCCGCCGTTCCGATCACTTATCGTCATCATTTATAAGAGATCTGTATAGTTTATATGAACTTATGCCAACAGCTATGAAAGTAAAAGATGAAAAAAACAACAATACTAATATGGTAAGGTTTGAAACTTCAACTTCACCCAGTTGGAATGATATAAGAATATTCATTAGTCAAAATTTATTTTAAACATTAACATAATTGGATTTTTTTTTACAACGAACTATAAATTCAAAAGTATTACAAAACCAAATACAATGCGATAGATAATAAATAATTTCAAACCATTTGAAGAGAAATACTTTAATAAGAAATGGATAGCTAATAATGAAGACAAAAATGTCGTTGTAAGACCAACAATTAGAGGAAAAAAACTAAATGAAGAAAATGCATTAAAAGAAGAAATGAATTCAACAATAGCTGCAAAAGAGATAGCCGGCATGCCTAAAAGAAAGGAAAATTTTGCAGAATCACTCCTTCCCCAACCTGACAATAGAGCTGTAGAAATAGTAACACCTGATCTTGAAACACCTGGAAAAATAGCAAGGGCTTGAGAAAGACCTATCAAAAAACTATCTGAATACTTATGATTTTTTAAATTTATAGAGCCTTTTTTTGATCTATCAGCTATGTACATTAAAATAGCCATTAGGAAAGAAACTAATGCTATTGATAAATTTGAGCGAAAAATCTCATCAAAAAAATAAGGAACAAATAATTTTATTGTCCCACCAAGCAAAATAATTGGGATAGTACCAATAAAGATTGACCTCAATAACCTTTCATGTATTAAATAATCAAAAATTTTTTTTGATGATTGAATTTTTAATTTAAAAAAATCATTCCTAAAGTAACAAACTAGAGCCAAGACACTTCCCAATTGAATAATCGCAGACAAAGAAGGGCCTGGATCATCAATCCCAAAAAACACAGATATAACTTTTAAATGAGCAGTACTACTTACTGGGAAAAATTCTGTTAAACCTTGTATTAAGCCATATAAAAAAAATTTTAAATATTCCGAAAACATATAAACAAATAATTAATTACAAGCAATTTAGATTAAACAAGTAAAAACTAAAATATAAATTTATTTAGAATTTGAGAGCAAATGGAATTGTAGATTTGAGGGAAATGAAAAAATAAAATTACCTTTTAACATCATGAGCACAGCCATCACCCTTATAATTTTCACTTTCATAAAAATCATTTTTTGTGCCAAAATAAATCGTTAATAAAACGAATGGTAGGCTTAATATAAATAAAATAGTTGTTAAATCCATAATTAAATAGTTAAAATGATAATGCTAGAAAGAATTTAAATAAACACTTGATTAATTACAGTCAGGTTTAATAATCTTTAGGACACTTGATCCCTAAATAAAAGTAGGCTCCTAAACCAACAAAAGTAAAACACCCGCTAAACTGCATAAGGAACAAAACCTCCTATTGCAAAAGAAGAGAAATAATACATTTAAAATCTCAACTAGTTTGATAATATCAATAAAAAATTATTATTTGTAAAAAATTATGACTCTATGACAATTAGAGGACTTCTTTTCTAAGCAACTAAAGTCGAATCTTCATTATCAGCAGAAATTCTTATTCTCTCTTCCAACTTAGGACCATATAATTCATTTCCCCAGATTTCTACTCTTGAATCTTTTGGGGCCATAAAAGTAAGAATATCAGTTGGGAATAAAACTCTCTCTAGAAAAAAATTTGATGGACCAATACATCTCAATACAACCATTCTACAGCCATCATTTTTGTAAGAAAACTCAACCATCACTAAACAGCAATATATTGATAATTAAACACCATTTGGATCTATAAAAAATGTATAAAAAATTACTGAAAAAAAAATAGTTAGAAAATTCTACAAATTCAATCCAGCCTCAACTAAATTTCTTTCTTGATTAATTAATAGCAATGCATAAGAATTTATTACATCAAAACTTTTATGAGGGATAGAAACATTTAGCATTCTCAAGAAATTAGATAACTTTTCATCTTGAAGTGCGTTTCCTTTCTTTAAAAACATTTCTTTTTCTTGATTCGCCTTCCACTTATTCATATATTCAAATTTCGAAGGCTTTAAGTGCCAGATTTTATCAATTAAACTCCAGGAATCTAAATATTTTTTTAGATTATTTTGGATATTATATCTATAAGATAATTCATGAGGACTCAAATCTGATGAATTTATATTTTGGTAATTAACATCTCCAGGGAAAGGTTCTATTCCTAAAAACCATCCCTCAATAATTAAAATATCAGGCTTATCTAATCTCCAATGAGATCTATCTCCTAAACCATTCCTCAAAGATTTGTCAAAAACAGGAACATTTATTTCTCCATTTAATTTCCAATTTAACAGTTTTTCATGCATTAATTTTACTGAGTGACTACCAGGAAAACCTCTTGAGACATTCCAAGGGTTATTCTTAATTGCTAATTTCATTTCATCTGAAGGAAGATAAAAATCATCAATTGAAATAACAACAATTTTAAAATTTAATTTTAACGATATTGCTTCAAGCCATTTACCTAAAGTTGTTTTGCCTGTTCCAGGTAGAGCTGAGATCCCAATAATTTTTCGATCAGAAAAATTATTTTGAATTTTATAAGCCTGAGACAAAAGAGGTAAAGCTAAGCCCCAAATCCAATCATCATTAACTTTATTTTTCCAATATTGATCTATTGAAAGAATATTTTTTTGATTATTCCAAAAATTGAACCAATCATCTAAGGATTCCCAACCAATATCAATAATTAATTTTTCAAATTTATCAACAGGAAAATTAATATCTAAATGTTTCACTTTTCTAAATTAGTTCTAGCTTATTTATTAATTTATTGATTTCATTTTTCCAACCATATCCATTAGGCTCAGAAGCTAAAGTAAATTCAAAATCTTTTAATTGATCTAGTAAATTTAGGTTAGGTCCATCTATTCCTGGGATAACAATTCTAATATCTGAGTTTAAAAGTAGAGGCAAATCATTTGGAGAATCACCCAAACCTATAATTTTAATATTTTGAATATTTGAATATTTTTTAAGAGCATTTATAGCTTTTCCTTTATTAGAATTTGTAGATAATAAGTGACTCATTCTATTTCCCTTAAAGATATCAACTTTGTACTTTTTACAACAGTTATTAATTTTTTCTTCTAAAAAACTGGGCGGATTTAAAAAAGGCATACTCCAATGTCTATCTCGCATTAAGTTCAATGAATTGCCTTTCAAACCTGTAAGCTGAGTTGCTTCTTGATCATTGAGATTATTGAGAGGAATAAGTTTATAATCAATTTCTTTAGAAATAAAATTTAAGATTTCTTCAAGAAGTTCGTATTTTTTTCCAAGGATAATTTCTCCATTAACCTTTTTAAGAGATTCACCATATATTGCTGCACCATTTTCAACAATATAGGGATCTGTTAAATTTAGTTCCTTCCTAATAACTTTTACTTCAGATGCTGTCTTGCTTGTACAAAGGATTACAGGTATAGATTTATTTTTTAGTATTTTTATAGTTTCTTTGGCAGGTGTCAAATCATACGAGTGATCCATTAAAGTACCATCGACATCACTCACAACCCAAAGAGAAGAATCTTCAATCATTTTAAAAACCACCAAGCCAAATAACTTGAAAAGGATCAAGACTAATATTTTTCCAATTGTATTTAGTGGCTGTTAAAAAATCTCGCATATTAAAATCATTATCAATTATTTCTGGTAGATCATTATCGTTCAATTGATAATTAATTTTATTATCAGTCATATTATGGATTGCAAAAACAGATTCTGGACCATTACCTCTTTTGATTACGACAATATCGCTTCTACCTTTAGATAAACATTTCATTCCCGAGCAAGGATGAAATTGCTTTGATTGTGACCTGATATCCATAGCATTACGAAGATAATTTAAGTTTTTATTAGCCTTAGATTCAGGATTATTTAAAACAGATAAAAGATTATCTAATCTAAATTTTTCTCTATTGAGATCTCTTCTTTGACCTGTCATAGAAAAACTTTTGATATCATTTTCTGAAGCAAGTAATGCTGGCAAATAAAAGGCAGGGACTCCTTTCAAAGCCATTACTAATAATTGAGTCAAGATAAATCTCTCAAACTGGAATCGATTTGAATCTCTGCTGGAGTCTTCCATTGCGCTCCACCAACTAATATTCAATTCATAAGGTTTATCCTCACCATTTGATAAACGTCTATGACTTACTAATCCTCCTCTTTTCTCACAATTAATTAATAAACCTTTAATTCTCTGCTCATTCATTAGACCCTCAAGAGCTCTTAACCCAACGCCATCATGTGATGCAGTGAAATTAAAAAGAGTAGTATCGTCTGGCAATATTGGCCAATCTGAAATCCACAAGTTTAGAATATCGGCTCTTGAAGTAATAATTGCCTCTAGGAGAAGAGGAGGCAATGGAAAATTATATGCCATATGGGCTTCATTATCTGGAATAAGATAAGAGAGATTTTCCTTCTGAGGAACATTTGTTTCTGTTATTAAAACTCCATCGTCAAGAAGATTATTTAATAGAACTCTTAAAAGAGTTACTATTGAATGTGCTTTTGGCAAATGTAAGCATGTTGTCCCTGATTCCTTCCAAATAAAACCTACAGCATCAAGCCTCAACCATTTAATCCCATTAGATAAATAAGTAATAATTAAATTTAAGAACTCAAGAGTCATTTTTGGATTATGCCAATTCAAATCAATTTGATCCGGACCAAAAGTTGTCCAAACTTGTTTAGGACCATCTTCAGTATTTATTTGAGAAAACAAGGAAGAACTTCTTGGTCTAACTACATTTGACCAGTCAAGATTTTGTTCCGGTGAAAAAACATTTGATATTCCTGGTTCTTGGGATTTAATAAATTGTTGAACCCATGGGTGAGATGATGAAACATGATTTAGTACCAAATCAGCCATCAAAACATGATTTTTGGAAATACTTTTGAGATCATCCCAACCACCAAATTTTTCTTCTAGGGAATCATAACTTGAGACTGCAAAGCCTCCATCGCTTGTGGATTTCAAAAAAGGAAGAATATGTACAACTTTAGAAAGACTGCCAAAATGTTTAGTTAACAAATCTCGAAGAGTAATTAAAGTTTTCTCCCCATTTTTATAAATACTATCTGCATAAGTTATTAAAACTGAATGAGATTCATTCCACTTTTCGTTATCACTTATTTCTTCATAAGCAGATTTCTCTGAGAAATCATCTAAAATCTGTAATAATTGATTTGAAATAAAGTTAATTTCTTCTGTAGTATTACTTGAATAAATTGTTTTCAACAATTTATAAAGTTTTGATCTATCTAATTTTTTCTCTGAATCAATTTGCTTCACTTTGAAAAAATTGTCGAAGTATTAACACTATTCTGCACATCAATTAGAAAATGGACTTTCAACAAGGGTTAATCACAACAATACATGAATATGGAGTAACTAGCGATTTACTTAAAGAATTAAATAAAAGTCTTAAAAAAAGATCAACTAGCATTTTAATACCTTGCTTATATGAAGAATTTGAACGCCCAGCATTAAAAGATATAAGAGAAGTTTTAAAAAATCTTACAGGCTTAAATGAATTAGTTATTGCTCTCTCTGCAAAAACTGTTGAGCAAGTAAAGGCAGCAAAATTATTTTTTGACTCAATGCCATTCCCAGTTCACGTTCAATGGACTAATTCTCCTTCTGTAATAGAACTCTTAAAAAACCAGGAAAAAAATGGGTTAGAACTTTTAGGAACTCCAGGTAAAGGATGGGCTGTTTGGCAAGGCATAGGAGTTGCTACTAGAAAATCAGAAGTTGTTGCTCTTTTTGATGCAGATATAAGAACTTTTAGTCCTTTGTATCCTTCAAGGATGATACTTCCGCTTCTAGATGAATCATATGGAATATCTTACGTTAAAGCTTTTTACAGTAGATTATCATTAGAAACTAATCAATTACAAGGTAGAGCAACAAGATTATTTGTAGGTCCTTTATTAGCAAGTCTTGAGCAGTTAGTTGGGAAGGGTCCCTTTTTACAATATCTACAATCATTTAGATATCCATTGGCAGGTGAGTTTGCTTTTACTAAAGACCTTGCAATGAATTTAAGAATACCTTGTGACTGGGGTTTAGAGATAGGTTTATTATCAGAAGTTTATAGAAACGTAAGAACCTCAAAGATAGCCCAAGTTGACTTAGGTTTATTTGATCATAAACATAAGAATATTGGAGATTCTTCTAAAGAAGGATTACAAAAAATGTGTACAGAAATACTTTCAAGTGTTTTAAGAGGTCTCATGGAGCATCAAGCAGAGACCTTAACTAGCACTCAACTAGCAACATTAGAAGTTCTTTATAAGAGAGTTGGTGAAGATCGGGTAAAACAATTTGGGTTAGATTCAGCAGTTAATCAACTTCCATACGATAGGCACGAAGAAGAACTCTCAGTACAAAAATTTGCCAAACTATTGAGACCTGCAACAGAAGATTACCTAACTTGCCCTACTACACAGCAATTACCAAGTTGGTCGAGAGTTCTATCTTGTGAAAACAAACTGCAAGAGGATCTAGCTATCGCAGGGTCAAAAGACATAAAGGCAAGTGAAAAAGAATTAATTAAAAACTTCTAAAGCAAAAAATACCTCTGCGCCATTGGAACTTCATTAAGTGGCTCACAAGTAAGAAGTTCTCCATCGGAAAATACTTCGTAAGTTTCTGGATCAACTGAAATATTTGGCAGTTTACTATTAAGTTTTAAATGTGATTTATTGATACTTCTTGTGTTTTCTACAGCAATACAATTCTTTTGTAATCCTAATTTTTTTGGAATATTTTGATCAATTGAATTTTTACTTAAAAAAGTGAAAGAACTATTAATTAAGGATTGGCCGAAATTTGCAAACATAGGTCTTCCATGAACAGGTCCTGGAGTAGGAATTGAAGCATTTGCATCACCCATTTGGGACCAAACTATAGATCCCCCTTTAACAACTAATTCAGGCTTTACTGCAAAAAATGAAGGTTTCCAAAATACTAAGTCTGCAATTTTTCCCTTTTCTATGGACCCAACATATTTGTTAATACCATGAGCTATTGCAGGGTTAATTGTAACTTTAGAAATATATCTCTTAACTCTGTAATTATCATTCCTATCAGAATCTTGTGATAGCGGACCTCTTTGTAATTTCATTTTATGAGCAGTTTGGAAAGTTCTTGTTATTACTTCACCCACTCTTCCCATAGCTTGAGAGTCACTAGCGATAATTGAGAAGGCGCCCATATCATGTAGGATATCTTCCGCAGCAATAGTCTCTCTTCTGATCCTTGATTCCGCAAATGCTATATCTTCTGGAATTTTGGAATCTAAATGATGACAAACCATTAGCATGTCGAGATGTTCCTCTAAAGTGTTCGTCGTATAGGGTCTTGTTGGATTAGTACTACTAGGAAGAACATTTTTTTCACCACAAATTTTAATAATATCTGGCGCATGTCCTCCACCTGCACCTTCGGTATGAAAAGTATGAATTGTTCTTCCTGCAATAGCCTTGATGGTATCCTCAACAAAGCCTGCCTCATTTAACGTATCAGTGTGAATACAAACTTGAACATCAAATTTATCTGCAACATTTAAACAAGAATTTATGGTGGATGGAGTCGTTCCCCAATCCTCATGAAGTTTCAATCCACATGCACCAGCTTCAACTTGATCAATAAGATTTCTTCCATTTGTTGAATTTCCTTTACCAAAAAAACCTAAATTCATTGGAAATGCTTCTGCAGATTGAAGCATTCGAGAAATATGAAAAGAACCTGGGGTACAGGTTGTTGCATTTGTGCCAGTTGCGGGTCCAGTTCCTCCTCCCAACATAGTTGTAATTCCTGAAGCAAGTGCTGTCTCAATTTGTTGGGGACAGATAAAGTGAATATGGGTATCTATTGCCCCTGCAGTAAGAATATGACCTTCTCCAGCTATTACTTCTGTTGAGGCACCTATAACAATATCGACATTATCCTGAATATCAGGATTACCAGCCTTACCAATTTCAAAAATCTTTCCATCTTTAATTCCCACATCAGCCTTAATTATTCCCCACCAGTCCATGATCAAAGCATTAGTTATTACGGTATCTACAGCTCCATCTTCTCTTGTTACTTGAGACTGTCCCATCCCATCTCGAATAACTTTTCCTCCTCCAAATTTAACTTCATCTCCATAAGTAGTTAAATCCTTTTCTACTTCAATAAATAGTTCGGTATCAGCAAGCCTTACTCTATCCCCAGTAGTGGGCCCGTAAGTTTGAGCATAAGTATTTCTGTCAATTTTATAGGACATAATTTTAAGTATCTAAAGAACCGTTAACTAATGAATTAAAACCATAGGCATTTTTTAAACCTGAATATGAAACTAATTTGACATCTGTTGTATCTCCAGGTTCAAATCTAATTGCTGTTCCTGCAGGTATGTCAAGACGCATACCAAGTGTTATTTCTCGATCAAAAATTAACGCCTTATTAGCTTCGAAAAAATGATAATGAGATCCAACTTGGACAGGTCTATCTCCAGAATTCGAAACTGTTACTGTTTTAACTTCCTTACCAAGATTTAATTCGATTTCACCTTGTTCAGGAATTATTTCGCCAGGAATTAAATTACTCATATCTAATTAATCGGATTGTGAATAGTAACTAACTTTGTCCCATCAGGGAATACTGCTTCTATTTGGACTTCATGAACCATTTCAGGAATGCCCTCCATAACTTGTGATTTTGAAAGCCAGGTAGTTCCCTCTGACATTAATTGACTTACACTTTTTCCATCTCGAGCTCCTTCAAGAACTTGAAAACTTAGAAAAGCAATTGATTCAGGATAATTAAGCTTAAGACCTCGATTAAGTCTTCTTTCAGCCAAGAGCGCAGCAGAAAAAATCAATAATTTATCCTTTTCTTGAGGTGAAAGATGCATAATAAAAAATTAATCTATAAATTCTTAAAAAAGGTTCTCTCTGAACATAATTAATAATTCATAGAATCTTGTAAAGGCCATACACCTTGATATTTTGGCTCACAAAATCCACAAACAGACCTAATTTGTTTCCAAATACAAAAAAAACATTTCCTGGCTTCTTGAGAAGAACTTCCTAAGAATCTTACAGAGATTCCATTTTCAAGAATTCCAATTGATAAATGATTATCACTTTCTTTGAAAAATTTTTTTATATTTCCCACTAAATTATTTATTTTTAATTTTGAAAAATCTTTTTCACAAACCCAAATTAAGGATCCAAAAACGGGCATGTAGTCCATGCCTGACTTTGCCTCATAACTTGCTTTGGATAATTCAATTTGATCAACATATTCCCAATCATCATATAAATCATTATTTCGGATGATTTCTAATTTGGATCTAAAAACCCCACTCTCTATAGACTCACCAGAAGAAGATCTTCCAAGTCTTATTAAATCCGTAAATAAAAAACTTGAATTTTCCGAAATAAATACTTTAAACTTTTGATCGTATAAACCATTTGCAAAGATAATAGTTTCTTGGGGCAAATATTCTAAATGAGAATTATCAAGAATTTTTATATAATTTTTTTGTTTTGAAAAACTTCCTTTTGGATTAATTTTAGATCTTCCAACTGATCCATATACTTTCTGAGCTGAAGAAGTTGTCAACAAAACCTTAGAGTTTTTTTCAAGATTTACTTCAAACTGAAGTAAATCTCCTCCTACCAATCCCCCTGCAGTATGTAAAACGGGCAAAATACATCTGCCCTCTTCATCATGAGTAGACTTTAATAACTTATAAGGAGAAGTTGATTTAGATTTAAAGATTGTTTTATCAACATTTCCTATACTTGCTTTATTATTAAAAAAATTTAAGAAACAATTACCTTCCCATGAAGTTTTAATCATAAATTGTTTTCTTTAATTACTAAATTAAAGTAACCAAAAATTTTGATTATGAGAATGAATAAACAAATTGTTGTAACTGATTGGATTAAGGAAAAACCGAGATTAGGTTCATTTTTAAAACTAACTTTAACTTCAGATGAAAGAAAAATCTTACGAGGCAAAAGGTTAACTGATTGTGATCAAGAAATAATTTTACAATTACCCAGAAATGGCAAATTAAATGATGGAGATATTCTTTCAACTAATGAGTCCAATTTTTATGTAGAGATAATTGCCAAAACAGAAGATTTAATTGAGATAAGTTCAAATTCTAAAAATGAGCTTATTAAAACTGCTTATCATTTAGGAAATAGGCACGTAGAAGTTGAAATTGAAGAAGACATTCTTCTAACAAAAAGTGATTATGTTATTGAAAACATGCTTAAAAATTTTAAGGTTGATATTGTAAATACCCAAAAAAAATTTTCTCCTGAAAAAGGCGCACATAGTCATGACTAAAAGTCACTTATTAAAATATTTATTAACAAGCCCTAATTTACCAGTTGGAGGATTTTGTTATTCGGAGGGAATGGAGAGTTATCTTCATAATAAAAATTTAAATGACTCAAATTCAGTAAAAGAATTAATCATTAGTGAATTAAAAATTGGACAGATAAGACTAGATGCAAAACTATTATTAGATTTTTTTGATATTTTCAATGAGATAAACGACGGCAAAAATGCAAAAAGTAATTTGCAAAAGCTATTGAGTTTGAATAAATGGATCCTCTCATCAAAAGACTCTATCGAAATGAGAGAACAACAAACTCAAATGGCAAAATCTCTCTTTGATTTAACAAAAGAATTTGGATTTGAATATCTATATGAAAATAATAAAAAAAGTTCTTGGCCATTAGCGTGGAGTTGGGCTTGTTTTTGTTTTGAAATAACGAAGATAGAAATGGTTGAGAATTTTTTCTACGCGTGGAGTGCAAATCAACTAAGTGCAGCATTAAGAATAATTCCTATCGGTTCAACAAAAACACAATTAATTCAGAGAGACTTATTAGCAATAATTTCAAAAGTTTCTAAAGAAATTATGGACAAACAAATTGATGACATATATTTTGGCAATGTAGGTTTAGCTATGGCACAACAAAATCATAATGACCTTTATACAAAACTTTTTAGAAATTAATTTATGAGCAGTAAATTGAGGGTAGGAGTTGCTGGGCCTGTAGGTTCAGGAAAAACTGCATTATTAGAGACTCTATGCTTAAGCCTGAAAAACAATTATGAGATAGCAGTTGTCACCAATGATATTTACACCAAAGAAGATGCAAACTTTCTTATAAATAAAAAAGTTTTAGAAGAAGGAAGGATTATTGGTGTAGAAACAGGAGGGTGTCCTCATACAGCGATAAGAGAGGATTGTTCCTTAAATAAAAATGCAGTTTTAGATTTAGAAAATAGATATAAACCTTTAGATTTTGTTTTTGTAGAAAGTGGAGGTGATAATTTAGCATCTAGTTTCAGTCCAGAACTTGTAGATTTGTCAATTTATGTAATTGATGTATCTGCAGGAGACAAAATTCCTAGAAAAGGTGGACCAGGAATAACAAGGTCAGATTTATTATTAATAAACAAAATTGACTTAGCAGATATGGTTGGTGCAAATTTAAATATTATGAAAAGCGATACGGAATTTATGAGAAAAGGAAAACCTTGGTTTTTTACCAACCTAAGTACCGGCATAGGAGTTGAAGAAATAACTCGATTTCTAGAATCGCAAATACCCAACAATCAAAACTAGAAAAATGTTCATTACTAATATATTGGATTCAACAAAAAGTTACGGCTGATACAAAACGAATTCCCACTCATTAATAACTTTTACTTTATCCCCCTAATGAGGGTCAATTACCTAATTTATCCGAATTCATGAGAATTTCAAGGCGTATTTTGGCAGGATTAGCTACTGCCTCACTTGCTGTCACAGCAACTTCATGCGGTGGAGGTGGAACCTCCGGAAGTTTCGATGACACAGTAACCGTTGGTATTTTACATTCCTTATCCGGAACAATGGCAATTTCTGAATCAACTCTTGTTGATACAGAAAAAATGGCTATTGAGGAGATAAATGCTGCTGGTGGAGTAACAGTTGGCGGCAAAAGCTACAAAATAGAGTACATAGTTGAAGATGGTGCATCTGACTGGCCTACTTTTGCTGAAAAATCTAAGAAACTTATAGACCAAGACGGAGTTCCTGTCGTATTTGGTGGTTGGACATCTGCAAGTAGAAAGGCAATGTTACCAGTCTATGAATCAAAGGATGCCTTCCTCTATTATCCGATTCAGTACGAAGCACAAGAATGCTCTAACAACATTTTCTATACAGGAGCCACACCAAACCAACAGTCAGAACCTGCTACAGATTTCATGTATAAGCGTTCTCCAGCCGCCGGTGGAGATTTCTTCCTTGTAGGTTCAGATTATGTTTTCCCAAGAACATCAAACACAATTACAAAAGCTCAGGTAAAACAGTTAGGAGGTAAAGTTGTTGGAGAAGATTACCTTCCATTAGGTAATACTGAAGTTGCTCCAATTATCTCAAAAATTAAAAAAGCTTTGCCTGAAGGTGGAATAATCATCAACACACTGAATGGTGACCAAAACGTTGCATTCTTCAAACAGATCCAAGACGCAGGTATCACACCTTCAAGTGGCTACTACGTAATGAACTATTCGATTGCTGAAGAAGAGATTAGTACAATTGGTCCAGAGTTCCTTGAAGGTCACTACGGTGCCTGGAACTACATGATGTCAATTGATACTCCTGCATCAAAGAAATTTGCTAAAAGTTTTAAGAAAAGATGGGGAGCAGATCGTGTTGTAGCTGATCCTCAAGAATCTGCATATAACATGGTTTATCTATGGAAGCAGGCAGTGGAAGATGCTGGTACATTCGACGATAATGCTGTTAGGGAAGCCTTAGTTGGACAAAAATTTGATGCTCCACAAGGACCAGTCGAGGTTATGCCTAATCACCACTTATCTCAAACCGTAAGAATTGGTAAGATTAACGCAGAGGGAGGATTTACAATTCTTGAAGAGACAGGAGTTGTTCTTCCTCAAGCATGGAACCAAAAGCATCCAAGTTCCAAAGGATTTGCATGTGATTGGACAGATCCTTCAAAGGGAGAAAAGTATAAGCTTTAATCTAATTTAAACCTATACTTCAAAATAAAAGGAGGTTAACACCTCCTTTTATTTTATATAAACAATTTTTCATTTTTAAATTGGAGTTACTTCTAGATAGTCTTTTTAATGGTGTTGCGATCGGATCTGTATTACTTGTTGCCGCATTAGGTCTAGCAATTGTTTTTGGGCTTATGGGTGTTATTAATCTTGCCCATGGAGAATTAATGATGCTTGGAGCTTACACAACATACGTTACACAATTAATTTTCAAATTACCTATATTAAAACCTTTCTACAATTCATACATAATAGTTTCAATTTTCCTTGCTTTTATTGTTAGTGGAGTAGTAGGCATTCTCCTGGAAAAAACTATAATAAGAAAGCTTTATGGAAGTCCACTAGAAACACTTCTGGCAACTTGGGGCGTAAGCTTAATTCTTCAACAATTTGTCAGAAGTGTACCTTTAGCTTATGGAACCGGTCTAGTTATAAGTCTGATAATTGGTTTATTTTTACCAACAACCTTTCCTTCTAAAATAAAAGAATCAATAAACTTTAAATATTTTAAATTTAGTTCCTGGATATTTGCCGCTTTAACTGGGGTCCTGACAGGTAGCGTAATCTCATCCTCTGTAAGCAAACTTAGTAGAGCAAGTGCTCGTAATGTTGATGTAACAGCGCCCTCATGGATGAGAGGTCAAGTAGAAATTATTGGCACTGCATTTCCTAAAACAAGATTAATGATAATTGTAATTACTCTAATCTCTGTAATAGCAATAACATTATTTCTTAATCAAAGTGCTTGGGGCATGCGTATAAGAGCAGTTACTCAGAACCGACAAATGAGTGATTGCCTTGGTATATCTACTGAAAAAGTCGATATAATTACTTTTGGGATTGGATCTGGCTTAGCAGGAGTTGCAGGAGTAGCAGTATCTCTTTTAGGCTCTGTAGGACCAAATGTTGGCGGAAACTATATAGTTGGTTGTTTTATGGTTGTAGTGCTGGGAGGCGTAGGAAATTTGTTAGGAACAGTACTTGCTTCATTTGGAATAGGAATAATGACTGATTTAATTGGAGCTGGAAGGTTCTTATCAATATGGCCAGATATGCCTTTACCTTTATCAAACACAATCAACTTTTTTGCGACCACAAGTATGGCAAGAGTGATGATATTTGCACTAATTGTTATATTCTTACAATTTAAACCTACAGGTTTATTTCCTCAAAAAGGAAGGATGGTTGAAAACTAATGTCCTTAAGTAAAATTAAATTTGATAAAAAAATAGTATTATCATTTTGGATAATATTAATAGCTTTAATTATTGCAGCACCAACTCTACTCCCTGTATTTAGACTAAACCTTCTAGGAAGATACTTATCCTTATCCATAGTTGCACTTGGTGTTGATCTTATCTGGGGATATACAGGTTTACTAAGTCTAGGACAAGGTATATTTTTTGCACTCGGTGGATATTGTGCAGCAATGTATTTGCAAATAACCAGCTCCTCTGAATTTCCAAATAATATTCCTGAATTTTTTGCATTATATGGTGTTGAAAAATTACCTTTTTTTTGGGAACCATTTAGATCGCCTGTTTTTACCTTCTTTGCTATTTGGATCATTCCAGCATTGGTTGCTGGTTTAATTGGATTTCTTGTTTTCAGGAATAGAATCAAAGGGGTTTATTTTTCTATACTTACTCAAGCTTCTCTTCTTGTATTCTTTAACTTCTTTAATGGACAACAAAAACTTATAAATGGAACAAATGGATTAAAAACAGATGTAACACAACTATTTGGTCAGATGGTAGGTTCTGAGTCCATCCAAAGACTATTCTTTTGGTTAACTGCCATACTAGTAATAGCATCATGGTTTTTTGCAAAGTGGGTAGTCAAAGGGAGATTTGGCAATATTCTTATAGGAATTCGAGATGATGAACCAAGAGTTAGGTTTACAGGATACAATCCAGTGATATTTAAGACGATAATATTTTCTATTGCTGGAGGTCTTGCTGGTATTTCGGGTGCTTTATATACTGTTCAGTCTGGAATAGTATCACCTCAATTTATGACAGTTCCCTTTTCTATAGAAATGGTTATATGGGTTGCTGTTGGAGGTAGAGGAACTTTATTGGGAGCGATACTAGGAGCTGTTTTCATCAACTATGCAAAAAGTCTAGTAAGTGAAGCTTTACCTGCTAGCTGGATGTTTATTCAAGGAGGGTTATTTATTTTAGTTGTAACAGCTCTGCCAGAAGGAGTTCTAGGATGGATTCAAGGAGATGGTCCTAGGAATCTTCTTCAAAGATTTGGTTTGAAAAGGAAGATTGAAACCTATCCAAGCTTAGAAGTTAACAATAAGGAGGGGAATAATGAATAATAAAGATCTTCTAAATCTAATAGATATTACTGTTAGTTTCGAGGGTTTTTTAGCTCTTAATAAACTTAATTTAAATTTAAAGAAAGGAGAATTAAGAGCTGTAATAGGACCGAATGGCGCCGGTAAAACAACATTTCTTGATGTAATAACTGGAAAAGTTAAACCAACAAAAGGTGAAGTAATTTTTAAAGGGAAATCATTAATAGGTAGAAAGGAACACAAGATTGCTCGACTTGGAGTTGGAAGAAAGTTTCAAAGTCCAAGGATCTTTGAGAATTTAACAGTTAAAGAAAATCTAGAAATATCAGTATCGACTCCTAAAAGTCCCTTAAACCTTATAAATAAAAATATTAAAGATGATCAGCTTGATGAGATTGAACGTCTTATGAAAATTGTCAATTTATCTCAAAAAGTCAATTCAAAAGCTGGTTCTTTATCTCATGGCCAAAAACAATGGCTAGAAATAGCCATGTTAGTTGGACAGAAGCCAGATTTAATGCTGGTAGATGAACCTGTAGCTGGCTTAACAGATGAAGAGACTGATCTTACTGCTGATTTATTAAAATCTTTATCAGGAGATAATACTGTTGTTGTTATAGATCATGATATGGAATTTATAAGAAGACTTGATAGTAACGTTTCCGTATTAAATCAGGGAAGAGTATTATGCGAAGGGACAATGGAAACTATACAAAAGGACAAAAAAGTTATTGACGTTTATTTAGGAAGACCTGAGGATTAGTTATGGAAAATTTACTGGAAATTAAATCATTAAATACTTATTATGGCGAAAGTCATATTCTAAGAGATGTAGATTTAAATGTTAAATCAGGGGAAATGGTCTGTTTAATTGGTAGAAATGGAGTTGGTAAGACGACATTATTGAAATCACTTATTGGTTTGCTAAAGCAAAAAAAAGGAGATATTTATTTAATTGGAGAAAATATTAATAGAAAGGCACCTCATCAGAGGGCTAGAAAAGGAATGGCTTACGTTCCTCAAGGCAGAGAGATTATTCCTTACTTATCAGTTGAAGAGAACTTAATGTTAGGAATGGAGTCTCTGCCAGGTGGATTATCTAAGAACAGGAAAATAGATCCATTTATTTATGACTTATTTCCAATATTAAAAGACTTTCTACAAAGGAAAGGAGGAGATCTTAGCGGAGGTCAGCAACAACAATTGGCTATTGCAAGAGCATTGTTGGGCAAACCTCAACTACTATTACTTGACGAACCAACTGAAGGTATTCAGCCAAATATAGTTTTAGATATTGAAAATGCAATCAATCAGATTATAAGAGAAAAAGGAATTGGTGTTTTATTAGTTGAACAACACTTGCATTTTGTTAGGCAAGCAAATAGATATTATGCTATGCAGCGCGGAGGCATTGTTGCCAGCGGAAATACTAGTGAGTTGAGTCAAGCAGTTATTGACAAATTCTTAAGTGTTTAAATATATTTTTATTATAAAATAACTAGAATTTTTTTATTTTTCACATCTTATAAGGTCAATACTGTTTGGATGTTCATTAATATACTTATTGAATTCCATAGCTAGTGTTCTAGCTTCGTAAGCATCAAAAGCATAAAAACAATTTTCTAATCTTATATTTTGAAAGTCACGATAATGAACGGTATATGGCTTTAAGGTATTATTTATATTCATTTTATTTTGCTAATAAGCAGTTAATTTATATTTAAAGAATGCATATTTTTAGAAATAAAAAGTATATCTTTTGTTGTTATCAATATATATTGGCATTAATTATGTATTTAATGACACTTTATTAATGTATAAAATTAATTAATCTCTTTTTTTTTTATTTTTAGAATCTTTATTGTTACCTTCTATTAAAAAAACAAATTTGGATAAAATATAGCCAAAAATAGGCACCCAAATCTTATCATATAAAAATTTCATAAACTAAATTACGCAGCTAATGAATCGTTTTTAGATAATTCAGTTGTTTTAATAAGCCTTAAATCTATAGAATTAAATAAATGTTGCATAAGTAAATAATCTAGTTCCCCTTTTAATAAATCAACATCATCAGTAAGTAGATCGTCAACAAAATCATCAAAAGTATCTGAAAGAGAATTCACAATGAAAAAATTTTTTTTTATTATCATCGCATCAACATTAAAAGTCAACAAAATATACAAATGAAGATAATCTCCAAAAAAATCGAGAAATTGATGGATTACTATTTTTTAAAATATAATTTTTATTTCTTTGATAGTTTTTTGATAAGGAATTCTTGAAAAACAACTTTAGAATTTCATAAATGTAATTAGTAAAAATTTAAATAACAAATATAAGCAAACAAAATAATAGATTTAATATTAAACTTAGGGTCTTTGAATTAAACTTCATTTATCTTGCTCTTCTTAATTTTATATCTCTCCTTATTAATATTATCAAAACGACGATACATATATTTTCTAAAAAAAAATCTAAAGAAATCATCATCAATCCATTTATTTAATTTATAGCAAGATTATTGATGTGCCAATTGATAAAGATTAACAAAAAGTTTTTTACACAATAAAATCAATAGATCCCAACTTTTTTTAAAATAAAAATAATTAATTTTAGAAAATTATTTTTTAATTAGTTCGAAGTATCCATTTTTATTCAACAAGTACTTATCAAACCAAAGGCTTAATAGATTGTCTAATCCTATTCCATTCATTTTATTTAGTTGAGAAGTCTTATAGTCTGAAAGTGCCAGTAATAAATATGGAAAAATCATATCGGAAACACCTTTTGGGAGTTTTTCTAAAGGCACTCCATGAGCTCTATCCCATAAAATCTGCATATCCTGAGAGAACAAAGAACTCCAATAATTAAAGTTGCAATATAACTTTTCAGGAGGTAGAAGATTTATCGATAAAATTTGGAAAGATGAATTCATAACAATTAAATATTTTATGGATTAATTGATTTTAGGATTTTAAAAATGGTAATAAATACTTTTTAATGACTAAATCCCCCAAAACAAATACATATTAAATTTAACGCACAGTTCAGCACTTAACAACACTTATTAAGTGTTATATTTATCCATCATTTCCTGAAATTTAAGGAACGATAAAAACTTTTTATAAGTTTGCAAATCAAAAGAGTCCTGATTTGATCGCTTTAAAAGTGTTGTTTTGCCAGAATTTTTATCATTTACTAATTTAGTATTTATAGTCAATTTTTTATTAATTTCACATTCGGTAGGATCTTCAGTTAAAAAGTCTAAAGAATCTTTAAACCCAGTATAAGCTTCAGTTACTTTACCAGTATTTTTGTTAAATATACCTCTTATAGAGAGTGCCTCCTCTACTAAGATACTTATTATTTTTGAATTACTTAAATTATTCTCTGTGCTCAATTTATCAATTATTTCATAAACATCTTCTCTTGGAATAAACCCAACTCTTTTTTTCTTTGTAGGCATCTAAAAATTAATTAAAGTGCAGTACTTGACCGTCATAAGTGTTGCACTATATTCATAATAAGTCAATTAATGCAAAATGATTTTACCGACAACCTTACTTTTTGGTGCCCTAGGATATCTTTTCTACACTTCTAAAAAGGAAATTTCTTTGGATAATGATTCTACTTTAGAGAACTCAAAAGATAATGATGATATGTATAAAGACTTGGAAGATCTATTTATTTAAATTACTTTTTAATACTTAAGAACTTTATTTCTTAACTAAAGATATACAAAAACTGAGACATAATTAGAATAAAAGAAAAAATCTATGACAGTTCATCAAGATTACGAAATAAAAATCAATCTAAATGAATTGATTGAGAAGAGAATTCCTTGCTGCGATTTACTTCATGCAGATCATTGTTTAACTGAAAAACAAGTATCTGAAATTGCACATGCAATTATTATGGATTTAAATTTGCATGATGTTTATAAACAAGTAGATCAACACATCATTAACTATATAAATGTAACTGGTATAGATAACAAGGATCATTGGGTTGAGCCTCATCTTCTAGATTTGGAGAGAGATTTAAAAGAAGAAGTTGGTATAGAATTTGATTAATATTTTTTTCCTTTAAACAAACTATTAATATATGTATTTTTTTTCCAAATCATCTATTAATTTATAAATAGTTTTAGCTGATCTCTTTCTTTTCTTTAAAATTAAAAAAGCTATAAATCCAACCAATACTATAAAAACAGGAGTGAAAATTATAAATTCATAATTCATGGCAATCAAATTAGCATCATCTATATATCTAAATTATTAAAAAGATTGCCTCAATAAAATAGGTACTTTATACAAATAACATTCAATATAAACAATTAAGATTTTTCATCAAAAAGAGAAAGATTAATTTATTTTTTATAAATTGAGTATTAAACAAACTTCAATTCTATAAGGTAATGATTAATTATTTCGGCTTAACTTTCAACGAAATGGGTATTGGTAAAATAGAGTTAGTCGTTATTGGATCAGTGATTTTATTATTTCCAATAATTTTTGTTTATGCATCTATAAACCTTGATACTAAGGGTATTTTCGAGTGGATGATGGAGAAACCTAATGATTGGATAGGAAGAAAATAAGACTTTGACAATTTCCATATTTCTAATCAAATTCTAATTTTTCTAAACTAATAATAGGAAAATCATAAATCTGGCAATTATTTTCTAAACCATCAACTATTGAATTTTTTAGTAGAGAATAATCTATAAACTTATTGAGTTTATTATTTTTAAATTCCTTATTAGTTTCTCCAATAGCAAAAGCTAATGCTCCTTCATAAGAAATACCAAATTGGGTAGTATTGCAATAAGTTCTAGTGAATTTATTTGAAATCTTTTTAGTATATTTTTCAATGGATTTAGAAGAAATATCTAATGAGTAAGCCGGACTACTAAAGACAACTAGCAAAGTTAAAATGAATATCGTAAAAATTCTTTTGAACATAATATTTCATAAATTGAAAATTTAATATAATTTAGAATTAAATCTATCTGACTATATTTTATTAAAAATTATAAAAATCAATAATTTCAACATATGAATAAAAAAGGAATTTTATTTTTTGGAAGTTTAAAACTCTCTAAATGATTATCTTGAAATTTGAATTTTTTTGTAATTTTTTAAAAGAGGCCAAATAGTTTTTGGTCTTATTAATATCTAAAATCATCAAATACATTAAAAATATTAGGAATTCAATAAATAATTATCCAAAAATAAGTAAATTAATTATTAAAAATGTTGCCTCAGCTATGGAAATGTATTTGCACTTGAATTATTGTTTAATTAGCAATTAAGATCAAAAACATATGGCATTACCAGAATTAATATATGCTCCCATTGATGGAGGAACAATACATAGATATGAAATTAGTGGTGGCAAAAGAAAATTCTTAAGATTTATAGGTTGTTATCTCGGCCAGTGCAATTTTCACAAAAATATTGATGATGCTACTGATTACATAAAAAATTTGAAAGAATTACAAAAGATACAAAATTCATGAAATAAATATACATAAAAACACAAGTTACTCAAAATTTTTTAAGAACGACAAAATTATTGCTACAAATAATAGAGAATTATATTTTTATTAGAAATTAATTATTTACTTCGGTTATAGTTTCGTTAGATAACTAGTCAATAAAAAAAGAAATTAATTTATGGATAACAAACAAATTAATTTTTTTAAATCTAAAGACTTAAATACAGTTCTTAAGCCTTTTAAGAAAGGATCAGTAGTAAAAATTGACTCGTTTGATATTAGAGAAAATCAAAACGAATTAAATATAGGTTTATTTGGTTGGTATGCAATTTGTCCTTCAAAAGAACTAAAAATAAATACTTTACATTATTTTTCGCTGTATGATGAGCCTCTTATCCTTTACAGAGATGAGAATGAAAATGTAAGGTGTATTAAAAATATTTGTCCTCATAGAGGTGCATCCTTCTATGGAGGCACATTATCAAATGGAGTAATAACTTGCCCATATCACGGAGCTAAATTCTCACCTGAAGGAAGTTGCCAAAATCTAGATCGAATAACTTGTAGCCACATAGTTGATAATAACTACGATAACTACGCAAAAAAAATACATTTATCTCAATACAAAGCTTTAGAAAAAGATGAATATATTTTTGTACATTTTACAAAAAAATCTGAGACTGATTTAAATAATATAAGTGAGGATTTACCTATAAGTAACTACGAATTATCTAATAATGGCTTTTCACATGATGATTATGTATCAGAAGAAGTATTAGTTGACTTTAAATGTGATTGGTCAAGGATAATTGAAAATCACTTAGATATACTTCATCTTTTTTGGGTTCATGGAGATACAATTCCTGATAAAGATGTTAATAAAAACGTACTTGTTAGTTTTAAACAAAAAATTAATATTACTCCCAAATACATTGAAAGCATTTACTTCTACAAAAATAACCCTTCAAAAGAATTTATCCGCATAAAATACATAGCACCAGGAAGGATATTAATTTATAAAGGAAATCCATCTGAATCTCGATATTTACAAGTTCTAGATCATATTCCACTAGGCAATAATAAAGCAAGAGTAATAGTAAGACATTACAGGAAATTTTTAAAAAATAAACTACTTAATAACCTCATATTATTTAAAGAGACTCAAAGAAAGATCTTTTATAAGATATTTAATGAGGATTATATGATTTTAAAGACACAAACATATAATCACAAATATGGATTTATTAAAAAAGATGAAATTAAATTATTAGGAGAAGACAGAATAATAAATTACTTTTGGAAATGGTATAAAAAGTCTGAAGAGAAAGATAGCCCTTGGAAAAATATTAATAAAACTGAAAATCTTACCGTATACGATAATGTGATTTTGAAATATCCCCCAGAGATTAAGAATTTAGAGGTTATAAATAATATAGATATTATCAGAAAAACACTTGTAAGATTTGCAGCTCCACTACTAATTTTTATGCTAATCATATAAATAATGAAGAAAGTAAATAGACCTTCATGGTTGAATTGGCTTTATCTTTTTATATTTATTTTAAGCTCAATTCAATTAGTTATATTTTGGAGTAATAAGTTTTAGTGGTTAATAAATTTTGGTTTGAAGCCAAAAAAATAAATTGTTATAAGAACGGTAATAGAGTAATTAAAAATTTAGACTTAAAAATAGCCTATTCAGAGAATGTAATATTAATTGGACCAAATGGTTCAGGTAAATCATCATTAATAGATGTAATTAATAGAAACATCTACCCAGTAGTGACTAATGAATCAAAACTTAAAATATTTGACAAAGAACTTATAAATTTATGGGAACTAAGAAAAAGAATAAGTACAGTAAATAATGATATTAAAAATAGAATAAATCCAAATCTACAAGTTTTTGATTTAATTTTAAGTGGACTATATGGAAAATATTGTTATGTATCAAATAAATCTGCAAGTGACCATTATAAGGTAGAAAGTCTTATGGAAAATATGAATATATCAAATTTATCTAAAAAATATTTTTCCTATTTATCAGATGGAGAAAAACAAATTTCTCTCATTGCCAGAGCGTTAATTAAAAAACCAAATGTAATGATTTTAGATGAACCAATTGCAAATTTAGATTATAAATCAAAGTATTTTGTAATTGACAAGATTAATGAATTAACAAAATCAAATACAAACATATTCTGTGTAACACACGATATTTCAATGATTACAAAAATCTATGACCGAGTCATAATGCTAAAGGAGGGGGAGATAATCGCTGATGGCAATCAAAAGAAGATTATAAATAGTGAAAATCTTAATAAGTTATATGGAATTGATGTAGAAGTAATTGAAAATAATGGATTTTGGAATATTAATAGATTATCTAAATAAAAATTAGAAAAATAGCTAAAGCAATAGCAAGAATAATTAATTTTTTCTTATTAAAAAATGAATAAGATTTTTTTCTAAATGAAGAAGATCCACATTTAGAGCATACTATCTTACCTCCTAAAGATCGATCCGAAACCAATGAAGCACTTCCACAATTGAGACAGACTCTATTTAGACTCATCACTAAATAAATTTAAGAATTCTATTCAAATTATTATATTGCTTAAAACTTATGTAAAGAAAAACTTCAGAATATTCTTTGATAATGAGAATCTATTGCAATAAAGCTTCGTTTAATGCATAATTGATAATAATTCTCATTATCATTCATTAAATAAATGAATTTCCATAGTTATGGAGAATCTCCGTCAAAATCAGTAAGAATAGTAACTGGCCAATCCGTTCTAATAGATCCTTCATCAAGACCAAAGGGAACCTGCCTTGAAGTTGAAAGTGGAATTGCTAGGGTATATTGCCCCTGCGAAGAAACTGAAGGTATGACACTTGCATTCTTACAGTCAGGTGATCAATTAAGAACTGACCTTTTATGTAGCGAAGGTGTCTGTGTTGAAGCATTAACAGATTTATCGTTTCATAGCAATGTGAATATTGACGATAATATTGGTTTCGATGCTGTAAATGAATGGACTTTGCAGCTCCTCAGAATTAGGCACTTGGGCAATGCAGAGCAAAGATTACAAGCTTTATTTTCAATACTAGTAAATCGTTTAGGGAGAAGATGTGGTCAATGGTGTGAGTTACCGTTTAGGTTAACTCATGAAAGGATAGGTGAATTAATAGGTTCAACTCGCGTAACATCAACAAGATTAATTTCTAAATTAAGATCATCTGAGTTATTAATAGCTCCAATTGGTACTCAAACGGTAAGTGTTGCGCCTTCTTTTATTGAAACATCACTAATATAGAAACATGAAGGAATCTCAATCAATAACTAACAACCTATTAATAGAAGTTGATGTATTATCGAATAGACTCAGAAACATAAAGCAATCTTTCAAAACTACTCATAATAAAGCATTGAAAGAAAGGTTATTTTCTGAAAACAAAAATATTTTTAAAAGAGTAAATGAGATTTTTAAAATAGCTGAGCTTTTAAATAAAAAATCCAATGAAAAAATAAACTTTTCTAAGTTACTTGTTGAAAAAACCAAAAGGACATTGAATGAAAATAAATTTGAAAGTAATTTATTTTTTCTTTAAATCACTATCTATCAATAAGATTGCAGAAGGTTGATTAGAAGCAAACTTAACCTTGCCAAGTATGTTTGCAAATTCATCTTCTGATTTTATCTGAGCGTCTACAATTGGATCTAAAAAAACGTTGGTTCTTGTATCTGAAATTCTGTCCGAAATAGAATAAAGTTGTTGTAGAGATGAAGTTAAATCAGCCTCCATGTTGAAAGAATAAGAAATTAAATCCTCAATTGAATCCCATGTTTGAACTGGTGCAGGAAGTTCATCTAATTTTACCCTTTGTCCTCTTGCAATTAAGTAATCTGCAAATTTTTGAGCATGTTCCATTTCCCCTTGTGATTCACTTAGAAAATGTGAGGCAAAACCATTTAAATCCCGCTCTTGAAACCAGAGGTATATAGAAAAATATTGAACATTGGCATATCTTTCCATTGTTAGATGTTCAAAAATATTATCCAATAAACTGTTGTCCATTGGTTGTGCAACAGCTCTTCCAGATGGACCAAAATTAATTATTTTCTTTGCCTTTAAATTATTTTCATTCATTATTTAATAAAGAAACTACATAAATAATACAACATTTTGTATAAATTAGTAATTAATTAATCCTTTAAATTAAATTAAATAATATGATAATGAAAATCAATCTCAATACAATAAATGAATTTTGAGTACAGTTTTTCTGAACTGCTATTAACTAATAAAATATATTCAAGTAAAAAAAAGAAATGTAAAAAGAAAAAATGTTCTAACTGGAAGGGGGGGAAGTGTAATTGCCTATAAAAAAATCTTAAAAATGTACCTTTTGTGCTCCAGGATATAAAAAATAATAACTATTTTTATTTATAGAAAGACTACATTTATCGCCATTATTTAGTAGATTATTAATATTAGTTCTAACCCTCAAAATGTTTTCATTAATAGATACTTTATAGATAAGAAATTCTCCAAGAAATTCCTTAGATATTACATTCGCATTACCAGATTCTGATTTTTTAATTGAAATAAATTTAGGCGAAATTGACATGCTTTTAATATTTGCACTATTTAATAACCCTGAACTATTTATTTCACCTAAACAAGACATATATGAATTACCTTTTTTTTGGAGATTAAGAATATTATTTCCCAAAATAAAACTACTAACAAATATACTCTTGGGATTATTTAGAAGATTTATTGGTGTATCAATTTGATGTATTTTACCTTCATTCATAACTGCAACTTTATCGCAAATTGACATGGCTTCTTCAGGATCATGAGTAACCATTAGTCCACTTGCATTGCAACCTTTAAGAATATTTGGAAGTTCGCTTCTTAATTTAAGTTTGACGTGCATATCAAGGCTACAAAAGGGTTCATCCAATAGAATAAAATTTGTACCTGGAGCAAGAGCCCTTGCAATTGCGAGTCGTTGTTTTTGGCCTCCAGACAGTTCGTGTGGGTACCTTCCAACAAAACTATCAAGACCTACAACATTTAATAAATAATTAACTCTAGATCTATTTTTTTTGTTTTTCAAACCAAACATTACATTTTCCATAACGGTTAAATGAGGGAAAAGTGCATAATCTTGAAAAACCATACCAATATTTCTTTTCTCAGGGCTAAGAATTCTATTACTATTTGAAATTTCCTTATCATTTAAAGAAATCCTTCCTTTAGAAGGATATTCGAACCCTGCGATCAATCTCAAAAGTGTGGTCTTTCCACACCCAGAAGGACCAAGTAAACCTAGTAATTCCCCACTTTCAATTTTTAGGTTAATTTCATTTAATATCCAATTTGAGTATTCTCGCTTATCATATTTATGATGCAGATCATCAATTATTAACGCATCATTTTTCACAAGAGTCTTCTTCTTTAAATATATTAAATTAGCAGAAAATATTAACCTAAAATATCTCTTGTATAATTTTATACACGATTCAATTTGTCAAATTCAATGAGAAAGGCTGAAAGAGCAGAAATAATACGCAAGGAGCTCAAAAATCTATATCCATCTCCTCCAATACCTCTTGATCATTCAAATGCGTATACACTTCTCGTCGCCGTGGTTTTAAGTGCTCAATCAACAGATAAGAAAGTTAATGAATTAACCAAAAACTTATTTAAGGTAGCAGATAATCCAGAAAAGATGGTGAATCTAGGCATTAATGGTATTTATGAATACATAAAATTTTTAGGTCTATCTAATCAAAAATCAAAGAATATCTATAACCTTTCTAAACTCTTGATTGAGAAGCATAAAAGTATAGTCCCAAATACTTTTGAGAAGCTTGAATCTCTTCCAGGGGTAGGTCATAAAACAGCATCAGTAGTAATGTCACAAGTATTTAAAATCCCCTCATTCCCTGTTGATACTCATATACACCGGTTGTCACAAAGATGGGGTCTATCAAATGGAGATAGCGTGGTTCAAACAGAAAAAGACCTAAAAAAAATATTTCCTGTTAATGAATGGAATACTTTACATTTGCAAATAATCTTTTTTGGAAGGGAATACTGTACCGCAAGAGGCTGTGATGGAACAAAATGTTATTTATGTCGTACTCTTTATCCCAAAAGAAAAAAAAAATTTATATGTAAAAAGCCCTAATAAATTTATATAATAATTGAATTAATTTTTAAATCATGAGAATAGCAATTACTGGTGCATCGGGGAAAACAGGTTTTAGAATTTCTGAAGAGGCAGTTAAGAAAGGATATAAAGTACGGCAAATCATTAGAAAGAACTCAAAACTTTCTGAAGGACTAATGAATTTAGAAACAATTAGAGTTTCATTAGACAAAAAAGAAGAACTAGATAAAGCTTTAAAAAATATTGATGCTTTGGTAATTGCCACTGGTGCGAGAGCATCTTTAGATTTAACTGGTCCCGCAAAGGTTGATGCATTAGGCGTATACAGGCAATTAGAAAGTTGCAAAAGAGTTGGTATTAAGAGAATTATTTTAGTTAGTTCTCTTTGTACTGGCAAATTTTTTCATCCCTTAAATTTGTTTGGTTTAATTCTTATTTGGAAGAAAATAGGTGAAAACTTTCTACGAAATTCAAATTTCCAATGGACTATTATTAGACCTGGAGGATTAAAGGAAAATGAAGATATTAAATCAGAAAATATAAATTATTCAAAGGAGGATACTCAAATTAATGGTTCAATCCCAAGAAGATTAGTGGCGAAATGTTGTATAGATTCTTTAAAAAACAAAGACTCTATAAATAAAATAATTGAAGTAACCAGTTCAAATGATAATAAAAAGATTTCTTTTAAAAAAGCTATGCAAATGATTTAAAAGATGTAAATATATAAAATAAAACTATGAAAATAAATCCAAAAATTGATGCATTACAATTAATGCTAACTGATTTGAGAACAAGAAATGAACCCATAAGACATAAAGCTGCTTTTAAAGGCTGTCAACCAGAATTTCAAAATCTTGTTTCAAGATTAATAAAGCAGTTAGAGGAAGAATTGATTTCTGAAAAGCTTACAAATCGTGATAGTTAAAAATTTATATTACTTAAATGAAGTTAGTTTATCTAATTTTGCTTGTTCTGATATTTCATCATATCCACCAAAAAATTTATTATCCAAAAATATTTGAGGGAAAGTATTATGGTTACTTTTAACCATTATTTTTTGAAAGCTTTCATCATTGTCGATCAAAACAACTTCATGAGGAATATTGTAAAAATTAAGTAACCTAATTGCTCTTTTAGACCAAGGACATTCGTTTAAAATATAGGCTTTCACACGTGATTGATTTGTAATCAAATCATTATTTGAGACATTGATAATTTTTTGTTCAAAAGAAAGTAATAATATGTCCGTCCCTTTTTTTACAATGCATCCCTCCTCAAGATGACCTCCAAAGACATTACATCCCTCATCTGCGAAGCTCAAATGAAGATGAACATCACCTTTATTAAAATGACCATTTAAAGATACTATCTCAAGATTCCCTTCAAATTTATTTATCTCTTGATTTCCTGGGCATTGAATACAAACTGTTCTAAGATTACCAACCACGCCCGAAATATAACCATATAAATTTTTTGAAAGAGAATATTCTTTAATTGAATTTATCAAATCAGATTCTGGAGATAGCTTTAGGCTATGAGGCTGCATTAGATATTATGAATAATTTTGTAATATAAAACATTATGAATAATAAAGAGAAGTAGTGTTGATAATCTTTAGGATTCTGATTTAAATTTAGCTTTACAAGCTAGCATTAAAATCAATTGAAATTCTGTTTCACTGAAAATTAAGATTGTTGAGAGTGTAATATATTTTTTATATGGGTAAATTAATTTGATAATTAGAAAAAATCTTCAAAAATTGGCATTAAACATTCCTAATTTATTATCGATATCTCGACTTTTCTTTGTATTTCCTCTAATCCTTTTTTTAGAATTTAATAGACCTTTTTATGTTTTTATTTTGATTATTATTGGTGGTCTAACTGATTATTTTGACGGGTTAATTGCAAGAAAATTTAACCTTAAAAGCAGATTAGGAGCTATCCTTGATCCCTTAAGCGACAAAGTATTCTATTTAATTCCTTTAGTTTTCCTCTGCAAAAATAATTTAATCCCTTTCTGGTCTTTATCATTAATTTTATTTAGAGAATTAATAATATCTAGCCTGAGGAACCTCTCAAAAGACGGTTTGCCCGCATCTCAGTTAGGCAAATTTAAAACATTTTTCTTTTTTATTTCAGTAATCACTTTCTTTTCACCATTAAAAATAAGTTTTTTGAATAATTTTGCTTTAGTTTTTTATTGGATAGGATTCTTCCTGACTTTTATGACTTTATTTGATTACCTAAGCATTAAAAAGAATCTTATCTAAATTCTCATCAAACTCCTCACCCTTTTTATAATTAAAATCTTTCACAAAACTATCCTTTAAACCATTAAGTAAATCAAAATTTGGTTCCCAATCCAAATCGCTTTTAATCTTAGAAATATCAGTCTGATAATGATTTAATCTAATTGGAAATCCCTTTCGAGATTTAGGATCTAATTTTTGATAATCAAATGTTCTTAAAGAAATCTCATTTTGGTTTAATCCAAGAACTTTTGCGCAGAAATATATCAAACCCTTAATAGTAACTCCTTTTTCACCTGAGCAGTTATAAATATTATTTTTAGATTTTTCATAATTTATGCACCTAATCATTACATCAGTTAGATCTGAAACATGGCCTAACTGTGTAATCAAAGACCCGTCACCGGGGATTGGGATTGATTTATTGGAAAATAACCTTTCAAAAAACCAATTTTCGATCTTATTATAATTTCCTGGTCCATAAATATAAGTTGGTCTAAAACTTGTAAAAGGAATTTTTTGGTTTATCAACCAATTTTCTGTCTCCACTTTCCCTTTGTGCCTACTATCTTGGTCAATAGGATCATCTTCAGATAAAGGTAGTTCATGATTATCTTTATAAACGCCTGCAGAGCTGACATATATATATCTCTTGAAAGAGTCAGCTAAATTTTCTATAAGAAGTTTCGTTTGTTCTAACTCTCGTCCCGAAATATCATAAACAACATCATACTTTTCATTCCTTAGCTTAACTATACTTTCTAAATTATTCCTATCTCCCTTAATTAAATTTGTATTTTTAGGATTAGCTTTATTACCTCTTGTAAAAATATCAATATCATGACTTTGGTTTAATAACTTTCCAACCAAAGACTTGCCAACAAATCTAGTGCCGCCCATTACAAGAATTTTCATATTCAAAAAATATTTAACTGAAGTAGTAATCTTAAATAGAATTACATATTGAATAGTACTACTAAGAAGTAATTAATGAAAAGGATGATTCTATGGAACTAATACCAGCTATTGATTTAATGAATGGTAAGTGCGTAAGACTTTTTAAGGGTGACTTTAATAAAAGAAAAGACTTTACAAAAGAACCTCATGAGCAGGCTAAATATTGGGAAAGCGAAGGAGCAAAATATATACATATAGTTGATTTAGATGCTGCAAAAACTGGATCACCCACCAACGATAAATCAATAAAGGATATTGCAAAAACAGTTAACATTCCTATTCAAATAGGTGGGGGAATAAGATCTCAGGAAAGGATAGAACAATTATTTTCTTATGGTATCGAGAAAGTTATAATGGGAACATCTGCAATAGAAAATAAAGAATTAGTTAAAGACTTATCAAATAAATTTCCAGGAAGGATAATTGTTGGTATTGACGCAAAAGACGGAAAAGTTAGTACAAGGGGTTGGCTTGAGCAATCTAATATTTTAGCCACTGATCTAGTAAGGGAGTTTTCTTCCTTTAAAATCGCTAGTTTTATTGTTACAGATATCAATACAGATGGAACATTAGAGGGAACTAATGAAGAATTCATAAAAAGGATTCTAGAGATTACAGATATTCCAGTAATAGCATCAGGAGGGGTAGGTTCAATTTCTGATTTATTATCTTTAGTAAAACTTGAGAATTCTGGACTATTTGGCGTGATTGTAGGTAAAGCTCTATATGAAAATAAATTTAAAATAAGCGAAGCGATTAATGTATTGTCATCAGAGAGACTAACTGACTTTGATTTAAACAACAATTACTACGCTTAAAAGAGTATAAAAATCGATTTAAGGCTGGTATTTGCAGTAATTGTTAGTTAATTTTGTATAAGAGATAAGAAATTTAGTCTTGGAATTAATTTCAAAAAAATCAATTTTAATTATTGCTCCAAGCTTAATAGCAGAATCTTTATCGCTTAAGTTAACATCACTGGACAAAAATTTAGACATTAATTTTAATAATGAAATAGCTGATACAACTCCGGATTTAGTTATATGGAATATTCTTAATTTCCAATCAGAAGATCTTATAAGGTTAGAGTTATTAAAATTAAGAGAAAGATGGGATAAGTCAAAGTTTCTAATAATACTCTCTGGTGAACTTGTTTATGAAGCAAAAAAAACTCCATCTTTATATGCTGAAGGTTTTCTTTTGAATCCCAGTGCCGAAAAAGTTCTTGTATCTATTGAAACTATTTTAAATGGTGGGAGAGTATTTGATATTGAAAATAATACCCAGGTTCAATTAAACAAAGATAAGCCTCTTTCCTTTAGTCAAAAAATACTAACTTCAGGTCTGAAACAAATAGATACTGAGATTAACTATATATTCAAATATGTTAACTCTGATTCAACCCCAGAGTTTTATAAATTTATTTTAAAAGGAAGACTAAGAGAACTTATTACTGCTAAATCTTTTCTTATTTTTTTATGGGGTAATTCACTAGAACTTTATACAGAGGCAATTTACACCGAAAATAAAATTAATCTTGAAAATAAGAATACTATATTTATTAAAGATAAAAATACTATAGAAATATGGAATTTAATTTTTGAAAGACTCAAAGAAAGATATAGCTCAACTAACTTACAGGTTGAATTTAATAATTCATCAATAATTCTCTCTGGGATAAAGAAAGAGTTCATTTCACGCCTAATATGCAAAATGTTAGACGAGTTAAATAATTTAATAAAAAATATTAAAGAGAACTATAAAGAAAATGATTTTAAAGATGAGTTAAGTTCTCTAATACAAGAACTTAAAGTTAATACAATTTCAAACATTACAGACAGCTATTTTAGATTAAAAAAAGGAAGCGAATCTATTTCAATTAATGATTTTATTTATAGTGAAGTAAGTTGTAAAGAGATAGATAGAGAATCTCATCAATCAATAATGTTTATCGAGCCTATTATTAAAAATGAAGCTCTTGAATATGATGGCAAATTAATACCTTTGTATGAAACAGAATCATTTCTAATCCTTGAAAATATAATTTCAAATTGGACAATAAGGAACTGTAATTTATTAGCTTCTGAAATCTTTAATATTTGTTCTTCTTGGCCTGAATTAAGAACTGTACTTATAAATCCCGAATTACAATCAACAAGAAATTTTGAAAGATTTAGGAATAATATTAATAACTACAATCGTTGGCATGACTACATTTATATGCCTATTTACTTATATGAGAGTAAACGAGAATATATTGATATTATCGATAAAAAATTTACCCGATACTTTAAAAATGAAAATAGGGAGAAAGAGCTAGAGAATCTAGAATGGTTTCAAAAACAAGTTACATTATTAGTTGAGATAAGAGATGCAGTAGCACCCCAGTTAGAATTTGCGGTAAAGTATATCGGTAATCTTTTCGTAACTTTTCTAACAAAAGTAGTAGGCAAAGCTATTGGTTTAGTTGGGAAAGGAATCCTTCAAGGATTAGGAAGATCAAGTTCAAAGTAAGTTTTAAATCTTTAATGAAAATAATTCAATGGTTCTTAATAGCATTAATTTTCATAAGTCCATATAAAGCAAATGCTTATAGAGATACTAATAGTTATGATGGCAACATCTTTCCTATATATGCAGGTAATGGAGCAATAGTTCCTCCTAAGGCAACACTAAAGGATTCATTAAAGAATAAAAGGGTATCAATTCTATTTTTCTACCTTGACGATAGTTCTGACAGCAAAGCAATGGCACCAGTAATATCAGGTCTAGATTTAATATGGAGGGAAAATATAGAAATCATTGCTTTAACCACAGATGAATTACAAAATGAAGAGGCATCTGATCAACCAACTGAACCCAATTATTATTGGAATGGATTAATTCCCCAAACTATAATTCTTGATAGTAATGGACAAGTAAAATATGATGGTAATGGGATGGCTGACTTTGGTGAATTGAACAAAATTATTAGTGAGTCAACAGGGATAGAAATTGATAATGAATCCTCTTTTTCAGTAGAGGCCTTTAATGAATATAATAGTACAATTTCAGAAACAAAAGAAACTAAAAATAATTAACTATTTCAGAAAAAATGTTATTTGTAAATATCCTTTTAATTTTACTGATTTTTTTAATTATTTCAGATTTATATATTAAAAACTCATCCAAATCAAATTTAGTTCTAGAACCTATAAATTATAAAATCAAAAAAAAAGATGGTTTAAACGAAATAATTATTGACTTAAAAATAATTAATAAAAGTAAAACCAAAGAGACAATGGTAACTAATATAAATTTTGAATTGAATTTTTTTAAAAATAAAGGAAACGAATATTGTCAAAATTTAAATTATCAAGAAGATATTTATATATATGATCAAAATAAAGAAAAGAATTTAAATAATTATTGGCCAACAACTATTATCAAGTCAAATTCAGAATTATTCATAAGACTCATCTATAAATTTAGCAATAATAAATTTAGAAAAAAAATAAAATATATATGGTTAAAAGTATTATGGGATAATTATGGCCATTTTGGTATTTCAAATAAAAAGGATTGTTTTTTAGTTAATTTAGAGGCTCAAAAACAAAGTTCGAAAGAAGTTTTTAAAATTCCAATAAATAATGAATATGATGCTTTTGCTATTAAAACTGATTTACTTGGATGCTTTGATAACCCAGTAAATACTTTGATTGAATACTGCAAAGGAATTGTAGAAAAAAATGATATTTTAACAATCGGTGAGAGTCCACTTGCGATTATGCAAAATAGATATATTTCTCCTCAAAATTTAGAATATAGTTTATTTTCAAAAGCTTTATGTTATTTTTTTCACCCCACAAGTAGTCTTGCAACTGCTTGTGGCATGCAATTATTAATAAATAAAATTGGTGTCACAAGAATAACGTTTGCATTAATCGTTGGATTCTTTTTTAAATTAGTTGGCCTTAAGGGTATTTTTTATAGATTAACTGGTTTAGAGTCATCTCTTATTGATGATATAAGTGGCACTGTCATACCTTATGACAAAAGTATAGTTATGGGTCCTCTTAATGCGGGTTTATTTTGTAAGGAGGTCTCAAAATACCTAAATATAGATGTTGCGGTAGTAGATGTTAATGATATTGGAGGAGTAAAAGTATTAGCCAGTTCAAATAAAGCCGTAGATAAAATACTCAAAAGAATCTTAATATCTAATCCAGCTGGCAATGGTGATGAGAAAACTCCTATAGTGTTAATAAGAAAAAAAATTAAATGAAAAAAGATACCTCTAATTCTTTTAAGCCTGAAAAAGGAATGGAAGTAACTTATGAAGAACTCCATATCCGTCACATTACCCTTTTAATAGATATCAAAAATAAAGAATTGAATAATTGGTTTTTAAAGATGGCAATTATTAATACCTTTGATGACTTAAAAATATTTCTAAATAATCTCAAGAAAAATAAGAATAAATGCATAATTGCTATTTGCGGTAACGAAATCATTGGTTATATGAATATTTTTCCTTTAAACAAAAAAGAGACTTGCTTAAAAATATCTAAGCCCAAGTTAATTAACAACAATTGTTCCTTTACAGAGAAACAATTAACTTTAGGATTGATAAAAAAATCAATCTCCATAACGGATATCAAGACTTCAAGTTGGATAATTAACTCCGAGATAAATAATATTGACCTAATATCAACCTCAAGAGAATTAGGCTTTCAACCTTTAGGAGAGATAATACTATGGGATGGTTGTGATCTAAATGAGTCAATCAAACAAAATACCCAAGATTATGAATTAATTAATGAATTCCATAACATTAATAAAAAAAATATATTGAGTATAGTAAATTTTATAAGATCAAATCAATCACCTTTAATAAGAAATATTTTAGATTTTGATCAAGACGATATTCTTAAAAGAAATAACTCTAAAAGTGGTGCCTTAGTATATGAAAATTCTGTTTTATGTACAATCTTAAAAGATATAAATTATCAAAACGATGAAATTTATACTTTAACTATAAGTAGATATTGGGATAATAGATTAAATTCTATTTTAAAAGAATTTATAAAAAGATTCTTTGTAAAATCTCCTATGTCTTATCTAAAAAGCTACAAAGAGAATTCTCAACTAAATACCTTTCTCGAAGAATGTAACTTAAAAGAAAAAAATCAAGAGATTATTCTTATAAGGAATACAATAGTTAAGAATGAAGCAAAACAAGTAAATAAAATAAATCAATCTTTGGAATCAATCTTTGACAAATTAAGTCCACAAAATAATCCATATCCATCTCCTTTGCCATTAAAGTCAAAGTGAAATTTTATAAACCTAAACCCAGGTCAATTTTAAGCTTCGATGTAGGAATCAAAAGAATAGGATTGGCTTATTGTGATCCACTATGCATAACATCAAATATACTCCCAGCAGTAAAGAGGGTTGAAGATAATAAAGAGCTTAAAATCATTAGAAATCATATAAAAAAATTTAATTTGACTGGTTTTATTGTTGGGCTTCCGCTTGATGAGAAAGGTAAAATGACCCCTCAGGCTATTGACTGTATGAATTACGGTCAATTACTTTCAAATGAATTAAAGCTTCCATTTTCTTACGTCAACGAACATAGTTCAACATGGGAATCTTCAAATAGATTTGGAATTAAAAAAGATAAATCTGGATTGATTGATAGTTTTGCAGCAAAAGTAATACTTGAACAATGGATAAAAGAAGGTCCTGAATTAGAAGAATTAGCTGGTAAAGGTCAGATAAAATATTAGTATTAAAAAGAATTAGATAATTTTTAAATGAAAGAAACTAACTCAAATGATAATCATGAGGCTCAGACACTAATATTAAATGACTCAAATGGAAACGAGATATTTTGTTATCTTGAACAATTAGTAAGTGTTGAGGGAGAAGAATATGCTTTATTAACACCAGTTGATACACCAGTAAGTCTTTTCAAAATGAATGAAAAAGATGAACCTGAACTAATTGAAAAAATAGACAAAAATGAACAAATTCTAAAAAATGCTGAAGCTGTTCTTCAAGAACATGATTTAAGACTTATCAGATCAGCAGTAACATTAACGGTATCAGGGGAGCTTGAAGAACCAATTTTTGATGAATTAGAAGAAGATTGCATCGATGATGATAGTGAGAGTTATGAATTGCTTGTTAACTTTAATCTTTTTGACCAAGAATATGGCTTATATATTCCACTAGATCCTTTTTTTATTGTGGGTAAATTAAATGAAAATGGTGCCTTATTAATTGAAGATGATGAGTTTGATAAAATCCAACCTTTGATTGAATCTGAACTTGAAAAAAGTAATTCTTAAAATTAATGAAATCTATCCTAAAAGTCAATTGGGATTCAAATTTACCAATATATGAGATTTCTCAATCTGAATTACAAAAAAAAGGAATTCACTGTTTATTACTTGACGTTGATGGCACTCTTGTAAATAGAAACTCAAGTAAAATCCCAAAAGCTGTAAAAAAATGGATAAGTGAATCCAGAAAACTTTTCTCCTTATATCTAATAAGTAATAATCCATCAAAAAAACGAATCTCGAAAATTGCAAAAGAATTAAATTTAAGGTTCAAATACAATGCTTCAAAACCAGGGAAAAAAGTTACGATGCATGCTATCAAAGAAGTTAATTATGAAGTAAAAAATATAGCCATAATTGGGGATAGGATTTTTACAGATATGATTGTTGGGAATAGATGTAATATAAAAACAGTATTAGTTAAGCGATTAAAGAGAGATGGCTTGCCTGTTAAATTTAATTTAACTTTGACAATAGAAAAACTAATTTCTTTTTTTATAAAATGAAAACTTGGGTTATAAAAATTGGTACTAGTATTTTAAGAGGGACAGAGGAAACATCTACTGAAGAAGTTATTGAAACCCTTTGTAGATCCTTTACAAGTTTTCTTTTAAAAGGAAACAAATTGATTTTAGTGACTAGTGGAGCCGTTGGATTAGGTTGCCAAAAATTAAATATTAAAACTAGGCCAAATGATTTAAGTACCCTTCAAGCTACCGCTGCAGTAGGTCAAGTTAATTTAATGTCTTTGTACGATAAAATATTTAATAAATTAGGTCATAATATTGCTCAAATTTTAATCACGAAAGCTGACTTTAATTCGCGAGAATCTTTCAATAACGCTTCTAAAACATTAAAAAAATTAATCGATTTGAATGTTATTCCAATAGTAAATGAAAATGATACCGTAGCAAATGAGGAGCTTAAATATGGAGATAATGATACCCTCTCTGCCTTAGTTGCCTTAGCTATTAATGCTAATAAGCTTATTTTATTAACCGACATTGAAAATCTATATTCAAAAGATCCACGTAAGAATAAAGATGCGCATCCTATTAAAGAGGTTCATAATAGTGAATTAAAAGAAATTAAAAATAAAAACAATCAAAACTCAAATAATGAATGGGGAACAGGAGGAATTTCTACAAAACTAATTTCTGCAGAAATAGCTACAAAAGGGGGAGTTGAAGTTCAATTAGTTGATGGAACGAATAAAAAAAATTTAATTGAGATTTTTAATGATAATAAAATTGGAACTTTATTTTATCCATTAGAAAAACCTATAGGAAACAAAAAAAGTTGGCTTTCTCATGCAATTCACACAGTAGGAAAAATCACTTTAGATGATGGAGCTTTTTTTGCAATTAACAAAAAAGGTGCCTCACTTTTAGCGGTTGGTGTTAAAAATGTAGAAGGAAACTTTACGGTTAATCAAGCTGTTAAAATCGTAAATACAGATAATAAAGAAGTTGCAAAAGGTTTAGTATCAATAAGTAGTGACAACTTAAGAAGTATCTTAAATAATAAAGACAATAACAACTCCTCTATAATTGTCGTACACAGAGATGTTCTAGCTCTCTCTTAGAAAAAAATTAAAACTCAAAAATGCTTTTAAGTGATTTAGTTGATCTAATTAAAAAAGGAAATTCAAATTTTATTAGTTCCAATATTTTTGAAGATTTAAATATAGAGGATGCTGCCTCTTTAGATGAAGCAGTTAATCATCAAATATCTTTTTTAGAAGAAAACAATATCCTTAAAGAAAAATTAGATAAATCCAACGCATCAGCAATAATAACTTCCAACAATAACGAAATTATTAGTGCTCTAAAGAAACTCAATATTTCAAACATAATTGTTAAAAATCCAAGAATTGCATTTGCAGAAGTATTGAATCATTTATATAAAACTATCAACTTTAATCCAGGAATTCACGCTTCAGCCGTTATAGATAAAACAGCAATAATTGGAGCGGATTGCCATATAGGACCTAATGTCTATATAGGAGAAAATACTGTAATTGGTAACAATAATGATATTCTTACTGGCTCATCAATTTTAGGAAATGTTCGAATAGGAGATAATAATATAATTCATCCCAATTGTGTAGTTTACGAAAACACCACCTTAAAAAATAATTGTGTAATCAATTCAAATTCTGTTATTGGATCAGAAGGATTTGGTTTTATTCCTAAAGATGACAAATGGGTAAAGATGCCTCAAAAAGGTGGTGTAAAAATAATGAGTTTTGTTGAAATTGGAACGAATTGTTGCATTGATAGACCGGCAGTAGGGATTACTTTTATTGATGAGGGAACAAAGTTGGATAATTTAGTACAAATAGGTCATGGAGTTAAAATTGGTAAGAATTGTGCATTCGCCGCTCAAGTTGGTATTGCTGGAGGAGCAAAAATTGGAGATAGAGTTATTTTGGCAGGGCAAGTAGGGGTCAATAATAGAGTAAAAGTTGGGAACAATGTCATAGCGAGTTCAAAATGCGGAATCCATTGTGACATAGAAGATGGCAAGGTAATTAGTGGTTTCCCCGCTATGGAGAATAAATCATGGCTAAGGAGTTCAAGTATTTTTAAAAAATTACCAGAATTAGCAAAAAAACTTAGACAATTAGACAAGCAATAATTTATTGTTCTATTAAACAAAAATTTTAATGAAGAATTATAAGATTGTTTTATTGTCAGGCGACGGAATTGGACCAGAGATTTCAGAAGTTTCAAAGAAAGTTTTAAAAAAGCTTTCAAGAAAACATAATTTCAATATTGAGATTATTGAAAAATTATTTGGAGGGATAGCTTATGAAAAATATGGGACTCCTGCTCCAGATGAGACACTAGATCAATGCAAAAAATGTGATGCAGTACTTTTAGCATGTGTTGGAGATATTAAATATGACTCTCTTGCAAGAGAACTAAGACCAGAAAGTGGATTACTTAAATTAAGATCTGCCCTAGGCCTTTTCGCAAATATCAGGCCTGTCAAAATAAGAAAATCTCTTGTAAATACAAGTACATTAAAAAAAGAAATCGTTGAGAATGTAGATCTTATTGTTGTAAGAGAATTAATAGGCGGTATTTATTTTGGAAAGCCAAGAGGACATATAACAAATACAAAAATACCGAAAGCTTTCAACACAATGGTTTATGATTCAGCCGAAATAGAGAGAATAACTGAAATAGCAATAAAAATTGCTAACCAAAGAAATAAAAAAATATGTTCTGTTGATAAATCAAACGTTCTGGAAGTTAGTCAATTGTGGAGAGATACAGTTTTAAATATCACCTTAAAAGATAAAAATATATCTTTAAGCAATATGTACGTTGATAATGCAGCAATGCAATTGGTAAGAGATCCTAGTCAATTTGATGTGATTTTAACTAGCAACTTATTTGGTGATATTTTAAGCGATTTAGCCGCGATGTTAACTGGTTCTATTGGGATGCTTCCATCTGCATCTCTAAACAATAATGGACCAGGTGTTTTTGAACCTGTTCATGGTTCAGCTCCTGATATAGCTGGTAAAAACATAGCAAATCCTATTGCGATGCTTTTATCCGCTTCTATGATGTTAAAAATTGGATTAAATGAAGAAGAAGCGGCGAAAAATTTAGAAACTGCTGTTGATAAAGTTTTAGCAGAAGGATTTAGAACAGCCGATTTAGCTGATGGGTCTTCCGAAGTATTATCTTGCAGTGAAATTGGAGATAAAATAATAGATGAAATTTAAAAAAAAAAATTAATAAATAAAAAAATATTTTAAGTTGAACATAAAGTTGGCATATGACCTGTCAGAATTATCAGATATTGTTTTTAAAAAATGTCAAAACGTCATCCAGTAGTCGCTGTAACAGGATCTTCAGGAGCAGGAACAAGTACAGTAAAAAGAGCCTTTGAGCATATTTTTGCTAGAGAAGATATTATTCCCGCAGTTGTAGAAGGTGATAGTTACCACAGGTTTGAGAGAATGCCTATGAAAAAAGCTATGGCAGAAGCTCTTTCAAAGGGTGAAAATTTTTCTCACTTTGGCCCAGAGGCTAATCTTTTTGACAAGCTAGAAGAACTTTTTAAAATCTATGGTGAAACTGGAGGAGGGAAGAAAAGATATTATCTCCATAGTCCTGAAGAAGCGGAAGAACATAATACAAGACTTGGGACATCCTTAGAACCAGGTCAATTTACTCCATGGGAAGATATTCCTAAGGGAACAGACGTACTTTTTTATGAAGGTTTACATGGCGGAGTAGAAGGTGATGGATACAATGTGGCATCCTATGCTGATTTACTTGTTGGTGTTGTTCCGATAACAAATTTAGAGTGGATTCAAAAAATCCATAGAGATAACGCAGAGAGAGGTTACTCAGCTGAAACCATTGTGGATACTATATTGAGAAGGATGCCTGATTATATAAATCACATTTGTCCACAATTCAGTAAAACCGATATTAATTTCCAAAGAATTCCCACAATTGACACTTCCAATCCTTTCATATGCAGGAATATTCCAACTCCTGATGAGAGCTTTGTGATCATACATTTCAGAAAAGGAGCTAGAGAGAAATGGGGAATTGATTTTCAATACTTGCTTGGAATGATTCACGATTCATTTATGTCAAGTCCAACCAGTATCGTTGTAAATGGTGGGAAAATGGGTTTCGCAATGGAACTTATTCTTACCCCAATAATTCATAAAATGATTGAGGAGAAAAATAAAGGATAATTAATATTCGATTATCAACTCAAATCCATATATTTTTTTTTCTAAGGATAAGGGAGTTCCTAATCTATAAAATCTCAAATATTTATATATCTTTCTTGATAAAAGTACCTTACTTAGATTTAAATAGAAAAAACAGGTAACGTTGTGTCATTAATCGACTGGTTTGCCGCAAGGCGTAAAGATCAATTTGTTGGGAAAGTTTCCCAAGATACTGACGAGGGAGACGGTTTGTGGGTTAAATGTTCAGAATGTTCTCAAGTAGCCTATAGAAAAGACCTAATTTCAAATTTCAATGTTTGTAGTAATTGTGGTCACCATAATAGGATTAATAGTGATGAAAGGATAAATATAATTGCTGATAAAAATTCATTCAAAGAGTTTGATAGTTCACTAAGTCCTACAGATCCTTTAGGTTTTAAAGATAGAAGGTCTTATGCTGATCGAATTAAAGAAAGTCAAGCAGGTACTGGCTTAAGAGATGGTGTCATAACAGGTTTTTGTTCTGTAAATTCAATGCCTTTAGCATTAGCTGTAATGGATTTTAGATTTATGGGCGGATCCATGGGCTCAGTAGTTGGTGAAAAAATTACGAGGATAATTGAAAGAGCAACTATAGAAAATTACCCAATTCTTATTGTTTGCGCATCAGGTGGAGCAAGGATGCAAGAAGGTATGTTAAGTCTCATGCAAATGGCAAAAATATCGGGAGCACTCAAAAAACATAAAGAAAAAAATCTTCTGTATATGCCATTGTTAACTCATCCAACTACTGGAGGAGTAACAGCCAGCTTTGCGATGTTAGGTGATTTAATATTGGCGGAACCTAAAGCTCTTATTGGATTTGCGGGAAGAAGAGTTATTGAACAAACATTAAGAGAAAAATTACCTGATAATTTTCAAACAGCTGAATATCTTCTTGAGCATGGTTTTGTTGATGTAATAGTGAAAAGGAAAGATCTCAAGACTACTTTGACTAAAATTTTAAAAATCCACGGTGTAAAAGAACTGGCAGAAGCAAATATATAATAATGAGAATAATTTCTAATTTATTTTATTTTTCTTTAAGCCTTTTTTTGTTTATTTTAAATTTTGCTACCTATTCATATGCAATAGGAAATGTTGATTGGGTTCTCCTTAAAGAAAATGGTGATGGGAAAGAATGGCTTGATAAAGGGAGTATTAAGCCGCTTCCAAATGGTGAAATAAGTGTCTTAACAAAGTTCTTTAAAAATCCAACTAATTCAAATGATGATGGAGAGTTATCACTTTATGTAATGAGAATTAATTGCGATAAAAAAGAGTTCAAAGACACTTCAATAAATGGAATTCCTCAATTTAATTCAAAATGGCAAACTTCTAATAATGACGAACTTATAGATGTTGTTATTGAAAATAGTTGTTCAGAGTTTATTAATGGATAAGAATGAATACTAAAAATAAAAAATTAAAAATAGCTATAGCTGGACTAGGTTTTGGGAAAAAAGTTCATTTAGAAGCATTAAAAGAGTCAGATTATTTAACGCCTGTAGCTATTTATCATTATGAGAAAAAGCAAAAATCGATTTTAGAAAAAGAAACGGGATTAGAGTTTTTTCATAATTGGGAAGATTTAGTTAAATCTCCAGATATTGATGGGATTATTGTTGCTACCCCTCCTGAATCAAGATTTAAATTAGCAAAACAAGCTCTTGAGAATAATAAAAATTTGCTATTAGAAAAACCGGTTTCAATATCGTCCTCTGAAATTGAAGAGCTTCAGAGAATATCTTTGATCAATAACTTAAGTGTATGTGTTGATTTCGAATACAGGGCAGTACCACTTTTCCTTCAGACAAAAAAACTTATTGATGAAAATATTTTAGGCGATATATATTTAGTCAAATTAGATTGGTTAATGGGAAGCAGATCAGACCCTAAAAGAGCCTGGAATTGGTATTCTTTAGAAGAAAAAGGTGGAGGAGTTATTGGTGCCTTAGGTACTCACGCATTCGATATGTTGAATTGGTTTTTTGGAGAATCAATAAACGTATCTGGCAAGTTAGCAACATCAATAAAAAAAAGACCCTTACCTAATTCATCTGATTTAAATTACGTTACTAGCGAGGATATTTGTCTAGCTAATATAGAACTATCAAATTACAGTACGAATCTAATTCCATGTCAGGTTTCTTTATCATCGATTTCTAAAAACGGTAGAGGCTTTAGTTTAGAAATATATGGAAGCGAAGGTTCACTTATTCTTAAAAGCGAGAACCAAAAAGATTATGTACATGGTTTTAATTTGAAATACTCAAACAACGAAAATAAAATACAAAATCTGACTGCAGATTCAATTTTTAATTTTGAGAAAACATGGACTGATGGAAGGATAGCTCCAGTTTTAAGAATTCAAAATTTATGGGCTGAGAGTATTTTTAATAAAACACCCATCATTCCAGGCCTATGCGAGGGACTTGCAAGTCATAAAGTTTGTGAAGCGATAAGAGAATCGTCGAAGAGTGGGTTAAATATAAAAATATAGATTTTGTATATCTAATTACGTGACATTTGATCCCTCTTTGTACTAAACTCGCGAGAACAAGTGCTTTGTATAGCATCTAACTTATTTTAATTATGGCCCTCGTTCCACTAAGACTACTTTTAGACCACGCTGCTGAGAATGGTTACGGTATTCCAGCTTTCAATGTTAATAATCTTGAGCAAGTTCAAGCAATCATGGAAGCAGCATATGAAACTGATAGTCCAGTAATCCTCCAAGCTTCAAGAGGGGCAAGAAATTATGCAGGAGAAATTTTCTTACGTCATCTAATCCTTGCCGCCACAGAAACATATCCTAATATTCCTGTGGTAATGCACCAAGACCATGGTAATGAGCCATCAACATGCTATTCAGCAGCAATAAATGGTTTCACATCAGTAATGATGGATGGTTCTCTAGAGGCAGATGCAAAAACACCCGCTAGTTACGAATATAATGTTGCAGTTACTAAAAAAGTAGTAGATTTTGCTCATTCAGTTGGAGTTAGTGTTGAAGGAGAATTAGGTTGCTTAGGTTCATTAGAAACAGGGAAAGGTGAAGCAGAAGATGGTCATGGATTTGAAGGTGAACTTTCTACAGATATGCTTTTGACTGATCCTGAAGAAGCTGCAGATTTTGTTGCTAAAACAAAAGTTGATGCATTAGCTATTGCTATAGGTACAAGTCATGGTGCTTATAAATTCACAAGAAAACCTACAGGAGAAGTTCTTGCAATAAGCCGAATTGCTGAAATTCATAAAGCACTTCCAAATACCCATCTTGTAATGCATGGATCTAGTTCAGTTCCTCAAGAATGGTTGGATATCATCAACAAATATGGTGGTGAAATTCCTCAAACATATGGTGTTCCTGTTGAAGAGATTCAAGAGGGAATAAGAAATGGAGTTAGGAAAGTCAACATTGATACCGATAACAGACTTGCTTTCACTGCCGCGGTTAGAGAGGCAGCATTTGCTGATAAGGCAAACTTTGACCCAAGACATTTCAACAAGCCTGCTAGAAAATACATGAAGCAAGTTTGTCTTGATAGATACAAGCAGTTCTGGTGCGAAGGTCAAGCAAGTAAGATCAAACAAAACAGCACTAATTATTTTGCTGATCTTTACGCAAAAGGTGATTTAGATCCAAAAGTAAAAGCTACTGTTTAATTTCTTCTCAAATTAAAAAAAAAGGCCTCCAAAATTGGGGGTCTTTTTTTTATTTCAATATTAATGATTTTAATGTAAAGAGACCATCAGTCCCACCAATTGTCTCGTCACATGCTCGCTCTGGATGAGGCATTAAACCTAGAACATTTCCCTTTTCATTAGTTATGCCTGCGATATCGAATGAGGATCCATTGGGGTTGTTTTTATATCTCAAAGCGATCAATTCATTATCTACAAGTTTTTTTAAAGTATCAGAATCACAATGATATCTTCCTTCCCCATGAGCAATTGGCAACTTAATAGTTTGTTTTTCATCTCCATTATTAAACCAACCTCCTTTTGTAGAAACGATATCCAGTTCAACGTCATCACAGATAAAATTAAGATTTTTATTTGCAACAAGAGCACCAGGCAAAAACCCTGATTCTGTCAAAATTTGAAACCCATTACAAATTCCTAAAACTCTTTTCCCGCTTTTAACAAACTCATCCAAGGCATTTATTAATGGAGAGAATCTCGCAATTGCTCCACATCTTAAATAATCACCATAGCTAAATCCTCCAGGTAAAACTATTGCATCTACATCACTTAAATCTGAAGACTCATGCCACAAGTATTTTGTTCTTATGTCTAAACAACCTTCCAATGCCCATGAAACATCACGATCACAATTAGAACCAGGGAAGACAACAACTCCTACAGTAAAATTATCCATCTTATAATTTTTCTAGTGAATACTCATAATCTTCAATAACAGTATTTGCGAATAACCTATCACACAATAAATCAATTTTTTCTCTTACTTCGTTTTCACCATTACCTTCTATTTTTACCTCAATCATTTTTCCTATACGTAATGATTTTATTCCTTCGGCTCCAAGTTTTATAGAAGCAGATTTGGTAGCTTCCCCTGCTGGATCTAAAACTGAGGGTCTTAGTCTTACAAAAACTTTTACAGCAAATTGGTCCAATTAAAAATTAATTTCTACTAGAAGATTAGTTTAAATTTTAATAAAAAGTACTATTGATTAATAAACAAATATTTTTACCTTAAGGCTTTATGAGTTATTAAATGTTTATGTAGCCTCTACCAAAACAAACTAAGCAAGTTCTTCTTGAATTTTCATGTGTTTTGAAATTTCCCGATCCTCCACATTTTGAACATTTTATTTTATCAATTGATGTGACTTCGTTAGAGATTATTTGTTTTAAAGCAATTTTTGGATTTTCCATCTTGGACTGTCTACTGTAGTAAGTATCCCGACAGCTAACTATAAAGTCAAATTGCTATTTTTGGGTCACTTAAAATCTTAAATTTCTCTTTAATTTTTCTATTGAAAGTTTTTATAGATTTTTCATCAAAAGAAATTATTACTAATTCAAGCCCAGCATTATCATTTGGTCTCCAACAATTTTCTGGAGCTTCTTCAAACCAAGTATTAATTTTCTTTCCAACAATTTGTACTTGTAAAGGCAATGATTTGTTTGGGATCCAAATACGTCCTTTTATTCGAAGAATATTTAATTCATCCAAGATTTTTGACATCTCCTTTTCAAAGTCATTTTTTTCAAGGAAATAATTTAATTTAAATGAATCTGATACAAGATCAACATGATTATGGTCATGTTCTTCAGTTAAAAATTCTTTATAAGTCTCTTTTTTAAAATTAAAATCAAATAGATAATTTAAATCAATTTTGCCATTCTTGGATTTAAGGACTGGTGTAGATGAGTTTAGACTTCCTTGAATTTTATTTTTTATAACGTCAAACTGATCATCATTTAAGATATCTGATCTAGAGACTAAAACGATATCAGAAACTTCTAGTTGCTCCTCAAAAAGTTCATCTATAGTGGCGTTGTGATCAATTTTATCTGTTTCATTATATTGTTTTGTTATTTTATTTAAATCATTAATTGGTGAACCATTAAGCATTGATTCTCCATTAACGATACCAACAACAACATCAAGGTATATGGAAGACCTAATCTCAGGCCAGTTAAGGGCTTGAATTAAGGGAATTGGTAGTGCCAGGCCACTTGTTTCGATAATTATTGATTCGATAGGAGGATTAAATTCTAAGAGAGCTTTTATTGATGGAACAAAATCATCTTGAACAGTACAACATAAACATCCATTATTTAATTCGATTACGCAGTCGTCTTCAGATTCATCACATTTATCACAACTTTTAATCAAATCACCGTCAATTCCAACATCACCAAATTCATTAATTATTAAACCAAATTTTTTATTACTCTCTTTTAATAGATATCTTAGAAAAGTTGTTTTACCTGAACCAAGAAATCCCGAAACAACTATAACTGGTTTTTTTTTTTTCATCTTTGATGATTAACAACCTAAACTATATTCTGTACTCTCTCCTGTAGAACTATTTGTGCCATTAGCAATCGCACATAATTGTTTTTGTTGTGTACGACTAAGAACAGCATCAGTAAAATCTGCACCATCTATTTTTGCTCCTTCAAAATTACTCTCCATTAATAATGCATTTGTAAAATTAACATCCGAAAGATCTGCATCTGTAAAGTCTGTTGCATAAGCTAGTGCATCTCTTAAATTGGCTCCAGTAAACTTTGAGTTTTGCAATTTACTATTATTGAACACTGCGCCTTCTAAATTACTGTCACTAAAATTAAACCCATTCAAATCAAACTTAACGTATTCGTTACCGCTTAAATCTTGACCATGCATATCCGGCTCTAAATTAAGGTCTTGTTGGTTTCTAATCTCAGGAGGTCTTTTAGCCCATGCAGAATTTACAGAATTAAAAAATAAAATCCCAACGAATAAAAAAGTAATTAATGCATTCTTTAGTGAGGGGAAAACAATTGATTTAATCATAATAAGACTGTATTTTAGAACTTAGGTATTTAAAGTTTGTAAGAGTATCTTAAAGGAAAATATATGGCAATGTCACTAAAGGTTATTGTTCCTCCTCATCCATTAATAAAACATTGGCTTTCAATATTGCGAGAAAAAAATACTCCAAATATTTTGTACTCAACAGGATATGAGCAATTAGGGAAATGGCTTACATATGAAGCATTACGTAATTGGCTGCCATATAAAAAAGAAATAGTAAATACTGATAATGGGGACTCAGATGGATTCTTTATTAATAATGATTATCCAATAAAAGTGCTCGCAACGTTGCCCGAAGGGTTATCTCTTTGGTTTGGATCTAAAGAAGTAATTCCTAATTCAACCCTCTCATTAGGAGAACTTCCTAAAACTATTGAATCAAATGAAGGAGTTATATTTTATTCAGAACAAATAACGACAAAATCAGCAACATTAGAAACTTTAATTAAATTAAAGGAATTAGGTGTTGATTCAAATAGAATTCTTTTAATAACTGCTATTTGCTCAAATAAAGGTTTAAATGAAATTGCGAAATTATTCCCTAATCAGGTAATTTACACTTCTTGCATAGATGAGGAAGACGAAATAACACAAGTTTTAGTACCGGGTATTGGGAATCCTTTATCGAGATTAAGTACTATATTTCAAGATAAGAACTAATATAGAATATAGGAGTAAATATTTAACCAATGTCTGAATACAGAGATTCGTCTTCAAATAATCTTTTATCATTAATAAGCGGTGCTTTTATTGGAGCAGCAGGTCTAGCTTGGTGGTTAATATCCGAAGCAGACAAAAGAAAGGAGGAAAAAAAACAAAAAGCAATGATGTATTCCTCCAGAATTCAAGACGGCTCTGAAGCAATTGATTCAAATGAAAATATAAATGAAGTTGAAGGAGAAAATCTGGAGAAGAAAGTTGAGCAACTTAATTCTGCAATTGCTGATGTGAGGAAGCAACTTGAAGAGTTGGGGCAATAGAATAAAAAAGGTTCACAAATAATATGAATAAACTCAGATCATCTGCAATAACCCAAGGTGTGCAAAGATCCCCTAACAGATCGATGTTAAGAGCTGTTGGATTTAATGATGAAGATTTTAATAAACCTATTGTTGGAGTTGCAAATGGATACAGCACCATAACACCATGCAATATGGGTTTAAATAAGTTAGCTCTAAAAGCTGAAGAGTCAATAAAAAGATCAGGTGGGATGCCTCAGATGTTTGGGACCATAACAGTAAGCGATGGCATTTCTATGGGAACAGAGGGCATGAAATACTCCCTAGTTTCAAGAGAAGTTATTGCTGATTCAATTGAAACAGCATGCAATGCTCAGAGTATGGATGGAGTACTTGCTATAGGTGGATGTGACAAAAATATGCCGGGTGCCATGATTGCGATTGCAAGAATGAATATTCCCTCAATTTTCATTTATGGAGGGACAATAAAGCCTGGGAAATTGCATGGAGAAGATCTTACTGTTGTTAGTGCATTTGAAGCTGTTGGACAATTAACAGCCGGCAAAATTAATGAAGAAAGGCTAATCCAAGTTGAGAAAAATTGTATTCCTGGTGCTGGTAGCTGTGGAGGAATGTTTACAGCTAATACAATGTCTGCGGTTATTGAAGTATTAGGGTTAAGTCTTCCTCACAGTTCCACTATGGCTGCTGAAGATCTTGAAAAAGAACTAAGTGCAGATAAAAGTGCTGAGATATTAGTCTCTGCAATAGAAAAAGATATAAGACCTCTAGACCTAATGACTAAGAAAGCATTTGAAAATGCAATATCAGTAATTATGGCAATTGGCGGATCAACAAATGCGGTATTGCACATCTTAGCTATTGCGAATACTGCAGGAATAGATATCAACATTAATGATTTTGAGAGAATCAGACAAAAAGTACCCGTTATTTGTGACCTTAAACCGAGTGGTAAATATGTGACGGTGGATCTTCATAAGGCAGGTGGGATTCCACAAGTAATGAAAATACTTTTAAATGCAGGATTAATTCATGGCGATTGCAAAAACATTGAAGGCAAAACCATCTCAGAATACTTACAGAATATTCCAGATAAGCCTCCAACAAATCAAAATGTCATAAGAGACATAGATGACCCTCTTTATAAAAAAGGACATCTAGCGATATTAAAAGGTAACTTAGCGAGCGAAGGTTCTGTAGCCAAAATTAGCGGAGTAAAAAACCCTGTATTAACTGGTCCAGCAAAGATTTTTGAAAGTGAAGAGGATTGTTTAAAATCGATATTAAATAACGATATCAAAGCTGGTGATGTGGTTGTTATTAGAAACGAAGGTCCTGTAGGAGGTCCAGGCATGAGAGAAATGTTAGCTCCAACATCTGCGATTGTTGGTCAAGGGCTAGGAGAGAAGGTAGCTTTAATTACCGATGGCAGATTTAGCGGTGGTACCTATGGTCTTGTTGTGGGTCACATAGCTCCAGAGGCTGCTGTTGGAGGAAATATTGCTCTAATAAAACAAGGTGATTTAATTACAGTGGATGCTGTAAAACAACTAATTGAAGTTGATTTATCTGACGAAGAATTAGAAAAAAGAAAAAAAGATTGGGTAAAACCTATACAAAAATACAAAAGAGGAATTCTTTCAAAATATTCGAGAATCGTAAGCACATCAAGTTTAGGGGCTGTTACTGATTTATAAATCAGCTTAAAGTTTATTTTCTTACTCAAAAAAACTTTTTATCCTATTTGCTAAATTTTCCAATCTAGCGCCGTATTTTGGTGAGTTGCATTTTTTCCCATTATTGCTATCCATCCATAATGTTTTAACTCCACACCATAATATTGGTTCATCAGGGAAATTAAGCTTAGAGATTACTAAAACCAACTCTTTATTTGATTTAAAAAGTTCTAATTCAAGATCATAAATTTCTAATCTTTTACCTTCTTTATCTCGACATAAAATATTAACTGTTAAATCAATATCTTCTTCTTCGAATTCGTATTCACCATTTATTTTTACGACAGAATGAACAAAAGGTTTATTTGTTAAATCTGCTGACTTAGCGATTAAGCTCTCTATATTTTTAGGTGGATTTTCAAATAACACTTATTGATTTAATTAAAACTTTTATTGAACCCTGTTTAAACTCATTATTAAGTAATCCATCATCACCGAACTTAGAGTGTAGTAGTTGCAATCTTTTAATTTTAGATGGCTTAAATTTAAATGGGAAACGTACTTTATTAGCTCTTACTGAAGGTTTTAGCTCACTAAAAGGAATTTGAACGTTTGTTGTTCCGAATTTTTTTGTTGGGAATGATTTTATCCACCTAAGTCCACCCGGAATAAATTCGGTTAGTCCTAATAGATCATCTTCACAAGCGGCCGCAAATTTAAAAGTTCTTCCTTTTCCATCAATATTTAATTCAAAGGATGAATATTCAGATACATTTAAAGAGGGTTTAAAGATAGACGATCTACAACTAACAAATCCTCCTGCTTTCTCGACAATATTACCCTTTAATAACAAACCAGAATTTGAAATTTCACAAAAAGCGGAACTTGATCCTCCCATAACAGTATCATTTAATGTTTCCCAACCATCGAACTCCTTTTTCTGGAATAAAATTTTTTTCTTATTCATTAAATACTTTTAATTATTATTAGACTTTAACTAAATTTCTAATTCTTTTGCTGATTCCTGATCACAAAATATTGAAATTTGATTAATAGATTTTATTAATTTTGATGGTGTTCTATCTGATGGCTCTTTTTCATCTAATAACCTCTCAAGAGCAATTCTTTTAGAAGCTCCACTAACCAAAAATACTATCTTCGAAGAGGCTGAAAGAACCTTTGGAGTTAATGAAATTCTTTTTAATCCTTTACCTTCATTAAAAATCACAAAATCATCTGCGTTATTATTTTTTTGATAAGGGAATAGTGAAGCTGTATGACCATCGTCTCCAAGACCTAATAATGTTAAATCAAAGGTTGGAGGGTTTGATCCGCATTTTTCAAATAATTTAGAAATAAATTGATTTTTTGTCGCTTCATCATCAGCCTTTAAATCATTAAAAATCTCATAAAAAAAAGCTTTAGATCCAAAATTAGTTAATAATGATTTTTTCAACATTAACGAGTTACTTAATTCTGAATTTGGATCAACACACCTTTCATCTCCTAAAAAGACATCAACCATATCCCATCTAAGATCACTTATTGATAGAAGCTGATAAACAGATTTAGGAGTTGAACCTCCACTCACACAGAATTTGAATCTGCATTTCTTTTTTAAAGTATGAATAATGTGACTTTCAATAAATTTAAAAACAGCTGTTGATAGCTCTAACTTGTCTTTGTAAATGTTTAGGTTATAACCATTTTTAACCTTTTCAATCATTTCATCCATTCAGTATGAAAACTACCTTCCTTATCAATTCTTTGATATGTGTGAGAGCCAAAACAGTCTCTCATTGCCTGAACAAGATTCTGAGGAAGTCTATTGGTTCTATAACTATTCAAATAATCTAAAGTACTGGATAGACATGGGACTGGTATACCAGCTTTTGTGGATAAAGAAACGACTTTAGCTAAGTTATCTAATCTTGTCGCAATTTCATTATTGAACCAATCATCAAAAATTAAATTTTTTAAATTAGGATCTTTGTTATAAGCATCTTGAATTTTACTTAATAATTTTGATCTAATTATGCAACCACCCTTCCATATTTGAGCAATTGACGGCATATTCAAACCATAGTTATATACTGTAGATGCTTCTCTTAAAATGTCCATACCTTGAGCATAGCTAGCTATTGTGGCAAGGACTACAGCATCAAATAAAGGTTTCATTCCATCAGATATATTTCCTAAATCGAAATCCTCTATCTCTTTAGATGGAATAGTTTTTTCAATCTCACTACGTTGCTCTTTTAAAGAACTCATTACTCTTGCATTTAAAGAAGCATAAATAGTTGGGACTGACACCCCCAGTTCTAAAGCACTTACAACAGTCCATAAACCAGTACCTTTCTGGCCAGCTTTATCTAATATTTTCTCCACGACATCATCACCAGTTATCTCATCTTTTGTATTTAGACAAATCTCCGTAATCTCAACAAGATAAGAAGCTAATTCATCAGTATTATTCCAAATACCAAATACCTCTGACATTTGCTGACCGTTCATACCTTTGACTCTCTTCATAAGGTCATAAGCTTCTGCAAGTATTTGTTCAATTCCATATTCAATTCCGTTATGAACAGTTTTTACAAAATGACCTGAGCCTCCTGGTCCAACATATGCAACACATGGCCCGTCTTCAACTTTGGCAGCCATTTTTGTTAATAAGCTTTCTATTGCATCATATGAAGCTTTAGTACCGCCAGGCATCATACTTGGCCCTTCAAGAGCTCCTTTTGCACCACCTGAAACTCCCATTCCAATGTATCCAAAACTTTTACTTTCAAGAGTATTCACCCTTCTTTCTGTATCTTTAAATTGAGAATTACCGCCATCTATCAATAAATCTCCTTCCTCGAGATATCCAGAAATGTTTTCTATAACCGCATCTGTTGCTGGTCCAGCTTTTACCATCATTAAAATTCTTCTGGGTCTCTCTAGCTTATTGACAAATTCTTGAAGAGTTTCAGCTCCCTCTATATTCTTCCCAAGGCCTCGACCTTGTAAAAATTCTTCAGTTTTTGAATAAGTTCTATTAAAAACTACACTTGAAAATCCATTTCTTTCTGCGTTAAGAACTAAATTTTCGCCCATAACACCAAGACCTACTAAACCAAAATGCGCCTTGGACATAAAAAATAAAAAACTCAATAAATATAGTTTGCCCGCAACTCAACAAAATTGCTCAAAAAAAATACTTATGTCAGCGAAAAATGATCGAAACGAATTAAATAACAGTTCCGTTTGCAATAGTTGCATTTTTAACTACTACAACGATTCCATTTCTTATATAAAAACCTAATTCTGGCTTATCTGCCTCTTCTACTCGATCTTTATTAATAATAACGACGTTATCACCTATCCTTGTGTTCTTATCAAGAATTGCTCTTTTTACAGTAGTTCCTTCACCTACTCCAAGAGGTGTTCCACCACCTTTTCTTAATTCAATTCTTTCTTCAGGTGATTCAAAGAAATCTGCACCCATTACTAAAGTATCTTCAAGAATAGAATCACTTTCAATTCTACTTCTTACACCTAAAACACAATGTAAAATGCTACATGACTTTAGGATTGTACCTTCACAGACTATTGAATCAGTAATTTGGGCATCTACAAGCTTAGAAGGAGGAAGGAATCTAGGTCTTGTATAAATTGGAAATTTTTCATCATAAAAACTAAATGGAGGTTTTGGTTGCTCTGTTAATGCCAAATTTGACTCAAAGAATGCCCCAATGGTTCCTATATCTTCCCAATAATCGTCGAAAACATAACTCTTAAGAGTATCACCCCTTTTAAGAGCTTCAGGAATTATGTCCTTTCCAAAATCTGTATAATTAGGAAATTTATTTAGAAGATCAAAAAGAGTATTTCTGCTAAAAACGTAAATCCCCATAGAGGCAAGATAAGGTTTTTCTGCAGCCGATTCCTTAGTTAGTCCAAATTTTGAAGTATCCACTGCCATTGCCTTTAATTTCTCTCCAGTAGGCTTCTCACTGAATTCTTTTATATTCCCTAAATCATCTGTCCTCATAAGGCCAAAGCCTTCTGCTTGTGCTTCATCAACAGGTAAAGCTGCAACAGTTAAATCCGCTCCATTATCTCTATGATGCTGAACAAATAAACTGTAATCCATTCTGTAAAGTTGATCACCTGACAATATTAAGTACTCATCAACATCCCATTCTTGAAATAACCATTGGTATTTTCTTACAGCATCAGCAGTACCTTCAAACCACTTTGGACTATCAGGAGTCTGTTGTGCGGCCAGAACCTCCACAAATCCTTGGCCAAAAGGACCATTTAGATTATAGGTTCTTCCTATATGTCTATTTAGAGATGCACTATTGAACTGAGTCAATACGTACATTTTTTCAATACCTGAATTTATACAATTACTAATTGGGATATCTATTAAACGATACTTACCTGCCAATGGAACAGCAGGTTTTGCCCTCATTTTTGTTAAAGGGTAAAGTCTAGAACCTTTTCCTCCTCCGAGGATGATGGCTAACACACGCTTCATTCAATCTAATGGAGGTAGAGATACAACTATTTAAAGTAACTGATTATGGGCTAAATTTGAAATAGTAATGGTCAGTTTACAAAGGTATTTCGATAAATTACTAGAAAAACTTAATATAAATAAGTAAAATTTAGCTATTTTTATCTTCATCTACCAAAGAAAACAACTTTTCAACAATTTTCAAAGAAGCTTGTCTTTCTTCTCTTGATTGAGGACTTCTCAATTTGGTAACAGGTGTATGAAGTATTTTATTGATAATTCCTTTAGTAAGAGCTTCTACAACTTTTCTTTCTCGGGCAGAAAAATCTGGTCCCATCCTACTAAGTGCTTTTTGCAATTCCTCTTTTCTAATTAACTCCAAATCTGATCTAAGTTTATTAATTACTGGAACCGCTTCTAGACTTGCCCACCATTCTAGAAAAATAATTCTTTCTTCTTCTACTAAAGATTCTGCTTCCTTTGCAATTTTCTGTCTAAATTCTTGATTTCTTGAAACGACCTCTTGTAAATCATCTACATCAAATGATTTTACAAATTGATGATTTTTAACATCATTAGAAATATTTCTCGGCACACCAATATCAATAAATTTAAGTTTATTATTCAAATTTAATTTTTCAATTTTAGCGAGATCAATTATTGGCTCTTCGGAAGCTGTACTTGTGAAAACAAGAGAAGATATTGATATATTTTCATCTAATTCGTTTAACCCTTTACAAACAATCTCTATATCGGGGAAATCTATAGCAAGATTTAATGCTCTATCAATATTTCTATTGACAAGAATCAGTTTATGACATCCTTTTGCTTTTAAATGAGTTATTAAAAGTCTACTCATCCGACCAGCTCCAACTACAAGAACCTTTTCTGATTCCAAACTTACAAGAGTATCAAACCCCTTTTCTTGTCCAATTTTTAATTGAGCAAGTTCTACCGCAGCTGAACTTATTGATACAGCTCCAGTTCCTAAATTTGTTTCGGATCTAACTTTTTTACCTGTACTAACTGATTGAGTTAATAATCTATTAAGAATAGGCCCAGTAGATTGATTCTCTTGACCTAATCTCATCATTTTTTTTACCTGCGAAAGGATTTGTCCTTCTCCTAATACGAGGCTATCAAGTCCTGCCGAAACTTTCATCAAATGCAAAACCGCATCTTCTTGTCTAAAGCAAAAAAGATGTGGATTTAAATCTTCAAAAATAATTCCGGAATAATCTGATATAAATTCTTTAATAGATGAAATTCCAGTATTTTTATCCTTTACCAGGGCATATATTTCTAGCCTATTACAAGTACTTAAAATTGACACCTCTAATACCTCAGAGAAAGCCTTTAATGCTTTCAATGATTTTGTTATGGATTGGTCAGGAATACTTAACTTCTCACGCACTTCGACAGGTGCCGTGCGATGACTTAGTCCGACGACAACAATATGCATAAAATCAAAAGTGAATTTTTAAAGGCTGATACTCTTTGCACCATCTTTTATATGGACAGTATTTGTGAATCTTGCAGTACTATCTAATGTGCTAATTACTAGACTGCTTGTTCTCACACAATCCCTTTCGAATTTAACTCCGTCAAATAATAATCCATCAGTTATACCACTTCCAGCGAACACAACATTTTCTCCCGATGCCAATTCATTAGCTTCATAGATTTTATCTATATCCGTTATACCCATTTCATTTAGTCGTTTTATATTTCCCTCTTTTGTATAGTCAGCCCATTCAGAAGTTTGAGCGATTGCTGGATCATAAACTAGTTGTCCTTGAAAGTGTCCTCCTAGAGCTCTCATTGCGGCAGCCGAAATAACACCTTCTGGAGCTGCACCTATACCCATTAAGCAATGAGTTCCAGTACCTGCGAAGCCACATGCAATAGCAGCTTGAACATCACCATCAGAAATCGGTTGTACTTTAGCACCACATCCTCGAATCTCTTTAATTAAATCTTTATGCCTAGTTCTATCCATTACAACAACAGTAAGTTCATCAATAGAAAGATCCAAGCAATCACTAAGAATCTTCAAGTTTTCAGTAGCCGAATTTCTAATATCTACTTTCCCTTTCGCAGCTGGAGGAGCTGCTAATTTGTTCATGTAAAAATCAGGAGCATTAAAAAGACCGCCGGTATCAGAGGCTGCCAAAACCGCCATAGAACCTCTTTGATTATTCGCACAAAGATTTGTTCCTTCACAAGGATCTACTGCAAAGTCAACTCCTGGACCACTTCCACTTCCTACCTCTTCACCTATATAAAGCATAGGTGCTTCATCTCTTTCACCTTCTCCAATAACAATTTTCCCTTTCATCTCAATTTTGCCCATTCGCAATCTCATTGCTTCTACAGCTGCAGCATCCGCTTCATCTTTTTGACCAAGTCCTGTTAGTTTTGCTGAGGCAATTGCTGCTTGCTCGACTACTTCGAGAATTTCTTGAATTAAAGTTTGATTCACAATTAAATTTTTGAGGGTTTTTCTAAAAGGTTTAGAGTATGATCTCACAAAAAATGTCATTTTTTATGAGAATTATTACGCTAGTAAGCTTTTTTTAACTCTTTACAGCTGTTACTTTATCAGGCCGTGACTTGAAATTAGGAATAAACAACTAAATATAGTATCTTTATTAAATATTTTAAAAATTAAATGACTGAGTCAAATCAAACAAAATTAGCTGGTGTCAATAGACCAATTCAAATAATTCCTTCCGTTTTACCAGCAGATTGGGCAAATATGGGAGCATGTGTGAAAGAACTCGAGGAAGCTGGGGTAGATAGAATTCAATTTGATGTAATGGATGGAAATTTCGTACCAAATCTTACATTCGGTCCTGAGATGATTGCTGCATGCAGGAAATATTGCAATGTCCCATTTGAAACTCAATTAATGGTGAGCCAATACAATTGTGAAACCATGCTGGAATCGTATGTAAACGCTACAAAAGGAGCAAATGGTGAACCAGGTGTAGTAATAGCTCATGCCGAAGCAAATATTCATTTGCATAGAGTTCTCGGAAGAATAAGAGACCTAGGAGGTTCTCCTTCTGTTGCATTAAATCCTCATACTCCATTTGAAATGATTGAAAACATTATGGATATGGTTGATCATGTTTTGGTTATGACAGTTAATCCAGGTTTTGGCGGACAAGCTTATATACCAACAATGCTTAATAAAATCAGAAAAATAAGAAACTTTGTTATTGAAAAAAACTTAGATGTCGACATTGAAGTTGATGGAGGTATAAAAGCAAATTGGACTATTTCACAGTGTGCCGATGCTGGTGCCAATTGTTTTATTGCAGGCAGTGGAATGTTTGCCTACCCAACATTAAAAGAGGGATGTGATGACTTGAGAAAAGTTGCGAAAGAAGCACAAAATGGCAAAGTGGTTTCAGAACCTCAATAAATAATTCTGGGAGATTAGCTAATCATCCAAATATCCATCCATAACTATGTAAACCTATTCCTAAAAAATTAACACCTAAATAACATACTATAACAACTAAGAAACCTGAAGTTGCTAATAAAGCTGGTCTTCTTCCTTGCCAACCCTTACTTATTCTCATATGCAAATATGCTGCATAAAATAACCATGTGATAAATGCCCATGTTTCCTTTGGATCCCAACTCCACCATGTTCCCCATGCCTCATTAGCCCAAACCGCGCCTGAAATTAAACCGAGAGTTAAAAGTACAAAACCTATTAATATAGAACGATAACTTAATGTATCTAATTCTTCTGAATGAGAAAATTCAACAGGGTCAGCTAAATCATTTAAATAATTGTTATTAAAAAATTTGAACCCTCCTATACCTGTAGAACTACTTCTAATTTGAAGCGGTTTATTCCTATTAATAAACAAAACAGAAGCTGACAGTAGAGACCCTATTATTAGTGCCGCATAACTAAGCATTACGACACTAACATGCATTACTAGCCAACTAGATCTTAAAGCTGGGACCAAGTTAGATGATAATTTCAAATCGTCAGGCAATACAAAACAAGCAAAGGCCACGGTCAGCAACTCAATGGGTATTGCTATTGACGGAATTATTGGAGATGAGTATTCCCTCTCAATATATAGTTGCCCCATTGAGATTCCCCAAGCAAGGAAATAAAGAGATTCATACAAGTTGCTAACTGGGAAATGTCCAGAAATTGACCACCTAAAAAGTAATTGTAATGTTATTAATAAATTCACTAAAATCGTAAGTAGTTTTACAATAAAAAAAGACTTCTTTTTGAAAACTGCACCTAAAGATATTGGTAAATTAACTAATAAAATATAAAAGACTAAAATACCTAACGCTGAAACTGGGTCATATATTAAATTTTTAAAAAGGTTATCTAGTATCATTTCTAGAAATTTATCCAGTTTTAATAATCAATGACACCCAAATAATAATTTAAATCATCCTTATATGAGTAACTTTTTAATAATAAAGTTTTAAATTTTTTTTGAAAAAGGATATCAGAGTTTGAAATTTTCCCCTAGATAATACTTCTTGACTATTGGATTATATGCTAATTCACTTGATGATCCGTAAGCTAAAATTTTTCCTTCACTTAATACATATGACTTGTTTGTAATTAAAAGGGTTTCCCTCACATTATGGTCTGTAATAAGAATCCCTACCCCATTAGAACTTAATTTAAGAATTAGTTTCTTTAAATCATTAACAGCCAGAGGATCGATTCCAGCGAAGGGTTCGTCGAGTAATAAATACTTAGGCCCTTTTCTTCCTACAGTGAGAGCTCTCGCTATCTCACACCTCCTTCTTTCTCCTCCTGAAAGTTGATAACCATAATTATCTACAAAGTTATTCAAATTAAATTCATTAATTAATTGTTCTCTTCTATTTCTAATTGCCGCTTTACTATAAGATGAATTCTGCAAAGCCAAATCTATATTATCTTTAACAGTTAGGTCTCTAAATATACTCGCCTCCTGAGTTAAATAACCCAACCCAAGTCTTGATCTATTTGAGAGTGGAAGATTAGTTATATTTTTACCATTCATTAAAACTCTACCTTTATCAGGTTTTATATTCCCAACTGCAAGATTAAAAGTGGTAGTTTTCCCTGCACCATTAGGTCCCATCAAACCTACAACCTCTCCTGGATTTACAGTTATGGAAACATCCTTTACAATTAATCTTCCCTTAATTGAAAGGGATACATTTTGAATTTCTAAGTTCATCTTCATTGAGATCGATAAGTTATCTTATTTTCTTGAAAAAAATTAATAATAGATTAATTAAAGAGAAAGATATATTCATATTCTTCAAAGAACTTTCAAAAAAGGCTTATCATTCTCATTTAATATCTCTTTGTATTGCAATTTCCTTAATAAATCTTCTAAACATAGGCAGAAGGATTCTAGATCAATACCTAAATTAATCTGGGTTCTAGTTTTTATTCTACCTAAACCCTCGCCCAGCAAAATGGTTGCTCCATTTAAATTACCCTTACTTAAGTGAAACTGCGAGACAGATACTTGTAAGATTCCCTGGATAACTTGTCTTTCGTCACCATCAACAGAATTCCAAATCTCTTCAAAAGCATCATGAGCCTCATACCATTCATGATTATTAAAAAGATTTAAAGCATTAAAAAGGGAATCTTTAAAACTTTTTGTACTTTCTTCATTCATAAAATTAATTATTAATATTTTTTCTTCTTATTTATTTTTCTCATTCTTATTGATTCGGGTGTTACCTCCAGCATTTCATCTGGGCCAATATATTCAAGTGCTCTTTCAAGAGTAATATCAACAGGTGACTGCAAAGTATCAAGTTCTTCTGCACCTGCAGACCTCATATTAGTCAACTGCTTAGTTTTACATATATTTAACTCAAGATCCTGAGGTCGATTATTCTCTCCAATGATCATTCCCTTATAAACTTTAACTCCTGGTTTAATAAAATAAACGCCCCTATCTTCTGCATTCTTTAGAGCATAAAATGTTGCCACACCTTCCTCAAAAGCTATAAGAACTCCATTTCTCCTAGTTTCAAAATCTCCTGTTTTAGGTTTATATTCATAAAAAGAGTGACTCATGATACCTTCACCTCTCGTCATCCGAACAAATTCACCACGAAATCCAATTAATCCTCTTGATGGCACAAGAAATTCTAATTGAGTTCTTCCATCTGAACTTGTCTGCATGTTTTTCATCTCTGCCTTTCTAGATCCAAGTTTCTCTATACATGAACCAACAGAGACTTCAGGCACATCTAAAACCAAAGTCTCTATAGGCTCACATTCAACATTATCAATTTCTCTAAAAATTACTTGAGGTTGTGAGATTTGAAACTCAAAACCCTCTCTTCTCATAGTTTCAATCAAAATCCCTAAATGTAATTCTCCTCTTCCTGAAACTGAGAACCTGTCAGGCGAATCAGTTTCTTCGACCCTTAGGGCAACATTTGTTAGAAGTTCCCTCTCCAATCTATTTTTTAATTGTCTACTAGTAACAAATTTCCCTTCCTTACCCGCAAATGGGGAATCATTGACAACAAAAGTCATATTTAAGGTAGGTTCATCAACTTTGATTAATGGAAGAGGATGAGGAGAATCGGGACATGCTATGGTCTCACCAATATTGACGTCATCGAAACCAGAAACAGCAACAATATCGCCTGCGAATGCTTCATTTATATCAATTCTTTGTAATCCCTCGAAGCCTAGTAGTTTACTAACCTTGCCTTTAATAGTTTTTCCATTTTCTTTAATTAAGCTAGCTTGTTGACCATTTCTTATAGTTCCATTATGAATTTTTCCAATTACAATTCTGCCTAAGAAATCAGAATAATCCAAAGTAGTTATTTGTAGTTGAAGAGGCTTATTTGAGTCACCTACTGGAGGTGGAACATGTCTGATTATAGCTTCAAAAAGAGGCATCATATTGTCACTATTAGATTCCATCTCTTCTTTTGCAAAACCAGATAGGCCGCTACCAAAAAGATAAGGAAAATCACATTGATCATCATCTGCTCCTAATTCTAAAAACAAATCAAGGACCTTATCAATTGCTATTTCTGGTACTACTCTTGGTCTATCAATTTTATTTACAAAAACTATAGGCCTAAGTCCTTTTTCTAATGCTTTTTTTAAAACAAATCTGGTTTGTGGCATCGGTCCCTCATTTGCATCAACAATAAGCAAACAACCATCAACCATTCCCAAAACCCTCTCGACTTCTCCTCCAAAATCAGCATGTCCCGGAGTATCTATAATATTAATTCTGGTATCTTTATAATTAACTGCAGTATTTTTTGAGAGTATTGTTATTCCTCTTTCTCTTTCAAGATCATTCGAATCCATTACACATGTAGGAATAACTTCATTGTCTCTAAATATTCCTGATTGAGATAATAATGCATCCACAAGAGTTGTCTTTCCATGATCTACGTGGGCAATAATTGCAACATTCCTAATTTCTTTTATCGAAGATGACATTTATAAAATTTATATGAATAGTAGATTGACTTAATTAAGGCTAACTCAAAGAATGCTTATTATGAGAATTTTCTCTTTAAGACTTTGAAAAACATAATCATATTGAATATTTTTTGAATCAATTAGATTTATAATCCTCTATTAGAAATTTCAAAAACTTTTAAAGCTTCAATTGAGCCTTCATATCTCCAATGCCAGGGTTCATAATCTATATATTTATTATTTTTGTCAAATGATAACCTAAAGTGAAACTTAGCTGCATTCTTTTTTAACCATCTAAAGGCGTCAGTATTTTCGAATTCTGTCTCAAAGTCTGTTTCTCTTTGAGTAGCATCACCAATATCAATTGCGAAACCAGTGCTATGTTCAGAATAACCTGGAGGTGCTGAAACTCTAGCTCTTTCTGCCGCTTCTTGATTTCTAATAGACTTTAAAGAATAAAAGATATCGTTTTGCAAATTTATTGATCTAAAACCACTTAAGAAGACCAAAAATATCCCATCTTTTTTCGCTTCTTCTCTCATCTTTAATAAGGAATCACGCATATCAATGTGAACTTCAACATTGGGCTCAATTAAAACTAGTTTCTCCGTAGGAATTTCAGAATAGGGTAGATGCCCCAAAATTCTATGGTCGTGATTTCTCTCAGCCTGAAAATTAAGATTGCTAAGAGGTCCTAATTCTATATTTCTAATCAATCGTAATGCAGCGATAGATAAAAGAATTAAAAGAAATGGAGAAAATATTAATATTTTTTTTAATAATATTGAGTTAGAATTAGTTAAATAAGTTCTTTTGGCAAGCGGTATATCAAATTGATTTATATCCTTTTTTTGTTCCAATATTTAGAGGGTGAATTTGGAAAACATATTTCGATATTAACTATTATTTTAAGAAATGCACTTTTATAAGCAAAAAAGATGTAGCTTTTATATACAGTATTATTTTTTTTTCGTATGTTGAGGGTAGCTGTTATTGGAGGAGGTCCAAGTGGATCATGTGCTGCAGAAATACTTGCCAAAGCAGGAATAAAAACTTGGCTCTTCGAGAGAAAATTAGATAATGCGAAACCATGTGGAGGAGCTATTCCTCTTTGCATGGTAGAGGAATTTGATTTACCTGAGTCGATTATTGACAGGAAAGTAAGACATATGAGAATGATATCTCCATCAAATAGAGAGGTAGATATTAGTTTGGATAAGGTTTATGGCAAAAGTGATAATGAATTTATAGGAATGTGCAGAAGAGAAGTAATGGATGCTTTCATGAGAAACAGGGCTTCTGATCTAGGAGCTACATTAATAAATGGATTAGTTACTTCGATTGATACAGGGAATAATAACCAAGGTCCATATAAACTTGTATATTCTGATTATTCTTCTGGAGATAAAAAAGGAGAGTTGAAAGAACTTACAGTTGACCTTTTAATTGGGGCAGACGGAGCCAATAGTAGAGTCGCTAAAGCTATGGATGCAGGAGATTATAAAGTAGCTATTGCATTTCAAGAGAGAATAAAGTTACCTAAAGAAGAAATGAGTTACTATGAAGATCTTGCTGAAATGTATGTAGGAACTGACGTATCTCCTGATTTCTATGGGTGGGTATTTCCTAAATATGATCATGTTGCCGTAGGAACAGGGACAATGCAAAAGAATCAATTATTAATAAAGGGACTACAGGAAGGAGTTAGGAATAGAGCAAAAAAAAGACTTGTAAATGGGGAGGTTATCAAAGTAGAAGCACATCCTATTCCTGAGCATCCCAGGCCAAGAAGAGTTGTTGGGAGAATGGCTTTAGTAGGAGATGCTGCTGGTTATGTTACGAAGAGTTCTGGAGAGGGAATATATTTTGCTGCAAAGAGCGGTAGAATGTGTGCAGAAGAAATCGTTGAAGCATCTAAAAATGGAGAAGTTATACCTTCAGAAAATGATTTAAAAAATTACTTAAAAAAATGGGATAAAAAGTATGGAGCGACATATAAGGTACTAGAAATTCTACAAAATATTTTTTATAGGAACGATTCTGCTAGAGAAGCTTTTGTAGAAATGTGTGATGATATGGATGTTCAAAGACTCACTTTTGATAGTTATTTATATAAAAAAGTTGTTGCGATGAAACCAATACAACAAATTAAACTTACGTTGCTTACTCTTGGTTCAATTTTAAGAGGAAAAGCACTTGCTCCATTAAAGTACAAACCTGTTGATAGTGCTGTGAGAGAAGAGAAAGAAGTTGAAACAATGCTTAAAAAGTATTCAATTAAAGGTGGTATTAAGGTTAAGAGTTCAAAAGTGTAAAGTCAGCGATCAGTAGAGAATAATTTCTAATTAGGCTCAATAAGTTAAGTCTATTATTTCTTATTTTTATATCTTCTGACATTACCAGAACACCCTTTTCATTATCAAACAAATCCTCAATAGTATTTTTATTAATCTCGAACAAATTTAGAAGTTTCAAATAATTGCAATAACCAGTTGAAAAGAGTTTTTCTAATTCTCTAATAAATTCAAAAACTTTCAATTCACATTCTTTTTCAAAAATTTTTGTGTTTACATAATCTCCTGTTAAGAAAACATCTGTTGAAAGATTACTGCTATTAGCTAATTTGCTAACCCTAGTAATGACCTTCTGGATTTCAACAAAAGTTTCTTTCTCTTTAAAGTTGACAATAGATTTAATCCTATTTTTTAGATCAACAATATTCAATATTCTTTTTTGATAAAGTTCATCAGAAGAGCAAATAGCCTTTATTAATTCTTTACTTAGCGATATTTCTTCGAGATGACTAACAATTCTTTGAACTAAAAATTCATTTAAATCATTTAAAACTTTATCTTTTGAGAAGTCCAAATTAGGGAATGAGATTTTCCAAAAATCAAAAAGTTCCTTGAATAAATTATCTAAAGGTAAATCAAGTTCATAATCCCAAATTATTTTAATCACTCCATTTAAATTTCTTCTCAAAGCATAAGGATCAGATGATCCACTTGGACGCTTACCGGAAATAAATATACTTATTAAAGTTTCAACCTTATCTGCAATAGAAACTATTGCACCATATTTTGAAGATGGCAAAGCATCTTTATAAAAAGAAGGTAAATAATGTTCAGCTACAGCTAAACAAACATCCTCACTAAATCCTTCATTTTTGAGATATTTACCACCCATTATTCCTTGCAACTCTGGGAATTCGAAAACAATTTCGCTACATAAGTCATTTTTACAATATCTGGCAGCTTCTATTATTTTTTTATCTTCTAAAGACTTATCATTTAAAAATGTAAGGATTTTTTTAGTAACTTCCTGTATTCTCTCTACTCTCTGGAAAATATTTCCCAATCCCTTCAAATAAGAAACAGATTTAAGTTTTTCATTTCTTTCAATTGAAGAAACTTTTTTATCACTTTCTACAAAAAACTTTGCATCTGAGAACCTTGCTCTCAATACTTTCTCATTACCCTTGGCAATATTATTATTTGATTCTTCAAGACCATTTGAAATAACGAAAAAATTTGTACTAATGTTTTTTTCAGAGCTTAAATCTAGTTTTGAGAAAGTATTATTTTTTAACAAAAGAGGCACATATCTCTGATGACTTTTCATTACTGTTGAGAGAACTTCAACAGGAAGATCAAGAAATTCTTCACTAAATTTACCAATAACTAAGTCTGGCCATTCAACTAAATCAGTTAGTTCATTAAGCAATTCTTTAGAAAGGTCAGGTTTCAGATTTAGTAATTTAGAAGCCTGATGTATTAGAGTTTCAATTTGTTCTTGTCTCTCGTGCCGCTTAACTAATACTCTATTTTGTTTCAATAATTCAAAAAAATTATCAGGATTCTGAACTTCAAAAACTTCATTGATTAGTCTATGACTTTTTGATTTATTACTTATTTGAATATTTGGATCACATTCATTAAATGCGAAATCAAGAATATCATCATTATAGATAGAGGTAATCCACCTAATAGGTCTTGAAAACTTAATGTTCCCAGCCCCCCATTTCATAAATCGAGTGCCTTGGAGACTCTTCACTACTTTAGGAATAATTGAAGACAAAGAAATTCTTGTTGATTGTCCCTTCTCAATTTTTTTTCCAAAAACAAATTCACCCTTTTCCGTATTTTTTATTTCTAGATCATCTACATCTATACCTAAACTATTAGCGAATCCTAAAGCAGCATTAGTAGGAGATCCATTTAAAAAAGCTGAATTTGCCTTAGGTCCTTTTCTAACTATCGTCTTATCTTCTCCATAATCGACTAAACCTTCAAGAAGTAGAACTATTCTCCTGGGCGTAGAGGTAACAACAATATTATTGAATTTGATTAACTTTTTATCCAATTCAAATTCTATTAGAGATTTAAATTGCTCTAGAACAGAATGAGAAAATTTTGCGGGCAACTCCTCTGTTCCTATCTCAAGTAAATATTTAGACAAGAAAAAAATATAACTTCTATTACTATAATTTACTACCAGTTAAATAAGCTTTCCGCTAATGTATAAAAAGAGATATGTTTTGGTCCTTTGATCAAGGTTGAGAAAGTAAAAAAGAAAAAAGACTCTGCCAAAGAAGAAACTGTTTGTTTGGCAAATGGATTAGAAGTCTCTAAATTTGAAAATTTTAAAAAAAGCAGTCAATTTCTCAAGGAACCACTTGCCACGGAATTAGTCAATGAAAGTGACCATTTTACTAATGATGCAGTTCAGTTATTGAAATTTCATGGTAGCTATCAACAAGATAATAGGGAGAATAGAAAACCAGGAAAAAGTAAAGATTGGCAAATGATGCTTAGGTTAAGAAGTCCAGGAGGGGAAATTCCAGGGAAATTATTTTTAGCGTTAAATGAATTATCTGACAAACTAGGCAATGGATCACTTCGGGCAACTACAAGGCAAGCCTTTCAAATGCATGGAATTAGAAAGGAGAATCTAAAAGAAGTTATTCAAACAATTGTAAATTCAATGGGCTCAACATTAGCTGCATGTGGAGACATAAATAGAAACGTAATGGCCCCAGCAGCACCAATTGATTCACCGGAATACAATATTGCAAGAGCATTAGCTAAAAAAGTTGCGGACCTTCTCACCCCATTAGCTGGACAAGGTACTTTTTTGGAGCTTTGGGCTGACGGGGATTTAGAATATACCATAAAGCCCGACAAAGATATTGAAGCAATAAGGAGGCTTCAATTTAAAGACAATGTTTTTAGTGGAATTAAAGATGAGCCTCTCTATGGTTCCACTTATTTACCGAGAAAATTCAAATGCGCTGTTACAGTTCCCGGAGATAATTCTGTTGATCTTCTTACTAATGACATTGGAATAGTTGCTTTTACTTCAGAAGAAGGGAAATTAGAGGGGTGCAACTTCTATGTCGGAGGAGGTATGGGACGCACACATAATAATGAAGAAACTTTCGCCAGAATTGCAGATCCGCTTGGATATGTTGAAGAACAAGATATTTATGAATTAATACAATGTATTGTTGCTATTCAAAGAGATTATGGTGATAGAAAGTCAAGAAAAAATTCAAGAATGAAATACCTTATTCACAGAAAAGGTATTAAATGGTTCAAAAAGTTACTTCTAGGAAAGTATTTCAAAAAAGAAATTAAAAAAATCAGAAAAGAACCAAATCAAGTTCTTATTGACTATCTAGGTTGGCATAAACAAAATAAGACCTCTTATTTCGTAGGTTTACCTTTATTATCAGGGAGATTATCCGGAGAAAAGAAGAATACAATTACTAGTATTGTAAAAAAATATAATCTTGATTTAAGACTTACGCCTAATCAAGATATATTACTTTGCAATATCGCTAATAAAAACAAAAGTGAAATTAAAAAAGCTCTTTCAAAAATTGGATACGATAATTTAGAAGACATTAATGAAATACAAAGACATGCGTTAGCATGTCCAGCTTTACCACTTTGTGGTCTTGCAATGACTGAGGCAGAAAGAATCTTACCTGATGTACTTAAAAGGATTGAGAAATTACTCTTAGATCTAAAAATAGAGAAGACGATATTATTTAGGATGACAGGCTGCCCGAATGGATGTACAAGGCCTTACATGGCAGAATTAGCACTTGTAGGTAGTGGGCAAAACAAATACCAATTATGGTTGGGGGGAAGTAAAAATCTACAGAGGCTGGCAAAACCATTCTTACAAAGAATGGAATTAAATGATTTAGAAAAAACTCTTCAACCATTATTTGATCATTGGAAAAGTAGTTCGGATTTGGATTTCGGAGATTTTATAAATAAGCAAGAAGAAAGTTCTATTTTGAATTTAATAAATGAAATTCATTAGAATTTATATTTTTCCATAAAGGGCATTTGCTTTTTTATTTTTCCAAGCCCATAATTGATCACCATAACTAAAATGCCACCATTCATTAGGATGTTGAGCAAATCCAAATTTAGTCATAATTTCCCTTAATAAATTTCTTCTACTATTCCAAATAATTGCATCTTCATTCTTTATGTTTTCATAAAAATCAGGCTTTGAAGTCTCATCCATTTGATCAACTTTGCTTCCCATTTCTACAAGATTTCCGTCTTCATCAGATAAACAAACATCCAATGCTCCACCAGTTGAATGAGGTGGAGGGAACCTAGAGTCATAAGAAGGATATGCCCAAAATTTTTCAACTCTTTTTAAAATAGATGGATAAGATTTCATATTTTGTAAGGAAGCCTCAATATCCGAATTTTTACACTCTAATAAAAATGCTCTTTTAAACATGAATTCTTGGACTTCTAAAGGTCGCCAACTGTCATAAATTAAAATATAAACTCTATTCTTTGATATCAAATAATCATTTACTTTTACTAATCTATTTACAACCTCCTCTCTTAATTTCCAAATAGATGTTTTATCTTTGTAAGGTGCTCCTAAATTAAAGTAAGGGTGTGGATCTAAAAATTTTAAGTAGCTAGGTATAGCTATTAATTTATCTCCATTATCTTTAATTGGTATTTTATTCCAAATTTTCAATTGAAATTTGCAATTGATTTATATTGGCATATATATAAGAAATTACAATGATAGTATTCAATTCAAGAAATCATGAATGAATTTATTATCAGAATTATCAATTAGTATATTTCTTAAAACAATATTTTCATTTAAATCAGGATCATTACTAACAACCTTAATAGCCTCTTCACGAGCTTTTTCAATAAGAAATTTATTGTTTGGTAAATTGTCCAAGACAAAATCAGGCAATCCAGATTGTTTGTATCCTAAAATCTGGCCTGGGCCTCTAAGCTCCAAATCTTTTTCGGCAATATAAAAGCCATCATTAGATTTTTGCAAAACACATAATCGCTTGTTTTCTAATCCATTTTTGTCGGAAGTTACCAGATAACAAAAAGATTTAGTTGATCCCCTACCAACTCTCCCCCTTAATTGATGTAGCTGAGACAATCCAAATCTTTCAGAATTATAAATAATCATAATTGTGGCATTAGGCACATCAATTCCAACCTCAATCACAGTAGTTGAAACCAATATATTTATTTCATTTTTTAAAAAAGAATTTATCACTTCATTCTTTTCTTGTGAATTTAATTTGCCATGCAATAAACCAACTCTATTATTAAAGAAAACCTCTTCTGATAAATGTTTAAATGTTTTCCTTGCAGAACTTAAATTCATTTTTTCTGAATCTTCTATTAATGGCAAAATCACATAAGCTTGCCTTCCCTTATTGATCTCATCCTCAACAATCTTAAACAAGTTAGTTAAATCATCTTCTGAAATTATTTTTGTAGTTATAGGAACTCTCCCAGGAGGAAGTTCTGTAATTTGACTAACATCTAAATCACCATAAATGGATAATGCAAGAGTTCTTGGAATTGGGGTTGCTGTCATTGATAACAAGTTAGTATTTTCTCCTTTATTAAGTAATCTATTTCTTTGAGTAACTCCAAACCTATGCTGTTCATCAATTACTACCATCGCTAATGAATTAAAGATGACTTTATCTTCAAATAATGCATGAGTACCTACTAATATATCAACTAATCCATTCTTCAAATTCGAGAGAATTTCCTTTCTCCTTTTTTGAGGAGTATTCCCAGTAAGAAGTTCAACAGAGACTAAAAGTGGGTTCAAATATTTTAATAAATTTTTATAATGTTGTTCTGCTAATACCTCTGTTGGAACCATAAAAGCACCTTGCAGGTTTTTTTCAATGACAATTAAAAGAGATGCTATTGCAATTATAGTTTTACCGCTTCCCACATCTCCCTGAAGTAATCTAGACATTGGTACGGGATTAGATAAATCTTTCTTAATTTCATTTAAAACATTGACCTGAGATTTTGTTAATTCAAAAGGGAAATTATTTAAAAAATCTTTTAGTAAAGATTTCTTTTGAGGCAATTGTTTGGCAATTACATGTTTATTCGTCTGTCTTTTTCTAAGTAAGAACTTTATTTGCAATAGGAACAACTCATCAAAAACCAAACGTTTTTTTGACTCAATAAGTGCCTGTTGAGTTGGCGGTAAATGAATATTAATCAAAGATTCACCCTTAGATAATAAAGATAATGAATCAAGTTGCTTTTGGTTTAAAATTTCTGGATATTGCTTTGCATAGATTAGTACACTTTTCATGAGTTTTATAAAACTAATATTTGATAACGCTTCAGCTAATGAATATAAGGGTAATATTTTTCCTGAGAAATTAAAATTATCATTATTATCCTTAAGAATTTCTATCTGCGGATCTACAAAAGTTTTGCCATATTCTGTTAATTTAACCTTACCGGAAATTGCCAATTTAGTCCCAGTAGTATACAAAGATTTTTGAGATGAGAAGAAGGAATAAGATCTAAATCTTCTTCCTAAAAGAAATTTTGTAACTTTTATTGAAGACGTTTCATCAGAAACCACAAAGTTCATTATTGATAAATTACTATTCTTTGTACTCTTATGAATATAAAATCTTTTAATATTTACTATGCAAGTATATAAATTATCTGGTTTTAAATTTATAATTTTGACTCTATTCGTATAGTCTAAATATGTTCGAGGGAAATAATTAATTAGATCTTTTATATGAAAAATACCTAATTCATTAAGCTTATTTTTATAAACTTTGCCAACACTTTTTATTAATGAAATATCTGAATCAAGAGACAAACTTGAATCGGTTTTTTTCAAAATAACCGTATTAGAAATATTATTAGAACTTTCTATTTCTAGACTTTTACCAAGTTTATAAAGACTTTTTCTTGTATCTATAATTAGTCTTTTCCTTTGATTAATATCTAATTGATTATATTCATTATATTTTTTAGAAAATTCATTAAATATTCTCAAATATTCTTCTGAGAGATTTAGATTATCTAGTCTTGTCAACGATTCATACAAATAATCATTAAAATATTTTTTTCTTCCTAAAATATTGATATATTTACCTTCCGTTTCAATAGTAAGAGACTTCTGAAGAGGTCTTATCCAATCCTTAATTAATTTAATATTATTCCCGCTACTAGTCACATCTGAAAAAAGAGTTATTTTTTCAACGTATCTTATTCAAAGTTATTTCTTTTTGCCTCCAGTATGTCTCTTTTTTAATCAAACGCTGTAATTGATTTTTTAGCTCATTTATTTTATTCCTTTGGATAGAAAGATTTAAATTTTTAAATTCCAACTCTACAGTAGATATATTAAAGAAAATAATATTTGGAAGATTCTCGCCTTTTAATGATGACTGATTTATATTGAATTCGAAATTAATAACAAAAGGGTGTGGATTTTTTATCATCAATCTTTTGCCTACTAAGTACTCAAAGGAATCTTGAGATATAATCTTTTTTATTAAATTGGCCTTAAATAACTCTAGATTAATCTTGTATGAAAGATTCAATAGTAAATTTCCCAATGACTTGTCAATTAAATCGAAGTTTTTAAGACTCTGGTGTTTGGGATAAATATCCATTTGATTGATATGGTAGTTTTCACAATGTCTTGGGTTTTCACCCTTAACTTCTTCTATTAATTCGAGTAGGGAGGAAATAAATTTTTTTTCTAATCCTATATTTTCAAAAATATTATTATTAGATAAATAATTAATATGTTCAGTCTGATCTAAATCAATTGATTCGTATTTCTCATGATTTTCAACTTGATAATATTCAGAAGTATTAGAAATATCTTCACTAATCTCGAACTGCATAGGTTCTTCGAATTGAAAACCATCTTCATATTGTAATTTTTCCTTTTGGTCATAATTTGTTTTGGGGAGCCTTTCCAAACTATTAAAATTAATTTCTTTATTTATGTTTCTTTCAATTTTATTTATTTTTAATTGTTCTATTGTTATTAAGGGTAATTTCGTATAAATGAGTTTACTGATTTTTTCTTCAAAAAGACAAACAAGTTCATTTGCATTTAAGATATTATGTTTAATTGATGAATAACTATATAATTCGTTAATACCTTTTTCTACAGAACTGTATAGTAGATTTCTTACAAGCTTAAGATAAAGTTCATATTCCCTGTAGATATAGCAAACTAATTTGCTTTTTTTTCTATCTGCTCTCTCTAATTGAGAAGTAATTTTATTTTTTTCTACGCAATTTGTTAAATTATTCAAGTAACTAGTTTGATTTCATTGATGCTACTTCTTCAGCAAAGTCCATCTGATTTTTTTCTATACCTTCACCCAATGTATATCTTGTAAAGCGTCTTACTTTGATATTTTCTCCAATTTTTGCGGCTGCTTGTTTAACAAGATCCTCAACAGTAAGTGAACTATCTTTGATATAAGGTTGTGAAAGCAAAACCAACTCATTAAGTCTTTTCGCTATTCTCCCTTCAACTATTTTTTCTTTAATTTGTTCTGGTTTCCCTGACAAATCATCTCTACCCATTTCAATCTGCTTTTCTTTCTCAACAACATCTTCTGGAATTTCATCAATTGATACATACTCGACATTCGGGCAGGCTGCTACTTGCATTGAAACATCCTTTAATAGAGATTGAAATATATCACCTCTAGCAACAAAATCAGTTTCACAATTTAACTCTAGCAGAACTCCGACTCTTGATCCTGTGTGAATATAACTACCAATAGATCCTTCAGCTGCTATTCTTCCTGATTTCTTTTCTGCACTAGCTATGCCTTTCTTTCTTAACCATTCCAAAGCTTTATCTACATTTCCGTCAGTTTCGTTAAGTGCTTTCTTGCAATCCATCATTCCTGCGCCAGTCTTATCTCTAAGATCTTTTACAAGTTTTGCTGTAATGTTTCCCATTGAAGTAATAAAAAAAGAGTAATTAGTAAGTTTTAAATTAGAATTTAATTTTTTTCGTTATTAGAAGCCTTCCTGCCTTCATTAATAGCATCTGCAAGCCTTCCTAAAATAAGTTGAACAGATCTAACTGCATCATCGTTACATGGAATGGGAACTTCACACAAATCTGGATCACAGTTTGTATCCAACATTGAGACTAGTGAAATATCTAATTTTCTAGCTTCTAGAACTGCATTAGTTTCTCTTCTCTGATCCACCAAAACCACAACATCTGGCAATCTTCTCATGCCCTTTAGTCCACCCAAGTATTTTTGTAATCTTTCAAGTTCTCTCCTTAAAACTGCAGCTTCTTTTTTAGGCCTCATTGCTATTGAACCACTACTTTCCATTCTTTCTAGATCCTTCAATCTTTCAATCCTAGCTTTCATAGTTGTCCAATTAGTCAACATACCTCCAAGCCATCTCTGATTTACATATGCAGCACCGCATCGAGTAGCTTCCTGGGCAACCACATCTGATGCTTGTTTTTTTGTCCCAACAAATAGAAAACGTTTACCACCTTTCGCTGCGTTCCTTGTCCATTTATATGCATTGTTCATACATAATGCTGTTTTCACAAGATCAATAATATGTACTCCATTTCTCGCACAATATATGTACTTAGACATTTTGGGATTCCAACGTCTAGTTTGATGCCCAAAATGAGCACCAGCTTCCATCATTTCAGATAGTGATACAACAGCCATAATTTAAAAGGTTTCGGGTTAGCCTCCATCTGACTGGGAATTTATATTAATAAATCACCCGAAACTATCAGATGTGTGGTTTTAATTTTAATAATTGTAGCAAGTGATGTGTATTTCTAAAAGTTTTTTATTTTGATTTAGTTAACTGTTTTATATAAATCATATTTAGAGGGATCCTAAGTATCTCAAGTGCGAGTCTATTTCTTCTTACATTTACAAGAAATCTTAATAAAGGAAGGATTCTATCAACATTGATTAGTCCTCCCAAGCAAAGAATCTGCCAAAGTAAATTATGAAGGGGAGTTAATTGAATCATAAATCTAACCCTTAAATTTGGATGTTTTTTATAAAAGACTAAAGCCATTTTTGCCCTTTCTTTTTCCTGAGCTATTAATGATTCTATTTGTTCGCAATTAAATGGTGGGTGCCAATGAAAACCTACAGCATTTGGACATTTAATTAACTTTGTTCCTATTTTTTTTAATCTTTCTCCTAGTTCTAAATCTTCCCAACCGTAAAGACTAAAAGAAGTATCAAATAAGCCAACGCTTAAAATCAATTCTTTTGATATCGCAACATTCCCAGTTGCGAAGTAAGCAAAAGAAGTATCCATTATTTTATATTTTTCACTCTGAGGATTTAGAAAATTAGATGTATTGACCACCGAGCCATAGGTAAAACATTTTTTATTATTTTTTCTCCAAGAGACAAGTAATTTATTTACATGACAAGTTATAAAATTTTCTAAAACAATAAGATCACTATCAATAAATATAATAATTTCATATTTCGATTTAATTATGCCAAGATTTCTTCCAAGTGCTGGTCCACCATGTTCTTGTTGAAATAGAACCACGTGTGGGAGATAAGCTTTATTGTTATTTATCCAAGAGCTTGTTCCGTCAGTAGATCCATCATCAACTACTATAATTTCATAATTACTAATATTTGCATTTAATTTCTGATTCTCAAGTGCAACAAGACATTTCTCTAGTATAGGTTTTCTATTGTAAGTCGGTATAACAATACTTACATTCATAATCACTCTTCAAATATACATTTTAATTAAGGAACCCAAGAAAATAAAAATAAGAGATGTTTCCTAATCAGCTGCCCCACCATTATTTGCTGTACCTGTAACGTTTCCACCATCAGGTCTTCCGTCAGTTCTTAATTTCCTTTTTTTGAACTTTCTAGCATATGCACGGTTACGTTCCTGCTTTTCTTTTTTAAGATTCCTTCTCTTTGACATGAAATTTTTAACTTTTAACTATATTAGCTCACTATGAGCACTAAATATTTTACCATCTTCCATATTTAATATCCTATCCGCCATATCAGAAATTCTTGGATCGTGAGTCACCATAAGTACAGAACAATTTTGCTCTTTCGCTAATTTTCTTAATAGGGTTACTATTTCCCTTCCTGTGACGCTATCTAAAGCAGAAGTCGGCTCATCAGCTAGTAAAAGTTTTGGGTTAGCAGATAAAGCTCGGGCAATTGCTACTCTCTGTTTCTGACCACCTGATAAGTCATTGGGAAACTTTTTATGATGATCTTCTAATCCTACTGCTGACAACCAATTTCGTGCTATTTCACGTCTTTGCAAATATGTTAAACCTTTTATTAAATCGGCACCCATTTGAACATTTTGTTCAGCTGTTAAACATCTCAGCAGATTATGACCTTGAAAAATCATGCCAATACTTCTTCTGAGAATCTCACAGGTCTTTCTTGATGCTCCATTTAACTGATTATTTAATACAGTTAAATCCCCACTTTGACAGGTTCTTAAAGCACCAATTAAGGTTAAGAGAGTCGTTTTACCACATCCGGAAGGTCCTTTTAAAAGGACTAACTCTCCTTTATCAATATTTAAATTAACATCATTAAGAACTTGTTTTTTATTTTCATTTTTCCCATAAAAGTGACTCAAATTATTTATTGAAACTGTTTTTAAGTTGTCTATATTTTTTTTTAATTTATTAGCTTTAGACATTTAATATTAGAAAATTTCGGCAGGATCGGCATCAACTAATTTACGCATAGCAATACCAGCAGACCCCATACACATAACTAAAACTAATACAAAAATTAAAATCGTTTTATCTGCATCCATTATTATTGGCAGTTTAGTGGAGTTCCTTATAACTAAGTAAAGGATTTTACCAGAGAAATAAGCTGGTAAATAACCAAACAATGCCAACAAAAAACCCTCTCTAGCTACTACAAAGAAGAGAGACTTAAGTCTATACCCCATAGCCAATAAAGTGGCGTACTCTGGGAGGTGGTCTGTAACGTCACTATAAAGGATTTGATAAACAACAACGCATCCTACAACGAAACCCATCAAAGCTCCCAAACTAAATATAAAACCTATTGCAGTACTATTTTTCCAATAATTCTTCTCAAATTCTATAAATTCATTTTTTGTCAGAACTTTAACATCATTAGGTAGTGAGTTGTTTAGAATTTTTGAAATCAATTTAGGATCAGAACCTTTTTTAAGCTTTACTAAACCAATTTCTATACTTCCAGGAGGATTTGCAGGAAAAAGTCTTAAAAATGTTTCTCGGCTAGTTATCAAATTACCGTCTGCACCGAAAGATGGTCCCAACTCCACAAGACCTTCAACAATTACTCTTTTCCCTGCAACTTCAGTTTCAACTTTTTGATCTGATAAAAACCATTCTTCAATTGGTCCAAATTCAGGTCTAGAAAGTTTGTCAAAAAGAACTCTCGATGGATTTCTCAATTTATAAGCTTTCCTTGAGAATCCATCATCTAAAAGAAGTGAATCAGTGGGATTGAAACCTAATGCGAGTATCGATCTAGTTTTTAGATTTTCAGGATTTCTCCAAAGTAAATAATTTAGATTTACAGGAGCAGTTTTTTCAACATCTTCTACAGCAAGAGTTTGAATCAACCTTCTTTTTGGGAAGCCACTCATACTTATAGAACTTTTTGATCTGGGACTTATTAAAACTAAATCAGCATCTAAAAGTTTATGAATAGTTACGCTCGTATCAAATAAGCCATCTCTGAAACCTAATTGCATAAACATCAAAATTCCTGCAAAACTTATTCCTGCAATAGCAACTACCAACCTTAATGGTTGCCTAGTTAATAACAACCAAGCTAATGGAATTTTTCTATATTTAAAAATAGAAAAACTCATTAGGGAATAAATTTTGCAATCACTTTCATTCCTGCATAATTTTGCACAATATCTATAGAATCTTGATCTAGTTTGACGAGTACCTCGATAATTCGCGAATCAGCATCTCCTGTTGGATCGGTAGATAAAACTTTTCTTTGTTTTACCTGAGGGCTTATCCTAATTACCTTACCTTTAAGATTCTTTTGGAAGCCTCCATTCTCACTACTCAATTCAACATTCTGAGAGATAAAGACTCTATCGATATCAGATTCATAAACCTCTATTAAAGCTTCCATCTTTTGACTAGAACCAATATCTAAGATCCCTTCATTTTTAGGTCTCTCACCAACTCTGGTATTTATACCAAGTATAAATCCATCAATTGGGCTCCTTAGTTTTGAATTAAACAAATCTATCTTGATATTTTTTTTATCTCCGATTAAATTTATTTTTTGTTTTTGCAACTTTAATAATTCATCTTTTCTCTGCGACAACTGTACAAAAGAATATGCATCTTTGCTCAAAGCCAACTCATACCTTTGAATTTGATCTTTCTTTAAGACAATTTCGTCGTTAACAGTATTAATCAGATTTTTATTCCTTTCAAGATCAGAAATTAACTTTTCTCTGTTTTCAAAAATAGCGAGTATATCACCTTTTTTTACAAAATCTCCCTCTTTTACTAAGATTTCAATTATTCGAGGGGACGAGCCAAACTGACTTATCGGAGCTGCTAATTGTCTAATCTCTCCCGAAGGAGAAAGTTGACCTAATGCTGCAACAGCTGTAATAGGTTGTATAAATTCTGCAGTTATTTCCTCTTTTAATTTGGAATTAGATTTATTATTGCTAGAGCAGGAAATAACTCCAAGAGATAATGGTGTGAATAACAAAAAATAAATAAAAAAATTTTTAAATGTTTTTAATTTCATTAAAAATCAAAGAGTACTGTTTTTATATAATTATTGACCCATTTTTCATCAAAATATTTTAAAAGAACCATACTAGTCTTTTCATTTTTCATTTGTTGCACGCAATAATTCTTTTGATAATTTTTTCTCTCTTTAATAATTTCCTCCTTAAACTCTGGTTTAGCTTCTTTACTTAATTTGATCAAAATAGAGAGGTATTCATCCACAACTTTGCAAAAATCATTTTCCTCAGATTTACTTTTTAAAGAAGCAAAAAATACATTTTCAGAAAAAATCTCACCCCATTTAGGAATCTCTCTCAATGAGGTGAAGGAACTTTTATCAACTTTAGAAAGAAATTTTTCATATTTCACACCTTGATTTTGAGATGCCGGCGATAAATCAACAATGGCAGCCGAAACGATATCATTTATTTTTACTAAATCCATTCCGAAAATTGGGATATCAAACTTTGGATCAGGGAAAAAAACGCAATGCAAAATTTTAAGATTCTTTGAAAATTCTGCAACTTCAATATGCAGTTTTCTAAATCCTCTTGCTTTATGAAATTCGTTTTCTATATAAAGTTCTCTGCCTATTTCGTTGGATATTATATTAGAAAGTTCTGGATCAACTTTAATACTCTTAAGGTCCTCAAGCATAGATCTATGCTCTCTAATATTTTGCAACAATTCCAAAATTAGAGGGTCTGTTAATTTAGTTTTAGTTAAAGATTCAGACAACAAGAGTAAAAAGTACCAAAATAGAGTTTAAAGAGAGAATTTAAATGAATGTAGGAGAGGTTAACTACTATACCCATTCAAGCAAAACTAGATGTGTATTTGTGGATAATAAAGAATTACCGCTTGTAAGCATTGATATTTGGTGCAAAGCAGGTTCTTCATTTGAGGAAGTTGATAAAAATGGCACTGCTCATTTTCTAGAGCATATGATTTTTAAAGGATCTAACAACATAATGCCAGGTGAATTTGATCATAAAATTGAATCACTTGGCGGATTAAGCAATGCCTCAACAGGTTATGATGATGTACATTACCATGTCCTCATTCCACCAAATAACTTTAGAGAATCACTTGCTCTTTTGACAAATATTGTCGTTTCTCCAAATTTTAATCCTGATGAGTTTATAAAAGAAAAAGGGGTGGTCATTGATGAAATCAAACAACAGAATGATCAGCCCGAAGAAAAATTATTTAATTACTTTTTGAAAAGGGTTTGGATAAGTTCTGATTATGCCAATTCTATTCTCGGAACTGAAAATAGTATTAGAAAATTGGAGATAAATGACCTTGAAAAATTTCATAGAAAACATTATACATCCGAAAAAATTTGCATGGCAATTGCCGGGAATCTCTCTGGAGAAATATATAAAATTTTTGAAAACAGTGATCTATCTGGGATAAAGAAAAATCCAAAGAATAAAGATCCAAATTTACTAAATCTTGAAAATAAACCTTTTTTAAAAATTAGGAATGGTAGAGAGTTAATTAATTTTGATAATTTAGAGTTTTCAAGAATATTTATGGCATGGTTTATCCCAAACCTCAATGATCAAAAAACGATTATTGGATTAGAGATATTAGCATCAGTACTCTCTGTAGGAAGAAACAGCAGGTTAGTAAAATTTTTAAAAGAGGACAATAATCTTGTTGAATCAGTATATGTAGATGTAAATGCTGGTGAATTAGGTGGATTATTTATCTTGGAAGCAACTTGTGAACCCAAAGATATTTATTTAGTAGAAAACGAGATTCTTAAAATAATAGATGAAATCTCAGATTCTAAAGCTTTGACTTTGGATGAAATAAAAAAAGCCATAAATATAGTCAAAAGCAATTATGTTTTTAATCTAGAGACATCTTCACAGCTTTCTGCATTCTTTGGGAATGAACTTCTTTGGGGGAGAAAATCTTCGATCAATAATTTAAAAGGTCATTTAAAGTATTGGAAGGATTTGGGGAATTTTAAAGAGATCATAAATTATATTCATGGAGATAAATTCACCTTAATAGTATCCCCTAGTAAATGTTAAAAAGATATTTTTTAAATCATAAACAAAGAAATTTTTCTACTGCTTCAATTTGGATTAAAGGGGGTAGTGATATGGATAGTGTTAGCAAAAAAGGTATTAACAAGATCCTTTGTTCATTACTTACCCGCGGATGTGAAGGTTTTGATAATTACTTTCTATCTGAGTATATTGAATCCTATGGAGCAGAATTAAGTCAAGAAGTATTTGAAGATGGAATTTCAATAAGCATTAAATCCCTAAATGAACATTTCAGTAAATTATTTCCTTTATTAGATTTAATTATTAATAAGCCAATTCTCTCAGAAATTGAATTTCAAAAAGTAAAAAAGTCCTCTATTGATCTCATTAAAAAAGATAAAGAGAATCCATTCAATATTTGTTTTGAAAAATGGAGAAAACTAGTTTACAAAAGTCATCCTTACGCCTTCAATACAATTGGCAATGCAAATGATATCTCAAAAATTACCTATAAAGATGTTCTATTTGAGTTTAAAAATTTCAAAAGTAGAGAAAAATATTTAATTTCAAATAATTCAGAAATAATTGGAGAAAACTTACCAACATTAGAAAAAAAAATTCTAAAAGAAAAATCAGTACATTTAAATTACGATGTAAATCCTATAAATAGATTTGATTACAAAAATAATGATTCAAATCAAACAATCATAATGATAGGGAACCAAACTTGTTCGCGTAGAAGTAATGAATACTTGCCACTTAAAGTTTTGGAATCATATTTATCTTATGGAATGAGCGCTGCTTTATTTAAACTTTTTAGAGAAAAAAATGGAATCACTTATGATCTAGGTGTTTATTATCCTGTTAGGAATGGCAATGCACCATTTTTAATTTACTTATCAGTATCAAATAAAAATGCCGTTTTTGCTTTTGAACTTTTATCATCACTATGGAAAAATTTACTTTTAGACCGGTTGATTGATGATGAAATATTTTTAGCTAAAGAAAAATTAAAAGGTTCTTTTCTTTTGGGAAATCAATCTCTAGATGAAATTTTACAAAGAAAGATTCAGTTAATTAGTTATGGAATTTCACCTATTTCAGAAATTGATTTAAATTCAAAAATAGACGAAATATCTTCATTAGATATTATTAAATTGACTAATAAATATTTTTCGAAACCTTTCTTAAGTCTATCTGGGAATAAAAAAATTTGTTTAGAAATTAAAACTAGTTGGATCAAAAACTTTTAGTTTAGACTCTCTCAATCCTATCAATTTCTATCAGAAAGGATCCTCTTCTAAACTTTACTTCCACAGTATCTAGAGATTTTATTGATATGATTTCTCCAATTTCTTCAATTGCGACTAAATCAGGAGGTCTTAGCATTGGCATATTATCTGACGTCTTTAAGTAGGATACTGGTGCAATCAACTTAACCTTATCTTTAATCTCAAATTTCATCTATTAAACGGATATAGTCAAGAATAATATAAGCATAAAGTTAGAGAAAATATCAACGAAATGTCCTGATTCATTCTAGAATCTAAGAATCAACCCCAATCAAATTAATGAATCAGAAACTTAAAACAATAATTTTATGGGCCTTACCTATACTTTTAATAATTGCTCTTTCTTATCAATTTTTATCCTCTAGCAATGTTGATTCACTCAAATCAAATGGGACCACTATTGCGCCAAGAAACTCTGCAGTAGCAAGAGTTAGTTATGGTAGATTCTTAGACTATATAAATTCAGGAAAGGTTACATCAGTTGATATTTTTGAAGGTGGTAGAAATGCAGTTATAGAGACAATCGATTCGGATTTAGATAATAAAGTTCAAAGGTTGCGTGTAGATCTTCCTGGCTTAACACCAGAACTTATAAACAATTTAAAAAATGAAGGAATTAGTTTTGATGTACATCCTGTAAAAACTGCCCCACCTGCATTAGGAATTTTGGGTAATTTGCTTTTCCCAGCCATCTTAATTGGAGGTTTAATTTTATTAGCCCGGAGATCAAATGGTATGCCAGGGGGTCCTGGCCAAGCAATGCAATTTGGAAAGACAAAGGCCAGGTTTGCAATGGAAGCTGAAACAGGAGTTGTTTTTGACGATGTAGCAGGAGTTAATGAAGCTAAACAGGATTTACAAGAAGTTGTAACTTTTCTAAAAAAACCAGAGAAATTTACTTCTGTTGGAGCAAGAATCCCTAAAGGAGTTTTATTGGTGGGCCCACCTGGAACAGGAAAAACCCTTTTAGCAAAAGCGATTGCCGGAGAAGCAGGAGTGCCATTCTTCTCATTATCAGGTTCTGAATTTGTTGAGATGTTTGTTGGTGTCGGCGCAAGTAGAGTAAGAGACCTTTTTAAAAGAGCTAAAGAAAATAGTCCTTGTTTAATTTTTATTGATGAAATTGATGCTGTAGGAAGACAAAGAGGTGCTGGTATTGGAGGAGGTAACGATGAGAGGGAACAAACTCTCAATCAATTGCTCACTGAAATGGACGGATTCGAAGGGAATAGTGGAATAATAATAATTGCAGCTACTAACAGACCTGATGTTTTAGATTCAGCTCTAATGAGACCAGGTAGATTTGATAGACAGGTGACTGTAGACGCGCCTGATATTAAAGGAAGATTATCAATTCTTGAAGTTCATGCGAGGAATAAGAAACTTCAAGAAGATTTAACACTAGAAAGCATAGCAAGAAGGACTCCAGGTTTTACTGGAGCTGATCTAGCAAATCTACTAAATGAGGCAGCAATCCTAACTGCAAGGAGAAGGAAAGATTCTATAAGTATTTCAGAAATCGATGACTCTGTAGATAGAATTGTTGCAGGTATGGAGGGTTCTCCTTTAACAGATGGAAGGAGTAAAAGATTAATTGCCTACCATGAAGTTGGTCATGCTCTTATTGGCTCACTAGTAAAAGCTCATGATCCTGTTCAAAAAGTAACTGTCATTCCAAGGGGTCAAGCCAAGGGATTAACTTGGTTCACTCCTGATGATGAACAAACCCTTGTCAGCAGAGCTCAGCTAAAAGCAAGAATAATGGGCGCACTAGGTGGAAGAGCCGCCGAGGATGTTGTTTTTGGAAAAGGTGAAATTACAACAGGTGCAGGAGGTGATTTTCAACAGGTTGCTTCTATGGCACGACAAATGGTAACTAGATTTGGAATGAGTAATTTAGGCCCAATAGCTTTGGAGGGTGGCAACCAAGAAGTTTTTGTTGGTAGAGATCTAATGACTAGAAGTGAAGTTTCAGATTCTATCTCCAAACAAATTGATGAAAGTGTAAGAGTAATGGTTAAAGAATGTTATAAAGAAACTTATTCTATAGTCAGTAAAAATAGAGAAGCTATGGATAGAATTGTAGATTTACTAATAGAGAAAGAAACGTTAGATGGTGAGGAATTTACTAGAATTCTATCTGAATTCACTACCATTCCTGAGAAAGAGAGAACACCTCAATTATTAAATTAAACTTTAACAGGTTTCTTATCTAATACTAGATCTATTAACCCATACTCCACAGCCTCACTCGGAGACATATAAAAATCTCTATCAGTATCCTCTTTAATAGTTTCATAATCTTTACCAGTTCTTTCTGATAATTCAGTATTAAGACGTTCCTTTAAAAACAGAATTTCATCTGCCTGAATTCTTATGTCACTGGCTTGGCCTCTGGCCCCTCCAAGTGGTTGATGAATCATTATTCTTGAATGTCTAAGGCTGCTTCTTTTGCCTTTAGTACCTGCCGCCAACAAAAAAGCACCCATACTAGCCGCCAACCCCACGCAAACTGTGTGAATATCTGGCTTAACATGTTGCATTGTGTCAAAGATGCCTAGCCCATCATAGACGGATCCTCCTGGGGAATTTATATACATATAGATATCTTTGTCTGGATCCTCTGCTTCAAGGAATAATAATTGAGCAACAATTCTATTAGCAGTTTCACTAGTAACTTGTTCTCCCAAAAAGATTATTCTCTCTCTTAATAATCTTGAATAGATATCAAAGACTCTTTCACTACCGCCAGATTCTTCTAAAACTAATGGGATCATAATAATATTTATTTGTTTATTAGATATTAACGATATTGAGTCAACATACGCTAACCTTATTAAGGTTTACATATAAAAAATTGAAAGCAAAATTGACTGTTTCAGATAGCAAAAAGTTATTTCATGAAGAATTTCCATACGTTATTCCAGGCTTATATAAAAGAATAGTTGATGAAATTCTTGTCGAACTAAATCTTTTAAATCATCAAAATGAATTTAAACAAGATTATCTCTTTTGTATAGGTCTCACCGAAACATTCAAAGAATTAACGAAAGGATACAAGCCTGAAAAACATTTGGATCTACTTTTTGAATCTTTATGCATTTCTACAAATTTTGAAGCGAAAGAAATTAAGGAAATCTCCAAAATATCTCAAAAAGAATTTAGTGATAAGTCTTCAAAAGATATATTGAAATTATTAAAAGAAAAAAGCAATTCCAAACTTTATCCTTCAAGGATATTGAACTTAGGGATATATATATTAATTTCAAATTCTCAAGATTTCAAAGAAAACAATGATATTGAAAAAAATAAAATGATTTCTGATATTTTTGAGAAGTTAAGCTTATCTCGCAATAAAGCAGAAAAAGATATTGGAATTTACAAAAGCAGCATATCAAAAATGGAACAAGCAAAAGAGTTAATTCAAGAACAAAGAATAAAGGATAAGAAAAAAACGCTATAAAATTAGTAACTATTTTTTCATTCTTTTTTTATCTTTCCAAGAGACATAAGAGATATAAATTACGGCGAATGTTATGAATATAAGTAAAACAAACGATGTTAAAATAAGAAATTTATTTAAATAGATTTCATAAGTTAAAAATGAAATCATATGTCAATGGAGCCGTCACCATTTCTTCCCCAAACAACCATTGCAATGGAAAAAGTAAAAATTGCAGCTAATGCAGCCCATCCTATTTGAAAGATCATTTGATTTAAATTACTTTTCTAAATATAACAGAACTTCAAAAATTTTTAATCATTTCTAAGATAAAGTTAATTTCTCAGAAACAAAATTTTCTAAATAGAATATAGAAAAATTGAAATTGGGAAGGTTAGTATTAAATCATAGTACAAATATCGAAGGTCTAATTCCCATACTGCAAAAGTTAGCCCTTAACATAAATATCAAAACAATAACTCCTGCTGTTATATCAAGAGTAAGAGGAAGATCTTCTAAATTGATAATTAGATTGTCTGTGAAAACTATAAACGGATATAAAGCGATCGCAAGAAAGGGTAAAACAGCCCAAGAAGTTTTTATTTCTACAGACTTAAGTAAAGATGAATTAAAAAAAATTATAGATACCTATAATATTGAGTAATTTAATAAAGAGAATTAGAATTTAAGAGAAAGAAAGACAATGAAATTAGCCTTAAATTTATCTTTAGTATTATTTGCATTATTAATATTTAATAATAAATCATTCTCACTAACTAATTACCAGATAAATCAAATTTGCAAAAAGGGAAAAAGAGTATCAACTTGTAGAAAAAATTTGCAAAAGAAAAGATACAATCTCCAAAAAGGCAATCTAATTGAAATACCAGTTATACCTTATAAAAGGTAATTAGTAATTAAATTTCGAATTCTGATTCGAAAATATTAAAAGCATTTTTATAGTTTGTGAAAAGTTCTTCTGAGTTATCATGAAAACCTTGTAGTTCATAATCTTGTTTTAATTCATCATATAAATACACAACTCCTTTAAAAGCACTCATATATTCCTTTTGAATATCTTCATCATCTATATCATAGATTTTGGCCAAAACTAATTCGACATTTTTTTTTGATGAATATATTTTCTTCTCAAAATCTTTATTTAACTTCCTTCTTTTTTTTGCCATTAAAATTTTTTTAAATACAAATTAACAATACTCAAATTCATAGATAAATTAAATTAAAACTTATAAAATAAAAATATAGTTTCCAAATCAAAATAAAACCTCTATATTCCATATAAATTATTCGATGATATGAATAAAAAAGAAACAAGTAATCCAAAAGAACCTAGAAAACCAAATTATGAAGCCAAGAAAATGAATACTTCCGAAAACTCAAAGAAAAAGAGAAATAAAGATCTTCCATGGTGGGTAGAGTTGTTATTTGTTCAAATAGGTTTGCCAGATAAATTACTAATAAAAATATTAAAAACCCAAAAAAAGGCTAAAGAATTATTTAAAAATGATAAAAAGACATTAATAACATTTTTGTTTGTTATTAGTACATTGTCATATTTTTATCCAGTTATTAAACATGCAAAAAACAAATTAGATTGTGAAGCAATTGCCAAAAATTATATTATTAATAATAAAAAAATCATCGGATTTAATAAAAAGGAAATAAAAATGTTATCTACAAATTTTTGTTATGGTGGTGAAGAAATCTATGAAATTGAAAATTTATAAAATTAAATTTTCAATTATTCTCTATGAAATAACCTTCAAAATATTATGATAGTAATTTAAAGTTTTATTAAGTTTAAAATTTATTCCCATGACTGATATAAGAGAAAAGAAAGAAAATGTAAAAATGCATTTAAAAAATCTAAGGCAAAACTTAAAAAAAATGCATTTAGAAGTTACTGAAGAATTAATATTACCGCGTCCAGATGATGTAAAAAATTTGATGACTAAAATGGATGAACTTTTAAAATTAATAGAATCAAAATAAACTATAATATTAATACTTTGGAATCATAAAAAGACTTGAAAAATGAAAAGAATAAAACAATTTTCACAAATACTTCTAATTACAATTTTCTTAAGTTCTTGTAGGTCATCAATCAATAAAGAATATCCCATAAATAATTTGCAAGAAAATATAAATGACATTAGCAATTCAGAAAAGAAAAGAATGGAAATAAAGTTTTCCTGCGGAGAGGATGGAATTTCAGAATACTTAGATGATGGATGGATTATCTTAAAAGAAGATTCTCAAGAAAAAATTTGTACCTGGAAATCAGTTCCTGCCACAAGAGATTGCGATATGGAAAAAGATAAGGGTTGCAAAATTACAAAGCCAGATAAAATTGGTGCCGAGAAAATATATTTATTAGAAAAGTAACTTTATTTTATGTTTCCAAAATCAGAATATTTAGTTAATTTAATTTTTAAGAAATTTAAAAAATACAAAGCTAAAGAAATATTTTTAGAAAAAGAAGAATTGAATAAATTTATTTCTTCACTTTTAAAAGAATACTGAATTAAAAAGGTAATTTAATGAAAACTGTTATAGTTGAAATTAAGTTTTAGTTATACTTATGTATGATTTTTCTTCGTTAACTATTTTTTTAATAATTGCATTTATTATGAGCCTTTATTTTTTATTTAAGGTTACTTCTAATACCCATAACTAAAAGATATTTTTAAAATCATTTTAGATAATAGGGTCTTCTCTAATTAGTAACACTGTATGCTTGTTTAAACCATCATTAATCCATTCCTTGTATTCTTCCAAAATGCACTTCTTATCGGAATTATCTAGTAGATTCATTCTTTTTCTTGCATTATCTAAAGCGTATTTAATACAGTATTCATAATCTTTAGAATTTTCTTGCATTACTTTTTTTTTTAATATTAGTAAAAAAAATATCCTAATCTGTATTTTAAGTAACAATAATAAGCTTTCATTTGATAAGAGTATCAAGCAATACGGAACAATTTTTTATATATTTGTGATAATTATATTTTTTATGATCTCATGTCATACGAAGCAGGTAGCAAAGAATGTAGACATTTGATAGAAGCTAAGGAAAGTCTTCTATCAGCAATGGATGCTTTAAGCAATATAAATTCAACCGACCTAATACAAATCCAAATCAAAGAAATTTACAAAAAATTAGAGCAGATGCACGATAATCGCAAAAAAATAGAATCAGCTACTAATTATTTATAATTTATTCAAATGAATTAAAAGTCTCAAAATTGGCTTTTTATCTTCCTTACTTTTTTTTCTGATAATAAATCCAATAAAGCATCGAGTTGTGCATGCACTTCCTTCGCATCGTTCACATCTGGCAACAAATCATCTTTGATAAGCATCTGATGCATTTCTCTAAGCTCTAACCTTATATATCTAAGGTGAGAACATACTTCCTCTCTCTTAGTCGCACTCATATTTGCTTATTATTCATTTCATTATACAATATTGTCTTTTATGATTCTTAAATAAAGAAGCTAAATAAAAAAATTATTTGAGAATCAATAACACATCAAAATCTTTTGAAATTGCTATGTAGTAATATATTTTTATGAAAAAGAAAAAATCAAAAAAAATTCAAACTAAAACAAATATAAAAAATCAAGAATTAGGTCAAACAAAAAATTCTGCAAAATTAATACTTTTTATCTTTGGAATAGGTCCAATAATATGTATAACAATATTTTTATATAGTAAGGGTTTCTTTAATTCGCCAAATATGTAAATCTCAAGTATTGAAGATTAAACTAGAATTTTCAAAAAAATTCTAAAAATAGTTATTGAAATTTTTTTAATGAAAATATTCTAAATTGTGCTATTTTTCTTGCATTTTCTGGATCAGAAACTAAAAAAGGGTGTTCTGATAAAAGTTCCAATACTTTATCTATCTTTAATAGTGAGTCCTCACAATCAATATTTTTCCATTCCTCATCAAATGACATCGCAAAGCTGTCAGCATTGTCATAAAGTTTATCTTTCATAAGAATTGTAATTTAAAAAGATTTTAAAGTTTTGAAATAATCTTAAAAAGCAATTAGAGAAGCATATAAAACTATCCAAATTATTAATTAAGAAATAACCTTCTTTGAAGGTTGTTTAAATTATACTTTCTTTTATTACTTAATTTTACAGTTAGCACTAGCAATCAAAATCTGACTAAATTTGACAGAAGTGTTACAATAACGACATATATAAAGATTTATGGAAAATAAAGTTAAAAGGATAGGTTACCTCCCTAGAAAAAGGGTACTTGAAATTATTGATGAAATATCCAAAAGCGAATCTATAAGTAGATCTAAAGTAGTTGGAATATTAGTTGAGGAAGCATTAGATTCCAGAGGAATTGCAAATTTTGGATATAGCAATATCAGCAATTCAAAAATATACAGATCTGATAATTACAAAGATCTCCAAAATGATAACGTTCACTTAAAAGAAACTGAAGATGAATTTGTTGATGATAGTGGTTATACAGTTTCTTCTAACAAAACATTAGATCGCTCAATATCCTCTGCAGATATTGAATTAGCAAATAAAATTAATATACTTAAGGAATCTGGATTAATATAACTTCCATTTAGTATTTATTTTATTTTTTAATGCATAACATTGGATCATTGTTTATTCTTAGTCAAGAATAATATTCCTTTTTATATAGTTCGAATATTAAATCCTTTCTAATATTAGTTTTGTAATTAAAAAATGAAAGATATTAAATGTCCCTCATGTGGCAAAACCTTCCGAATTGATCCCAGCAGCTTTGAAGAAATCCTTCTTCAAATAAAAGACGAGGAATTTAACAAGCAAATAAAAGAAAGACTTCTTTTAGCTGAAGAAGATAATAAAAAAGCTTTGGAAATTTTAAAACGAGAATTAAGAATACAGTTAATAGAGCAAAACAGCATTAAAGATACTGAGATTCAAGCTCTTGAATCTAAATTAAACATAGCTGAAGAAAAGAAAGAAAATGCTCTTAATGATTTAAAAAATCAAGCAACAAATAAAATCAATTCACTCAATAATGAATTAAACAATTTAAAGGATGAAATTAAAAACCAGTCTTTAATTGCAGAATTATCTTTAAAAAACAAAGTTAATGAAGCAGTTACTAATTTAGAAAAAGAAAACTCAACATTAACAAATTCTATTGAAAAGATAAAACTTGAACATTCAATTAATGAAAAATTAATTGAAGAAAAGTTTAAAAGCAAAATTAGTGAAAGGGACCTGACTATTCAGGAGCTAAGAGAAATGAAATCTAAATTATCTACAAAGATGGTAGGCGAAACCTTAGAAATCCATTGCGAAACACAATTTAATCTTAATCGTGCTACCGCATTTAAAAATTCATATTTTGAAAAGGATAATGATGCTACTTCTGGAAGTAAAGGTGACTATATATTTAGAGAATTTGATGAAAACAATACTGAAGTCGTATCAATAATGTTTGAAATGAAGAACGAAAGTTTAAATGGAACTAATAAAAGAAAAAACGAAGATTTTTTCAAAGAATTAGATAAAGATAGAAGACAAAAATCTTGTGAGTACGCTGTACTCGTTTCGCTTCTAGAGTCAGAAAGTGAATTATACAATGCAGGAATAGTAGATGTTTCACATAGATTTCCAAAGATGTATGTCATAAGACCACAATTTTTCTTGCCGATTATTTCTCTACTAAGAAATGCATCGATGGAAACCTTAAAGTACAAATCACAAATTGATTTAATGAAACGCGAGAATTACGACATAACTAATTTTGAAAGTACTCTTGAGCAATTCAAGAATGCCGTTGGTAAAAATGTATCACTTGCCCAAGATAGATTTAATGATGCCATTACAGAAATTGATAAATCAATAACCCATTTACAAAAAACGAAAGAGGCTTTAATTCTCTCAAAAAAACATCTTTTATCTGCTGACAGCAAATCCCAGGATTTAACGGTAAAGAAATTAACTAGAAATAACCCCACTATGAAAGAAAAGTTTAATGATTTAAATAATTTCAAAGATGAAGTGGCCTAATTAACAAAAATTTTTTGAAATTAATAATAGTTAAAAAAATATTTTATTTCTAATTTATAAATATACTATTAATAATAAATTCCATAGTAAAGAAAATAATGTCTATCAACACTCCAATTTTCACTATAGCCAAAGATCTTAATGTCGAAAGTAATAGAATAATATTAGCCTGTAAGAAACTTGGAATCAACGCAAAAGGTTCGACAAAAAGATTAAATAAAGAAGAATTAGAAAAAATTAAAAGTTATTTTGAAACAGGTAAAAACGTATCAGATGAAATAGTCACTATAAACAAAAATAAAGTCAAAGAAAAAAACACAACAAAGAAAATTACAGAAAAAGATAAGATTAATTATTTTGCAAACAGACTTATTCGAAAATCTTAAATAAAACTAATTTTTTTTAATTACTTAAAAAAATAACCCACAGAAGAAAAATAAAATATTTTATCATAAGTAAAAATACTTAATATGAGCATAAGCAAAATTTTAACCTCCCTAGAAAAATCCTGGGAAAGAGATGATGTTCTTTTGAAAATAAAGAAAGGTTTAAGTACAGAAGAAATAGTAAATGAATTTCTTGCAAACAACCAAGTAAAAATTAAAGAATTTAATTCATTATTAAGACCAGAAGATATTGATTTATTAAATCAAGTAGGACAATTATCAGAATGCGAATCTAAATTAATAAATAAGATTAATAATTTAAATTACTCAACAAATAATGAAAATCATCACACAATAAATCAAAAAAACATTTCGCCATTTAATAGAGTTCCTCATAACAAAATTAGTTCATTCATGATTAATTGGAGCAACAAATTTGTAGTTTTTGCTTTACTAACAATTTCAGCCATAGCTTTATCAAAACAAGCATGGGCATAATTAGCTAAATTAACTACATTGAGATAGATGTAGTTTTGAGAACTAAACAAGAATATTTAATAAAATATAAAGATGGAAATCTTTATTGTGAACTTGCTGATATTTGGATTGATCCAAGCAAGCCAGTAAAAAAGGCATTAATAACCCATGCTCATTTTGATCACTTTACATTTGGCTGTGAAGAATACATTTCTACTAAGGAAACTGCGATACTTCTTAAAGAAAGAGTTAGAGATAATATCAAAATTAAGACTTTTGAATATGGAGAAGAATTCAAGATAAATGGTATTAATATTTCTTTTCATCCTTCAGGACACATCCTTGGATCTAGTCAAATAAGATTTATTTTTGCTGAAGAAAAATGGCTTATTTCAGGTGACTTTAAGCTTCAAAAAGATGAGACTTGCAAACAATATGAAATAGTAAAAACTGATTATTTAATAAGTGAATGTACTTTTGGTTTACCAATCTTTAAGTGGGACGAAACAAATAAAATAGTAAATGATATTTCAAAGTGGATAACTAATTCACCAGAAAAAACTTCCTTACTTTTCTGCTATTCACTTGGAAAAGCTCAGAGATTGTTAAACGAAATTAGTCAAACAAATTTTAAAGGCAATATTTATTCCCATGACAGTATTCATAAAATGAACAATAGTTATAAAAAACTTGGAATTGATATTAAAGATACTATAAAAATCGAAAATAAAAAAAAGATTGATGAACTTAAAGGAAGTCTAATATTATTACCGCCATCTTTAAGTAAGGGCTCTTATCTAAAAAATTTCAAACATATTCAAACAGCTTTTGCGAGTGGATGGATGTCAATAAGAGCTCTAAGAAAAAGATCTGGATATGACAAAGGCTTCCCAATCTCTGATCATGCAGATTGGGATGGAATACTGGAAGTAGTAAAAAAGTCTGAAGCAAAAAATGTATTTTTTCATCATGGAGATAGTGAAGCTTTAAGTAAATTTTTAGTTGAGAAGGAATCAATAAATGTTCTTTTCTTCGGTAAATAAATATGAGCTTAAAAAATTTTTCAGAATTATTTCTAGATTTAGATTCAAGTAACAGCACAAATAATAAAATTGAAGTTTTAAAGAATTATTTTTTATCTAATGATCCAATAGATAATTCATGGGCAATAAATTTACTGACTGGAAAAAGTAATAAGAGATTTATTAGCGGAAGATATTTAAAAAATCTTTTTTCTCAAATATATGAATATCCTGAATGGTTAATTGATACATGCTATTTAAAAGTTGGTGATTCTGCTGAGGTAATAACGTTATTACTTAAAAATAAAAGTACTTCCAAAAAAAAGAAATTATCAAATATAAGTCTCAATGAATTACTAAGCAAAACCATACCTGATTTATCAAAACTTAATGAGGAGGAGAAAAATTTTAAAATTAAAAATATGTGGGAAACATTACCTGAAGATAACCATCTAATTTTCAATAAGATTCTTACAGGAACTTTTAGAGTAGGGGTCTCTATCGGATTAATCACAAAATCAATATCAAAACTAATTAATATTGATGAAGAGATTATTTCCCATAGGTTGATGGGGAATTTTGAGCCTTCAATTGATTCATATGAATTTTTAATTAACAAGAATATCAATCTTCAAGAGTTAAATTCCAAACCATTTCCATTTCTTCTAGCGAATACTATTGAAGATAAAATCTTCAAACATTCAATAAATGATTTTCAATTTGAATGGAAATACGACGGTATAAGGATGCAATTAATTAAAAGATCAGGAAATGTTTCGTTATGGACAAGAGGGCAAGAATTAGTCAATGAATCATTCCCAGAATTAGTAGAGAAAATGTCGCATATAAAAGATGATTTTGTTCTTGATGGTGAATTATTAGTTTGGAATTTTAAAGAACAAATTGCGTTTGATTTTTCTTTTCTTCAAAAAAGAATAAATAGAAAATCTCCTACTAGATCAATCCAATTAAAATATCCAATTATTTTTATTGCTTATGATCTTTTAGAGATTAATGGAAGAGATATAAGAGAAATTAAATTAGAGAATAGAAGAATTGAGTTAGAAAAATATTTTTCAAAATGGCAAAATAAAACTGAGAATGATATCTCTGATATTTTCAAAATATGTGATTTAATCTTTCCTAAAGATTGGCCTGATGCTTTAACTTATAGAGAGAAATCTCGAGAAAATAATACTGAAGGATTAATAATTAAGAAAAAGACTTCTATATACTCCCCTGGTCGAAAAAAAGGCATTTGGTGGAAATATAAAGTTGATCCTATGCAACTGGATGCTGTTCTAATTTACGCAAAGGGCGGTAGCGGTAGAAGAGCTGGTCTTTATACAGATTACAGTTTTGCATTATGGAAAGACCAAGAATTAATTAAATTTGCAAGTGCATATTCTGGTTTAACAAATATTGAGATCAAAGAGCTAGATAAATGGATAAGGAACAATACAATAGAAAAATTTGGTCCTGTTCGATCGTTAAAACCAGAAATGGTATTTGAAATATCTTTTGAGAAAATACAAATTTCAAAACGTCATAAGTCAGGCATAGCAGTAAGATTTCCAAGAATAACGAAATGGAGAAAAGATAAAAAAATTAATGATGCAGATAGTCTAGAGAATGCTTATGCACTGATGAAAAAAATATCATGAATAATATTAAACAAAATAGTAGGCAAAGTAATTCTATTTCTAAAATTAAACAGTTTTTCTTCTCAAATGGATGGGAGCCATTAACCTACCAAGAAGAATCTTGGAAAGCATTTTTAAATGGGGAAAACGGACTAATACAAGTTCCTACTGGATGCGGCAAAACTTACGCTTCATTAATGGGACCTTTATCACAGTTAGAAGATCCCAAAAATAATAAAAGTGTGCAAATATTATTAATAACGCCTTTAAAAGCACTAAGTAGAGATCTAAAAAATTCCGTCCAATTAGCAGCTTTACATTTTAATAAAGAAATCACTGTTGAAATCAGGAATGGGGATACAACCCCATATGAAAAGAAAAAGCAACTAGCTAAACCACCTAATATTCTTATCACGACTCCAGAGTCTTTATCTCTTTTACTTTCTAATAAAGGATCTAATAATCTGTTTAAGGAGTTGTCATCAATAATTATTGACGAATGGCATGAATTGATGGGTAGTAAAAGAGGAAACCAGTGCGAGTTATCTTTAAGTTGGCTAAGAGGTAATATTAAAAATTTACAAATTTGGGCAATGTCTGCAACTATTGGAAATATTGAAGAAGCAGCAAGAGCAATAGTTGGTATGAGCGCTATAAAACCCAAAATTATAAGTACAAATATTCAAAAAGAGATAGAAATTATAAGCGTTTTACCAGAGGAGGAAACGACCTTTCCATGGAGTGGCCATCTAGGAATAAGAAGTCATTCTTCACTTTTAAAAATCCTAGATAAAAATAAAAGCACCCTATTATTCACCAATACAAGAAATCAATCTGAAAGATGGTATCAATGTCTTAAATTTTTTCTGCCAGAGATGGAAGACAAAATCGCACTTCATCACGGCTCCCTCGATAAAGAAGATAGAAAAAAAGTTGAAGAAGGGGTTAAAGACGGATTAATAAAATGGGTAGTCTGCACCAGCTCGCTAGATTTGGGAGTTGACTTCCAACCTGTAGATCAAATAGTTCAAATTGGTAGTGCAAAGAATTTAGCTAGACTTATCCAAAGAGCGGGAAGAAGTGCTCATAGACCAGGCGGGAAATCAAAAATAATTTTTATGCCTACCAATTCTTTGGAGTTATTTGAGATTAGTGCAATGAGAAGAATAATAAAAAGTGGTATATCTGAGGAAATTAGACTTCCTGAATTATCTTATGATGTACTTCTTCAACATCTAATAAGTTTGGCATGCGGAAATGGCTTTGATCCGAAAATTGAGAAAGAAAGAATTAAAAGTTGTTGGAGTTATAGAAACTTAAAAGATCAAGATTGGGATTGGTGTCTTGACTTTTTAGAATATGGAGGAAAATGTCTTAAAGCATACCCAAAATATAAAAAGATAATTAAAGAAGAATCACAAAATAATAATGTAAACTTTAAATATTTTGT